>JBKOUJ010000170.1:0-5218 GCA_046723355.1 Actinomycetota bacterium | reverse complement strand
GTACTGGGCGCCGACGCCGGCCAGGAACTTCCGCTCCGCCTCGGGGATGCCGAGGCGGTCCCACGTGTTCTTGATGTCCGGCGGCAGGTCCTCCCACGACTGGGCCTGCTTCTCGGTCGGCTTGATGTAGTAGTAGATGTTCTCGAAGTCGATCTGGCTGAGGTCGCCGCCCCAGGTCGGCAGCGGGCGCGCCTGGAAGTACTCGAGCGACTTGAGCCGGAACTTCCGCATCCAGTCGGGCTCGTTCTTGTGCTCTGAGATCGCCTCGACAACCTCTCGGGTCAGGCCCCGCTCGGACTTGAAGACGTAGTTCTCCTCGTCGTGGAAGCCGTACTTGTAGTCGTTGCCGATCCCGGCGACGATCTCGGTCTCGGGCGTGGCTGCCATCACTCACCACCTCCCGCGGCGACCGCCGGCATAAACGCCTCGTAGCCTTCCGCCTCCAGCTTGTGCGCGAGCTCCGGCCCGCCTTCCTCGACGATACGCCCGTCGACGAACACGTGCACGAAGTCCGGCTTGATGTAGTTGAGGATCCGCTGGTAGTGCGTGATCACGACTGCACCCATGATAGGCCCCACGAGCTCCTTGACGCCGCCGGCGACGATCTTGAGCGCGTCGATGTCGAGGCCCGAGTCGGTCTCGTCGAGCACGGCGATCCGTGGCTTGAGCATCGCCATCTGCAGGATCTCGACGCGCTTCTTCTCGCCGCCCGAAAAGCCCTCGTTCAGGTAGCGGCCAGCCATCTCGCGCGGGACCTTGAGGCGCTCCATCGCCGCCATCAGCTCCTTGCGGAACTCGGGAATCGGAATCGGGTCGTCCTCGCCGGCCTTGGCCTTGCGGATCGAGTTGATCGCCGAGCGGAGGAAGCTCGTGACCGTCACGCCGGGGACGGCGTGCGGGTACTGGAAGGCGAGGAAGAGGCCCTTCTGCGCGCGCTCGTCCGCCTCCATCTCGGTCACGTCCTGGCCGTCGAGCAGGATCTCGCCCTCGCTGATCTCGTAGGCCGGGTGCCCCATCAGCGCGTAGGCGAGCGTCGACTTGCCCGAGCCGTTCGGCCCCATGATCGCGTGGGTCTCGTTCGTGTTCACGGCGAGATCGACACCCTTGACGATCTCGGTGCCGTCCTCCAACGCGACGTGCAGATTCTTCAGTTCGAGTAGTGCCATTGGTCAGGATGCGGGTGCCGTTCGCATGCCCGCAAGGCCCATGCTAGCGAGTCTGCGGATACCTCCGACCGAGGGATGCAGAACGACCGCCGAGCCGCCGAATCACGGTGCGAACGAGTGCATGGCGGTGCGGCCACGCCCGAAGGAGGAATCATGGCCGACACCAGCCAGCCAAGCTTTCCAATCGCGCTAATGGCAGTGCTCGCCGGCGGCGCGATCAGCTCCTGGATCTCCGAGGCGTTCGTAGGTCTCGCCCCAGAGACAAGTGTCGAGAGCTGGGCGATCCTGACGAGCATCGTCGGAGCCGTGTTCGTGAAGATCGTCCTGCGGACGCTGAAGTACGACGTTCCCATCGCGTTTGCGGCCGGCGCGCTGATGGCGGGACGCCTCGCCGGGCTCGCGCTGGTGCAGGCATTCCCAGACCTCGCGGGCTACGCGATTCCGGGCTTCTCGGCGTACGGGCTCTTCTCGAGCTTCCCGACCCTGGTGCTGTCCGTCTGGCTCGTCCAGATCAGCGCCGGGCGGATGCACCGGATCGTTTACTAGCCCTTCGGAATCAGCAGGCGGAGCCTCGTCCAGACGGTCGAGGCCTTCGCTTGCCCGTCGAACCGGCCGTGGGCTCCCGGGTCGCCGGGAAGCGTCTCGTACAAGTTGTCCGGCGAGTCCACCGGTTTGGCCTCGTCCGTGTGCTGGTTTTTCCAGCCCATCCGGCGGAGCATCCAGTCGCCCGCCCGCGGCGAGAGCTTCTGGCCCCAAAGCAGTTTCTGCGCGCCCCACGAGACCGGCAGCTCCCGGATAGGCTTCTCGGCGCAGCGCAGCACCGCCTCGGCGTACGGCTCAGGTTCGTAGATCGGTGGAACCGGCTGCGGCTGCTTGCCGATCTTCTGCCGGTCACGGTCAAACTGCGGCGTGTTGATCGCGCCAGGGAGGACGAGTGAGATCGCGACGTCGTGGCCGTGCTTCTGGAGCTCGACCCGCGCCGACTCCAGGAAGGTTCGCGCCGCTGCCTTCGACGAGCAATACGCCGCTTGGAGCGGGATGCCCCGATAGGCGAGCGCCGAGGAAACGTGCAGGAACGTGCCGTGGCTCTCCTTCAAGGCCGGCAATGCGGCCCAGTAGCCATTGGCCACGCCGAAGAAGTTGACGTCGAACACCCGCCGCAGCTCGTCGGGCTCGAGCTGCTCAACCTCTGCATAGACGGTGACGATCGCGTTGGCGATGAACGTGTCGATGCGTCCAAACCTCTCCAGGGCCGCGCGGACGAGCTCGTCGTTGTACTCGCGCTCCGCGACGTCCCCGGCAACCGCGAGCGCCTCCGAGCCCGCGCCCTCGATTTCCTCGACAGCCGCGTTCAGCCCTTCTTTGCCGCGTGCCCCGACCACCACCTTCGCGCCGCGCTCCCCGGCCGCCCGCGCAACCGCGCGGCCGACACCACTCGAAGCACCCGTGACGACCATCACTTGTTCGTGCAGCGGTTTCTTGCGCATGGGGCGTTCATACCCAGACGGCGAAGCGCTACGCTTCGGATATGCCGGAAGTCGGCATTGCCGGGTTGATCGTGATTCTGATCGTCGCGCTGCTCGTGTTCGGGCCGAAGCGGCTGCCCGAGATCGGCCGCTCGCTCGGGCGCGGCATGCGCGAATTCAAGGACTCGGTCTCGGGCCACGACGAGAAGGCCGAGCTGCCGCAGCGGTCGGAGAACGAGACTCCGCCCTCCTCGTCGACGTAGCATGGCCCGGATTCCGCGGCGCCTTCGCCACGGCGAAGAGGCCACGCTCGTCGAGCACCTGGACGAGCTTCGCGCGCGCCTGATCATCGCGCTGGCCGCGATCGCAGTTGCCTTCGTCGTCACCTACACCTTCCACGGACACATCCTCCACTGGCTGAACCGGCCGCTACCGGACCGGCTCAAGAAGCCCACGACCTTCAGCCCGATCGAGCCTTTCACGACGTCGATCTGGGTGGCGCTCTGGGCCGCCTTCCTGCTCGCGCTGCCGGTCGTCCTCTGGCAGGTGTGGGCCTTCCTCGCCCCGGCCATCGAGGAGCACCGCCAGCGTTCGATCGCGCTCGTCGTCGGCTTCGCGACCGCACTCGGACTCGGCGGGATCGCGTTCGGCTACTGGGTCGTGCTGCCTCCGGCGATGCACTTCCTGACGAACTACGACTCCGCCCACTACCAGATCCTCGTCAGGGCGCGTGACTACTACCGGTTCGTTTCCTTCGTGCTGCTCGGGGTCGCGCTTGCGTTCGAGGTGCCGGTGTTCGTACTGGCGCTCGTCCGTCTGAGGATCCTGACCGCGGCGAAGCTGCGCAGCACCTGGCGGATGGGCGTTTTCGCGATGACCGTGGTCGGAGTCCTCCTCCCGGGCGTCGATCCGGTCTCGACGATCCTGTCCGTGGTGCCACTCGTCGTGCTCTACCTGCTCTCGATCGGACTTGCCTCGTTCCTCGAGCCGCGCTGGCGGTCAGACACCGGGGCCGCGCCGTTACCCGAGTGACGTATCCCAAGATCGAGCTGCACGTCCACCTCGAAGGGACGGTGCGGCCGCACACGCTGCTCGAGATCGCGAGGCGCAACGACTACGGACTGCCGGCTGACAGTGTGGAGGGGTTGGAGGCGCTCTACGAGTTCCGGGATTTCGCACACTTCATCGAGGTCTGGATCCTGACCACCAACGCCCTGCTGACCGCCCAGGACTTCCAGCAGGTCGTGGTGGACTACGCCAAGGAGGCCGCGTCGCACGGAGCGGTGTACGTCGAGGGCATCTTCTCCCCGGCCGAGCGTGCCCGCCGGGGTGTCGACTGGGACGAGATCTACAGCGGGTACTGCGACGGAGCGGAGGAAGCCCGCGAGCTGTACGGAGTCGAGGTGCGGCTGACTCCCGACATCCCCCGGGGTTTCGGACTCGACGACGCGGAGGCGACCGTGCGCTACGCGGCGAAGTACCGCGACCGGGGCGTGCTCGGGATCGGCCTCGGCGGCCTCGAGGCCGAGTTCCCGCCGGAGGCATACGAGCGGGTCTTCTCGGAGGCGCGGGCAGCGGGCCTGGCATCCGTGCCGCACGCCGGCGAGGCCGCAGGCCCTGAGTCGATTCGCGGCGCGCTCGAGGCGCTCGGCGCGAAGCGGGTGCGCCACGGCATCCGCGCCGTCGAGGACGCGGGGCTCCTGCAGGAGATCGTCGACCGCAGGGTCGTCCTCGACGTCTGTCCGCTCTCGAACCTGCGAACGCGTGTCGTTCGCGATCTCGCCGAGCACCCGCTGCCGCAGCTCGTCGCCTCGGGCGCACTCTGCTCGATCTCCACCGACGATCCGGCGATGTTCGGCACTGACCTGACCCAGGACTACGCTGCAGCCTGCTCGTTCGGGCTCGAGCCGAGCGCCTTCTACGCCGCCGGGCTCGAGGGCGCGCTCTGCGACGCGCCGACGGTGTCCCGCCTCCGGGAAGTCGGGAACGAGTTCGAGTGGGAGCGTGTCTCCCCGGCAGATGTCGAGGTAACCTGAGTCCGGCATGGCCCGAGGAGCAGCTCAGGCGCGGCGGAAGACCGCGAAGAAACCCCAGACCGGCACCAGGAAGCAGGCAGCGGCCCGCAGGCCACCGAGCATCGAGTCGACGATGTTCTTCCCGCGCCTGCGTCGCCAGGCCAAGTGGGTGTTCGTCTTCCTCGCGTTCGTCTTCGCCGCCGGCTTCGTCTTCTTCGGCGTCGGCTCGGGCTCGACCGGCCTCGGCGACCTCCTCCGCGGCAACTTCAACATCTTCGGCTCGGGCGGCGGCTCGACGACGAGCACGGCCGTCAAGAACGCACTGAAGAGGACGCAGGCGAATCCGAAGGATCCAGAGGCCTGGCGGGCACTCGCGACCGCGTACTCGGGCGACGGGAAGCTCGCCCAGGCGAACAAGGCGAACGAACATCTGCTCAAGCTGAGGCCGAACGACACGAGCACGCTTCAGAGCGTGGCCGCCTTCTACGAGACGAAGGCGCAGAACAAGGCGAACGAGGCCTCGGCGCTCCAAGCGGAGCTGCCGGTCTCCATCACGAGCATTCTCGGCGTC
>JBKOUJ010000096.1:0-14039 GCA_046723355.1 Actinomycetota bacterium | reverse complement strand
CTCCGCCTTGCCCTTGAACACGAGCACATGCGCCCGCCGAACCGTCGTCACGTTGAGCGGCTCATAGCTCGCGTTCAACACCAAGACCTGCTGCAAGACAGGCAAAAAGTAGCACCGGGCCAGGCGCTCTCAGCGCGACATGGCGCGTTCCACAGCCTCCTCTTCTTCCGGCGAGAGGGCGATCGAGGCGCGGCCGTGCTCGAGCTCCTTGAGGTAGATGCGCGCGTAGTCGCGGCCCTGGATCGCGCTGAGCACGATCCCGCTCCGTGCGCCGTCGAGCACCGCTACCGACGCGGACTGATGGCCGCCCGTCCCCTCATACGCGTCGTAGCGGACGATCGAGGTCTTCGTGAGCGACTCGTCGACGCGTCGGTCGACCCGCGCGAGGCCGGCGGCGACCTCGTCTACGGCGCGGTGGAGGTCGTCGATCCGCGCCTGCAGCGAGACCGCGAAGTCGACGAGATCATCCTTCGCGCCGCCGAGCAGCACCTGCTGCGCGGAGCGGACGCGCTTCAGCGTGCGCCACGCCATCACCGCCGCGACCAGCGCGAGCAACGCGACGGCGCCGGCCGCGATCGCGATCGCCGCGGCCACGGTGGTGCTCATCGGGCAAGTTCGAGAGCGGTTCGTTGGGCCACGAGACGCATCCCGACGAGAGTTGTCCAGCCGAACCGGACGCGTAGCGTGCTCACTGCGGCAGCGTAAAGATGACCGGGTACTCGGAGCTGTTGTTCGAGACGTTGTGCTCGTTCGGAACGGGGTTGACCTTCACCTTCACGGACGTCGACTGGGAGCCGAAGAAGGACGGGTCGAGCTGGATATTGCGGAACGTGATGGTCTTCTGCTCTTTCGGACTGATCAGGTCGATCACCAGGTTCTTCACGATCGGCTTCGTACCCCCGGTGATCGTCAGCGTGACCGGGATGTGCACCTCGACGGAGTCGCCAGAGTCCTCGACCGTGACCGCGAAGCCCAGGTCGGTCCCCGCGACGACGGGCAGCCGCGTGCTCGTCGAGAGCTCCGTGCCTTTCGGCAGCGCCTTGGTCATGACGATGTTCGTGCCGTGCAGACCGCCGGCGGTCGGCGAGACGCTGACGCCGCGGAGCCTCGTCACCACCGCCGCCAGGCCGTTCGCCGTGTAGAAGTCCGGGTTCTGCACGAAGGCCGAGCTCGGGACGCGCACGTCTCCCACGCCCTGGTTTGCCAGCACCTGCTTGGACGGGTCACGGAAGCTGTCGTCCCAGACGACGTCGCTCGCGACCAGGCGCTCGGCCGGCGTAACGAGCAGCGCGCCGGCTTGGGCGGCCGCGAGATTCTTCCTCGCGACAGCCTGGCGGAGCGAGTCCGAGATCCCGACGATGCCGCTGTAGCGGTACTGCAGCGCGTCGATGAGCCGCGTATGCTCGTCGCGGAGCCGGCCGGGCGGGTCAATCGCGCGCGCGGCGTCGACGTCCTGTTGCTCGTCGCGCGCCAGGCCGGCGAGCTTTGTCTGCACGTCCGCCGCCTTCAGGCCGGGCTGACCCAGCAGTGACGTGAGGCGCACGCCGATCGAGCGCGAGTTCGACGCGATCTGCGAGACCTTCTTCATGTAGTTGTCGTACTTCGCGTGCTTGCTCGAGGACTGGCACCCCTGGATGGCGTAGACGAGCAGGAGCACGATCACGATCGCGAACGCGATCAGGCCGACCAGGCGTAGCAGCGGCGTGATGCCCTGCGGAGTCTGGATCGGCGGCCGCGGGCCGCGTGGCCTCGTTCCCGGCGGCCGCTCGGGACGCGCAGCCTCCGTGGTCTCCGGCTCCTCGAAAAAGTCGAACTCGATATCGGTGTCGCGCTCGGTCATTGCTCCTTGCAGGGAAAACCGGCCGAGCAACTGTAACCGCTACGTCAGCTAGTGCTCCGTCCAGTAAAGGTCTCGCGTTTCTGGCGAGTGACTGGGGTCGCCAGGCGCCGCCAGAAATGCCCTGCCAATTGCCGGATGGGCACAGAGGCTTTCGCCGCTCGGCGGCGAACGTGCGCGGGTGTCAGAAGCGGCTCTCGCTGTCGCGCCGAGCGAGCTCGTCCTCGGCCGCTACCGCCCGCTGGAGCCGCTCGGCAGCGGTGGCAACGGCTCGGTCTGGCTTGCCCGCGACGAGCCGACAGGGGTCGAGGTGGCGCTCAAGATCGTGCCGCGCGAAGGCAAGTCTGCATCCCGGGCCGAGCGTGAGGCCTCGGCGGCCGCGCGCCTACGGCATCCGGGATGCCAGCGCGCCTATGCACTCGCGCGGGATGCGCGCCACGTTTACATCGCGTACGAGTACATTCCGGGCCGCACGCTCCGGCAGGCTCTTCGGGACGGCGACGTCGACGACGCCGTCGCCCTCGAGGCGGCCGCGCAGATCTGCGAGGCACTTGCGCACGCGCACGCACACAGGATCGTGCACCGCGACGTGAAGCCGTCGAACGTCCTCCTCGCCGACGGACATGGGGTCTCGATTCGCCTGCTCGACTTCGGGCTCGCGCGGATGGACGGCGAGGAGACGCTGACCGCGGCCGGCGACGTGCCCGGGACGCTCGCCTACATTCCGCCCGAGCGCCTGCGCGGCCAGGAGTCGGGCGCGCCCGCTGACGTCTGGGCAGTCGGCGTCCTGCTCTGGGAAGCCCTCGCAGGCTGGCATCCCTTCTGGCAGGGCTCCCTGCTCGACACGGCGCGACGGATCGAGTCCGGAGCCGTATCGCTGGCAACCGCGCGGCCCGATCTCCCGCGGCCGTTGATCGCGCTCGTCGACCGGGCGCTGTCGGTCGACCCCGCGAAGCGGCCGTCGGCGGCGCGGCTCGCCGTCGCGCTGCGCGCTACGCGCCACCGGCGCGAGCGGCGCGAGCGGACGCTTCCGACGTTCGCGCCGCCTTCCCCGGAGCGCTTCGCGCCCGCGGCGGCCTCGGCGCTCGTCGCCGGAGCCGCAGCAGCCGCGCTGCCGTTCTACCCTTCGGGGTGGCCGCTCGGGCTCGCCGCCGTCGGGGCGGCGCTGACGCTCTTCCGCGAGCGGGCCGGCCTCGCGTTCGCGCTCGCGGTGCCGATCCTGCCGCTGGGCAATCTCTCCGCCGGGCTCGCCTGGGCTTATACGACGGTCGCGCTTGCCTGGGTGGCCCTGTACTGGAAGGCGCCGCGAAGCGGCCTCCTTTTCGCGACCGGCCCGCTGCTCGCGCCGCTCTCGCTGCTCGGACTGCTCCCGCTGGCGGCGCAGCGCCTGCGCGGGAGCGTCCTCCGGGGCCTCCAGGTCTTCGCCGCAGTTCTCATCGCAGCGGTTGCGGCCGGCCTGCGCGGCGGGACGATTCCCTTCACCGGCGAGACCGCGCCGCCGCTCGAGCTCAACCGAACCTCAGATCCGCTCACCGCAGCCGCCGCCGTGTGGCATGCGCTCGCCGCTCAACCGGTCCTGCTCTTCGAGGCGTTCATCCTCGCCGCGGCCGCAGCCGTCCTTCCCCACGTCCGCCGGCGATGGATTGCGCCCTTCGCTCTCGCACTCCTGGCAGGCCTCGTGGCCCCCGATCCCACCCTCCCCGACGCCGCCCTAGTAGCCACAATTCTCGCTACTTGCCTGGGGATGGCGGTCAAACGCGAAAGCTAGACTCGCAGGCGGGGTAAGGCCCTGCAGTGACCGTGCTCAGGAACATCGAAGCCAAGATCGAATCCTTGTTCGAAGGCGTATTCGGACGGGCGTTCCGAACGAACGTTCAGCCGGTCGAGCTCGCCCGCAAGCTGGTCAAGGAAATGGAGGATCACCGCGTCATCTCGGTGTCGCGCCTGTACGTGCCGAACGAGTACACGCTCTACCTTTCGCCGGCCGACCGGGCGCAGTTCGAGGATTACGAAGAATCGCTGCTCTCGGAGCTGCAGGACTACCTGGCCGAGAATGCGCGGCGCGAGAAGTACGTGATGCTGTCGGCGCCGCGCGTACTAATGGAGACCGACCCCGATCTCGACGTCGGCGAATTCGGAATCGCGACGCGAATGGCGCAGGGCGGCCCGGAGCCACCCCCACCGGAGGCGCCCGCACCCGCGGTCGCGCCGGGCGCGACGATGGTCTACAAGCCGAAGCAGCCCGTCACGCAGGCGGCGACGCCGGAAGAGCTCGGTCTCCAGCGCGAGGTGGTGACGCTCTCGTGGGACAGCGAGCAGCACGAGATCGACAAGCGCCGCGTCGTGATCGGGCGCTCGAAGGACTGTGACATCCAGGTCTCCGACCCCAACGTCTCTCGCCGCCACGCCGAGATCCGGCAGGAAGGCTCCGCGTACTGGGTGGTCGACCTCGACTCCACCAACGGCACCGAGGTCAACGGCCGCCGCCTCAAGCGCGCGAAGCTGCGCTCCGGCGACGCAATCACCGTCGGGTCGACGCAGCTCGTCTTCCAGCGGGAGAACAGGGACTGACATGGCCTTCGCCTCGATCGCGGTCGAGGAGCTTCTGCTCATCCTCAAGATCGCATTCGTCGTCCTCCTCTACCTGTTCATCTGGCGGATCGTTCGAACGGCGAGCAAGGATCTGCGCGTGCCGCAGGAGAGCTTCATCCTGGCGCCTTCCCAGGCGAACGAGCTGCGCGCTGTTCGCGACGCCGGAGGCCAAGGCTCCGGACGCCTCGTCGTCGTCTCGAGCCCCACGCTGAAGCCCGGCGAGGGCCGGATGCTCAACTCGGCGCCGCTGACGGTCGGGCGCGGGTCGCAGAACGACCTCGCTCTCGACGGTGACGACTACGCCTCGGCGAAGCACGCTCGCATCGAGCCGCGCCGCGACGGCGTCTGGGTCGAGGACATCGGCTCGACCAACGGCACGTACCTGAACGGGATCAAGCTGACACGCGCGCGGAAGCTGACGCCCGGGGACGTCGTGCGCGTGGGTGAGACGGAGCTGAGGTTCGAGGCATGATCGTGAGGCGTAGCTTGCGATGCCGGCTAAGACGCCGTAGCGGCCTTGCCGCTGCGCCCGTCCAAACCCGGTTTGTCAGCGCACACACGAGCCGGGGCGAGGTTCACGGGTGATCGCTCAGATAGGGCACGGAACGGACACCGGCAAGAAGCGGCGCCGGAACGAGGACGAGTACGTCGTTGCGCCTCCGCTCTTCGCGATCGCCGACGGAATGGGCGGCGCGCAGGCCGGCGAGCTCGCCTCCAGCCTCGCCGCCGGCGCGGTCCGCGACGACGAGGTCGTTTCGGGCAGCGGTGAGCGGCGGGTGGCCGGGCTGATCCAGGAGGCGAACCGCCGCGTCTACCAGCGTTCCAGCCAGGATGCGTCGGCTTCGGGCATGGGCACGACGATGACGGTCGCGCTCGTCGAGGACGGCGCCGTCGTCTTCGGCCACGTCGGCGACTCGCGCGCGTACCTGATCCGCGACGGGCGGCTCGAGCAGCTCACGGAGGACCACTCGCTCGTCGCCGAGCTCGTGCGCAGCGGCAAGCTCTCGCCAGAGGAGGCAGAGACGCATCCGCAGCGGTCGGTGATCACGCGCGCGCTCGGCACTGATCCGGACGTCGACGTCGACACGTTCTCGATCCCGACGCAGGCGAGCGACCTGTTCATGCTCTGCTCCGATGGCCTCACCTCGATGGTCGAGGACGGGGCGATCCTGGAGGCGGCCGAGAAGCACCGCGACGACCTGCAAGCGGCGGTGAAGGCGCTGATCCGCGCCGCGAACAAGGGCGGCGGCGAGGACAACATCACGGTCGTCCTCTTTGAGATCGGCGACGTCGCGGGCGAGCCGCTCGAGGAGACCGCCCAGTATCCGGTACTCGGCGCGGACGGCGACGGCGAGGTCGATGAGGACACGATCGACGAGGTCGACCGCGTGCCGGCGGTGGACACGATGGTCGTCCCGCCCGGCCAGGTGCGCCTTCCGCAACGCGATCGGGGCCGCACCCTCCGCAATCGCCTCCTCGCCTTCGCGCTGATGGTGATCGCGCTGGCGGCGGTCGTAATCGTGGTCCTGACGATCCGCGGGAGGTAGGGCGTGACCCTTCGGAACCGCGAGCTGCTCAACCTGGTCGTCGTCGGGACGCTGACAGCACTCGGCTTCGCGAGCGTCTACATCGCGCGGCAATCGGTCGTCTCGACGGCCTCGCTCTCCTACGCGGCGTTCTTCTTCGGGCTCTACCTCGTCGCGCACCTCGTCGCGCGCTACGCGGTGCCGTACGCGGACCCGTACCTGCTGCCGCTGGCCGCCCTGCTGACGGCGATCGGGATCACCGAGATCTACCGGATCAACCCCGACGACGCGTTCCGGCAGGGGGTCTGGATCATCATCGCCGTCGCGGTCTTCGCCGGGACGCTGCTGGCTCTCCGGCGGGACTACCGGCGCCTGGAGAGCTACAAGTACATCTTCGGCCTGACCGCGATCGGGCTGCTCGTGCTTCCGGCCTTGCCGGGGCTCGGAACGACGGTCAACGGTGCCCGCCTCTGGATCCACTTCGGCTCTCTCCAGTTCCAGCCTGGCGAGGTCGCGAAGCTCTGCCTGATCGTCTTCCTCGCCGGCTACCTGCGCGAGAAGCGCGAGGTCCTGGCTCAGGGGAGGCTGAAGGACTTCGGGCCGCTGCTCGTGATCTGGGGCGGCGCGATGCTCGTCCTCGCCGAGACGAACGACCTCGGCTCCGCGCTCCTCTATTACGGGATCTTCCTCGCGATGCTGTACGTGGCCACGGGACGGCTGCTCTACACGACGATCGGCCTCGCCCTGTTCCTGGGCGGCTCCTACTTCGTCTACACGCAGATCGCGCATGTGCACGATCGCGTGACGATCTGGCTGCACCCGTGGACCGACCAGAAGGTCTACTGCGCGCTCAACGGCCAAATGGCGCTCCGCCAGGACTGCGCGAGCTTCCAGCTCGTGAAGTCGCTGTACTCGATCGCCGCCGGCGGCTTCGACGGCACGGGGCTCGGCAAGGAAACGATCTCGACCTCCGGGGGCCACCCGCTGATCCCGTCCCTGAACACCGACTTCATCTACTCGGCGCTCGCGCAGGGCCTCGGCCTGATCGGCATCTCGGCGGTCGTGCTCGTCTTCATGGTCTTCGTCCTGCGCGGAATGCGGATCGCGCTGCTCGCCGATGACGGCTTCTCGAAGCTTCTAGCCGCCGGCCTCACCTTCGGCTTCGCGCTGCAGACGTTCATCATCGTCGGTGGCGTCCTGCGGATCATCCCGCTGACCGGGATCACACTTCCGTTCGTCTCCTACGGCGGCTCCAGCGTCGTCGCGAACTTCGTCCTGCTCGCGGGCCTGCTCCTCGTCTCCAACCGCGCCAACGCGCCCAGAGGAACGTGAACCGCCAGATCACCAAGCTCGCCGTCGCCTCGCTGATCCTGCTCGCGGCGTTGATCGTCGGGACGACGTACTGGCAGACCTGGGCCTCCGCCGGCCTGGCGGAGAAGCAGGACAACGCGATTCAGCGGGTCGCGCAGTTCCGGATCAAGCGCGGCGTCATCCGCGCAGCCGACGGGACGTTGCTCGCGACGAACGTACGCCGCAGGGTCGGCGGGCAGACGCTCTACTTCCGGCGCTATCCGACCGGCCGGCTCTTCGCACAGCTGGTCGGCTACTCGACGCAGGTTCGCTCGCGCGCCGGGCTCGAGCAGTCGGAGAACGCCTACCTGACTTCCTCGAACGCGAACCTCGGGACACTTCTCAACAAGACGATCGACAAGCTCAAGGGCGTCACGATCACCGGCAACGACCTGGTCCTGAGCGTCCGCCCCGGCCTCCAGCGGATCGCGATGGCGCAGCTGGCCGGCAAGTGCGGCGCCGCAGTGGTCATGAATCCAAAGACCGGCAAGGTCTACGCGCTCGCCTCGCAGCCGACGTACGACCCGAATCTCGTCGAGCGCCACTTCAACAAGATCCAGGCCATCCGGGGTCCCTGCCAGCCGGCGGCGCCGCTCCTGAACCGGGCGACGAACGGCCTCTTCACGCCGGGCTCGACGTTCAAGGTCGTCACGGCGACCGCTGCCCTCAACTCCCACAGGTTCACCCCGGACTCGACCTTCGAGGACCCCGGCTACTGCACCGAGTACGGTAAGCGGGTCTCGAACGCGGCCAGCCCGGACGGACCGGCCGAGGCCTTCGGCACCGTCACCTTCGCCGAGGGGCTCCAGCACTCGATCAACTCGGTCTTCTGCAACATCGGCAAGTCGATCGGCGCCGGGATGATCCTGAACTACATGAAGAGGTTGGGCTTCTACGAGGACCCGGCGCTGGAAACGCCGAACGACGAGAAGGCGCCGAGCGGGCTCTACAACAACGGCAGGCCTTTCTTCCCGAGCCACCCGTCGACCCAGGTCGATCCCGGCCGGATGGCTTTCGGGCAGGAGCGCCTCGCCGTCACTCCGCTGCAGATGGCGATGGTCGTCTCGACGGTTGCGAACGGTGGCGTCGCGATGGAGCCGTCGGTGCTGAACCGCGTCGTCGACGCCAAGGGCAAGACGATCGTCCGCGTCGCGCCCAAGAAGCTCGGCCGCGTGATGTCGCCGACGACGGCGCACGAGATCAACGCGATGATGGTCTCTGCCGTCCAGTCGGGCACCGGCACAGCCGCTCAGATCCCGGGGATTCAGGTCGCGGGGAAGACGGGCACCGCGGAGACCGGCAACAGCGGCATCAACACGACCTGGTTCATCACCTTCGCGCCGGCCGACAATCCGAAGGTCGCAGTCGCCGTGACGCTCGAGAACCAGCACGGCTTCGGCGGCACGACGGCGGCGCCGATCGCAAAAGTCCTTTTGCAGGCAGTTCTCAACCAAGGGTCGAAGTAGTGCCCCATCCAGCAATACACGCCTACTTCTGGCCCGCGATCACGCGGCGCCAGTGTCCACCCTCGCCCTTACCAAGGCTTACGAGCCTTGGCGCGGACGAGTGCGGCCTCTGGCTTGGTGCTCGCGACCCAGAAGCTGGGCAGCATCACTGGAAGGGGCACTAGGCCATGGCCGTAACCGGCGACACCCTGATCGATTCCGTCTTCGACGGCCGCTACCGGATCGTCCGGAAGCTGGGCGCGGGCGGGATGGCGAACGTCTACCTCGCCGAGGACCAGGAGCTCGGCCGCCAGGTCGCGATCAAGATCCTCGACGGCCGGCACGCCGCAGACAACTCGTTCATCGAGCGGTTCCGGCGCGAGGCGAAGAACGCCGCCGGCCTCTCGCACCCGAACATCGTCTCGATCTACGACCGCGGCGAGGCCGAGGGCACTTACTACATCGCCATGGAGTACCTCGCCGGAAGGTCGCTCAAGGAGCTGATCGTCAGCCGTGGGCCGACCCCGATCAAGATCGCTGTCGACTACACGCGGCAGATCCTCGCCGCGCTCAGCTTCGCGCACCGGAACGGCATCGTCCACCGCGATATCAAGCCCCACAACGTCGTCGTCGACTCGGACGGGCGGCTGAAGGTGACGGACTTCGGGATCGCCCGCTCGGGTGCGAGCCAGATCACCGAGGTCGGCTCGATCATCGGCACCGCGCAGTACCTCTCGCCCGAGCAGGCCCGCGGCGCGCCGGTCGACCAGCGCTCGGACGTCTACTCGGTCGGGATCGTCCTCTACGAGATGCTGACCGGGAAGGTGCCGTTCACCGGGGACACGCCACTCGAGATCGCGATGAAGCACCTCTCCGAAGTTCCGGTGCCGCCCTCCGAGAAGCGGGCGGACGTGCCCGAGGACCTCGACAACATCGTTCTGCGCGCGCTGGCCAAGGACCCGGAGGATCGCTACCAGACTGCCGAGGACATGGCAGCCGACCTGGCGCGCGTGCAGCGCGGCCTGCCGGTGCCGAGCGAGACCGCGGACGCGGCGACGGCCGTGCTCGCCGGTGCGGGGATCTCCGGCGCGCCGACGATCATCGCGCCCCGCCCTGCCGCGCCGCCGACCGCGCCCCCGCGGACCCCGCCCGCCGCGTACTACGGCTACGAGGGCCCGCCGCGGCGCTCGCGCTCGGCATGGCCGTGGATCCTCGTCCTGATCCTGCTCGCCGCCGCCGGCGCGGCCGCCTGGCTCGCCTACGGAAAGATCACCGACGAGCTGAACGCGAACAAACCGGTCGCCGTCCCCTACGTCGAGGGTCTGGCGCAGGCGCAGGCGGTCAAGAAGATCGAAGACAAGGGACTGAAGGCGCACGTCGTCAAGGGGTTCAGCCAGACGGACCCGAAAGGAACCGTGATGAGGCAGGACCCGCAAGGCGGCGAAAAGACGGACAAGGGCAACCAGGTCACCATCACGATCTCCCAGGGACGGGCCAAGGTGAGGGTTCCCGACGTGGTCGGGAAATCCCAGAGCGATGCGGTGGCGAGGCTGACCGCTGCTCACCTGAAGGTGTCCGTCTTCCACGTCTACTCCTCACAGGCCACCGACACGGTCACGGCTCAGGATCCGCCGGCCTCCAGCCGCGTGTTCTGGAACACGACCGTGCACATCAACGTCTCGCAGGGGGCGAAGCAGATTGAGATCCCCGACGTGGTTGGGCAGTCGTATGCGAGCGCGCGCTCTATTCTGCTCGCGGCAGGTCTCCAGGTCGCCCGCAGCGACGTCGACTCGAATCAGCCCAAGGACACCGTCGTCGGAGAATCGCCAAACGCAGGCACGAAGGTCGGCGCCGGCACGACGGTGACGCTCAGCATCTCGCGCGGCTCGACAGCGAAAACACCGGTCCCCGACGTCACCAACCAGGACGAGCCAACCGCCAGATCGATCCTGAGCGGCTCCGGTTTCAAGGTGAAGACGGTCAAGCAGCCGGTCACGGATCCCAGCGAGCAGGGCATCGTCCTGCAGCAGAGCCCGCTCGGCGGCACAAACGCGCCCGCGGGCTCGACGGTGACGATCACCGTCGGCGACTACAACGGCACGACGACGGGTCCCGTGCCGTGAGCCCGCGCGTCCGCGTCGCCGTCCTTATGGGGGGAAGGTCCTCGGAACACGAGATCTCCGTCGCTTCAGCGCGCTCGGTGCTGGAGTCGCTCGACCCGGAGCGCTACGAGGCGGTCACGGTCGAGATCGACCGCGAGGGGAAGTGGCAGCTCGAAGCCGGCGAGTCGCGGGCGCTCGAGCCGGGCGTGGCGGGCGAGCTCGACGAAGGCGAGGGCCGCACCGCGGTCGAGACCCTGCCGGTGCCGACCGAGAGCGTGCCCGCGACGCTGGCCGACGTCGACGTCGTCATCCCCGTCCTGCACGGCCCCTTCGGCGAGGACGGCACCGTCCAGGGCTTGCTCGAGCTCGCGAACGTTCCCTACGTCGGCGCGGGCGTGCTCGGTTCCGCGCTCGCGATGGACAAGGACCTCTTCAAGGCGGTCATGCGCGACGCGAACATCCCGGTGACCCGGAACATCACGCTGCGACTCGGGGACGAGCCGCGCAACCCGTTCGGCTACCCGGTCTTCGTGAAGCCTGCGCGGCTCGGCTCGTCGGTCGGCGTCTCGAAGGTGCGGGCCGAGGAGGAGTTGGCCATCGCGGTCGAGCTCGCCTTCCGCCACGACGAGAAGGTGCTCGTCGAGGAGTTCGTCCCCGGCGTGGAGGTCGAGTGTGGCGTGCTCGGCTCGAACCGCAGCCCGATCGCTTCGCTGCCCGGCGAGATCGTCTCGCACGGCTTCGACGCCCCCGACTGGTACGACTACTCGGCCAAATACGACGAAGGCGGCATGGACCTGATCGTGCCGCCGCGGATCCCGCAGGAGCAGATCGACCGCGTCCAGCGGCTGGCCGTCGAGAGCTTCGTCGTCGCCGAGTGCGAGGGAATGGCCCGCGTCGACTTCTTCGTCCGGGAGGACGGCGAGGTGCTCGTCAACGAGCTGAACACGATCCCCGGCTTCACGGCGACGAGCGTTTACGCGAAGTTGTTCGAAGCCTCCGGAATCCCGTATGCGGAGCTGCTCGACCGCCTGGTCGAGCTCGCGCTCGAGCGCCACGAGCGGCGCTCAGGCCTCAGCTTTTAGCGCGTGCAGCCCGAGACCCGCTACGCGAAGAGCGGAGACATAAACATCGCCTACCAGGTGGTCGGCGAGGGCGCACTAGACCTTGTCGCCGTAGAGGTGATCTCGCACATCGAACTGGATTGGGAGGATCCCTCCGAGCGTCGGTTCTTCACGCGCCTTGCCTCCATCTGCCGTCTGATCCGGATCAACCAGCGGGGAACGGGCATGTCCGACCGTGACGTGGGGGCACCCACGCTCGAGACCCGCATGGACGACATCCGCGCAGTGCTGGACGCGGTCGGGTCGGAGCGCGCAGCGCTCTTCGGGCTTGGCGACGCCTCCCCGCTCTCCGTCTTGTTCGCGGCCACGTATCCCGAGCGAACAGCTGGCCTGATCTTGATGAATTCGTCGCCGCGCTTCGTGCGCAGCCCCAACCTCCCCTGGCTTCCGACCCGGGAGGAGACGCAGCGGCAAGCAGACGAAGCCGAGCGACGCTGGGGAGACCCTGCCTTCGCCTACGAATTCCTCAGCGCGGCCAACCCGAGCGCAACTGACGAGGAGCTCCGTACCGCTTCCCGCGTCCTTCGCCTCAGCGTCAGCCCAGGTGCAGCGGCTGCCTACATCCGGATGAACATCGACGTGGACGTGTGCGACCTACTGCCCTTGATTCGCGTCCCGACTCTGATCATGCATCGAAAGGACGAGGGAGCATGGGACATCCGCAGCGGGCGCTACCTGGCCGATCACATTCCAGGCTCCCGCTTCGTGGAGTTGCCGGGCGCGGACTTTACGCCTGCGCGTGGCGACCAGGAAAAGCTCTTCGACGAGCTGGAGAGCTTCCTCGCCGACGTCGCCGCGGGCAGGCATGCCGAGGTCGAACCGGACCGCATTCTGGCCACCGTGCTCTTCTCGGACATCGTCGGCTCCAGCGAGAAGGCGGCGTCGCTGGGCGACCGGGCGTGGCGCGAGCTGCTCGAGCGCCACCACGAGCTGGTGCGTCGCGAGCTGGTGCGCTTCCGCGGTCAGGAAGTGGATACGGCCGGAGACGGCTTCCTCGCAGCCTTCGACGGGCCGGCCAGAGCGATCCGCTGCGGCTGCGCAATTGCCGAATCGATGCCGGAGCTCGGCCTCGATGTGCGTGTAGGCCTGCACACGGGCGAGTGCGAATTGGTGGAGGGCAAGGTGGCAGGGATCGCGGTGCACACGGGCGCGCGGGTGGCGGCACTGGCGCTGCCGGGCGAGGTGCTGGTCTCCTCCACGGTCAAGGATCTCGTCGCCGGCTCGGGGCTCGCGTTCCAGGACCGCGGCGCGCACACGCTCAAGGGAATCCCCGGCCAGTGGCAGTTGTACGCCGTGGAGCGCTTACCTCTGAACGACTAGCTTCCGCGTCTCGCTTGCGTGCCAGTCGAGGTTCATGGCCTCGAAGCGCTCGATGGCGCGCTCGAGCAGCTCGTCGTCCTGCTGGACGAGCGCGAGCGCACGGAGCGCGAACGGCTCGAGATACGTCCCCGGGAGTCCGAGGGTCGGGGCCTCGGCCTCGAGCTGCTTCTTCTCGTCCAGGGCGGCGAGGGCATCGAGTCGCGCCGCGGCCGATTGCAGCGCATACCAGGGATGGGTCGCAGCGAGCGTCTGCGGAGTCGGCGCCACGCGCTCGACCTCGTCGAGGCGGCCGCGGAGAAGCGCCAGTCGCGTCCGCGGAGCCGAGAGAAGCAGGGCGTTTGCTTTTCCCGACAGCTCCTCACCGCGTTCCTCGTAGCGCTTGGCCGCATCGTGGTCGCCACGGTACGTGGCCGCAAGAGCGGTCACCAGCATCGAGCGGGAGTTGCGGACGCACGGCGTCCAAAGGTTGGCCTCAACCGCGGCCTCGGTCCCGGGAGCGAGCTCGAGCACGGTGTCCCAGCCGCCCGCCGCCTCTTCGATCTCGAGCCGGACCGCGAATCCATGCAGGCGGTGATGCGCTGACAGCGGCTGGACGACGTGGGAGTGCTTCGCCGAAAGCCCACGCGCCTCTTCGAGCCGGCCGGTGGCAACGCACGGCGGGATCGCGTGCTCGTAGACATCGGCAATGTGGTCGGGGTCGGTGATCTCGGCGGACATGTCGAGGGCCTTCCAGGCCGTCGCGAGTG
>JBKOUJ010000006.1:0-1453 GCA_046723355.1 Actinomycetota bacterium | reverse complement strand
AGCGCGACCGCGCGCAGGAACCACTTCGTCTTCGGGATGTCACGTCTCCGCCACCAGACGAACCCGAACCAGGCGCCGAGGCCGATCAGCACCGTGCAGATGCCGACCATCGTGTCGAAGGCCCAGTGCAGCATCGTGTTGGCGGGCGGCCGGTCGCCGGGCGACACCGAGTCCAAGCCCGTCACCTTTGTGCTCGTGCTCCAGCCTACGAGGAACGAGTCGAAGCCCGGGATGCCGATGCCTCCCTTGACGCCGTCCGCGGTGCAGCGGCCGTAGATGTACTCGGTGACGTCGCTGTGGGTCTGCTGCACGCACTCCATCGCCGCGAACTTGACCGGCTGGTCCTTGGCGATCGCGCGGGCGGCGGTGTCACCGACGGCGAACTGAATCGGGGTGGCGATCGAGGCGACGGTCAAGGGGATCAGGAGCCCCAGCCGGTGGATGCGGTCCCGGCGCCCGCGCAGCATCCCGACCGCGTAGATGGATGCGACGAGGAAGCCGGTCACGAGATAGGCCGCGAGGATCATGTGCGGGACCTCGTAGGGCACCGCCGGGTTGAAGATCACCTTCCAGGGATCGACCGAGGTGACCGTGCCGCTCGACGGCGAGAACCCCTGCGGCTGGTTCATCCAGGAGTTGACCGCCACCACCGAAAACGCACCGCCCAAGCCGCTGATCACTACCGGCACCCCCGACCAGAAGTGCGCCCACGGCGACAGGTAGCGCCATCCGAAGATGTAGATCGCGATGAAGATCGCCTCGAGGAAGAAGAACAGTCCCTCGATCGCGAACAGCACCCCGAAGACCTGGCCGAAGCGCCCGGTGAACGCGGGCCAGAGCAGCCCGAACTCGAAGGAGAGGACGGTTCCGGTCACCGCCCCGACGGCGAACGTCACCGCCACCGCCTTTGACCAGCGCCGGGCGAGCTTGAGGGCGTCCTCGTCGTTGTGGCGGAGCCCGCGGTAGTTGGCGATCAGCATCAGCGCCGGCAGGGCGACGCCCAGCGAGGCCAGGATGATGTGGAAGCCCAGCGTGAACGCCATCTGGCTCCGTGCGGCGCCGAGATTCGATGCGAGGGTCAGCATGCTGGAAGCTCCGTCAAGATCTGCGTTGCGGGCCGAGATTAGACTCGATCCAGGCTCGCCACGGTCATCCAGACGGGATGAGTCCGCTCAGGTGGCGGGCGAATACGGTGACGCCGATGGCCGAAGTGGTCGAAACACGCGACCTCACGGAGCCTTCACAGAATGGCTGGGCGCTGGACTACCGAATCCGCCGCCAGGACGGCGAGGAGCTTCACGCGGAGGTTCGTTGCTGGGACAAGGCGCATGCCGCCGCCGAGCGGGCAGGTAACGCCGAAGCGCTCGAGGCGATCGCCGACCGGGGTATCTCAGAGGCGCTCGAGTACGCCGAGGTCGTGGAGTCCCCGGCCGCGCGCGGTGCAGTGCTGATC
>JBKOUJ010000169.1:0-16215 GCA_046723355.1 Actinomycetota bacterium | reverse complement strand
CACAACCGGTACTCGCTCTTGATGAACTGGGTTCGGCCAAAACGTACCACCACTCGCTCCGGATCGTCAGGCGGGGATCGTCACGCGCGCCCGCTCGGCGGCCGCCTTCACGCCTTGGCCGAACGTCGGGAAGGTGTGGTGGGCCTGCGCGAGCTCGTCGACCGTGACCCCCAGCCGCAGCGCGATCGACAGTCCCTGGACGATCTCGCTCGCGCCCGGAGCGACCACGTGCAGGCCCAGCACCCGCCGGCTCGGCTGGTCGAAGACAATCTTGAACAGCCCGTGTGTCGCCTGGACGAACGAGGCGCGGCGGACGGAGCTGAGCGGGTGAACGACCGCCTCGGCCTCGAAGCCCTGCTCCTCGGCCGCCATCTGCGTGAGTCCGACGCCGGCGAGCTCGGGGTCGGTGAAGATCGCGGTGGGGAGGACCGAGTAGTCCGCGGCCGGGCCTTCGCCGGGGTGGTACATGTCCTCGACGGCGATGCGCGCCTGGTACTGCGCGGCGGGCGTGAACGCCGACTGCCCGTTGACGTCTCCGGCCGCCCAGATGCCGGGGACGTTGGTCCGCATTCGCTCGTCGGCGACGATCCCGAGCTTGTAGGTCTCGACGCCGGCGGCCTCGAGGTTCAGGTCCTCGATGTTCGGGCGCCGGCCGGAGGCGAGCAGGACGCGATCGAATTCGACCTCCTGTTCCATGCCGCCCCCGCGGGGGACGATCGTTGCGACGTGGCGGCCGTTCCGCGCCGCGACCCGCTCGACGAAGCAGCCGAGCATGATCGGGATCCCTTCGGCTTCCAGCGCCTTGCGGAGCTCCATTGCGGCGTGCTCATCCGTGTGGGGCGCGATCTCGTCGAGCGCGTCGACGAGTGTGACCTTGGCGCCGAAGCGCGAGAAGGCCTGGCCGAACTCGAGTCCGACTGCGCCGGCGCCGACGACGAGCAGCGACTCCGGGAGCTGTTCGAGCTCGAGCGCGCGCACGTGGTCGAGCCAGTCGATCCGGTCGATTCCCTCAATCGGAGGGACGGCCGTGCCCGAGCCGGTCGCGATCAGGATCTTGTCGGCGCTCAGCTCGGCGCCGCCGACGCGGACCGTACGGGCGTCGACGAAGCTCGCGATCTCTTGGAAGGTGTCAAAGCCGGCGGCCCGGAGGCCCTCGACCCATTTCTCCTGTGGCTTCTTCAGCGTCTCCTTCCAGGTCCGGATCCGTGTGAGGTTGGCGGTCGCCGGCCCGACCTCGATTCCGATCTCGCTCGCGAGCGTGTTGATCTTGTGGGTGAGGTCGGCGACGACCAGGTACGCCTTCGTCGGCGTGCACGCCACGTTCGGACAGCTCCCGCCCCACCGCTCGTGCTCGACCAACGCGACCTTCGCGCCGTGCTCCTTCGCCGCCTTGTTCGCGCCGTACCGCGCCGCGGAGCCGGCGCCGATCACGATCAGGTCGTACCGCTGCGTTCCCATCGCTCCTCCTGACGTCACCGGTCGGAGTCTCGCACTCGACCCCAGCGTTACAGTCGCGCGATGGACGACGCCGCGGTGATCGCCGCACTGCGCGCCGGCGACGAGGGGGCCTTCGCCGAGCTGATGCGGATGTACAACGCGTCTTTGCTGCGGGTCGCGCAGATCTACGTCGCGAGCCGCGCCGTCGCCGAGGATGTCGTCCAGGACACCTGGATCGCGGTCTTCAACGGGATCGATCGATTCGAGGGGCGCTCGTCGCTGAAGACGTGGATCTTTCGGATCCTGACCAACATCGCGAAGACTCGCGGGCAGCGCGAGGGCCGGACGGTTCCGTTCTCGACGCTCGAGCGGCCCGAGGCGGTGCCCGAGCCGGCCGTCGACCCGTCC
Source organism: Actinomycetota bacterium (assembly GCA_046723355.1). GTDB lineage: Bacteria > Actinomycetota > Thermoleophilia > Gaiellales > Gaiellaceae > 13-2-20CM-68-14. Next base: position 14,370 of record JBKOUJ010000169.1, on the reverse strand, counting down.
CGCTTCCTGCCTGGCGATCACGAACGCTGGCCGGGCCACTGGGCCTCTAAGCCACAGCCGTGGCCCGAGGAGCGCTTAATCGCCGCGGAGACGCGCGCAGTCGTCGAGCGCGCGATCGAAGGCCTGCCGCCCGCGCAGCGCGCGGTGATCAGCCTCAGGGACCTCGAAGGCTGGAGCGCCGAGGAGGCACGTAACGCTCTCGGCGTCAGCGAGACAAATCAGCGGGTACTCCTTCACCGCGCGCGCTCGAAGGTGCGGCAGGCGCTGGAGGACTACCTCTCAGAGGAGACGTGAGTACGACGATCGAACCGCTGGCCTGTCAGGAGCTCGTCGAGCTGGTCACGGGCTACCTCGAGGGGGCGCTCTCGGCCGAGGAGCGGGCCGCCTTCGAGCAACACATCGGCACGTGCGACGGCTGCGGCGAGTACGTACACCAGATGCGTCAGACGATCGAACTGACCGGGCGCTTGACGCCGGCCGACGTCAGCCCGGAGGCCGAGGCGGTGCTGCTGGCGGCCTTCCGCGACTGGAGCGCCCGTTAGTGCCCCATCCAGCATGCATGCCGGCCTCTGGCCCGCGATCACGCGTCGCCAGAGTCCACCCCCGCTCTTGCCAAGGCTGACAGCCTTGGGCGCGAGCGCGTGCAGCCTCTGGCTTGGTGCTCGCGACCCAGAGACTCGGCATCACTGGAAGGGGCACTAGCCCCGCTACGATTCTCGGGCCGTGTGGCTCTACTTCATCCCGCTCTACATCGTCGGCGCGCTCCTGATCCTGCTCGCGATCTTCGCGCTGCTCGCGCGCGTGCGCGGCGGCAAGTACATGCGGCCGGTCATGCAGGGGATCGCCAAGATCCCCGGCATCCGCGGGCTGATGATGAAGGCCTCGCGCGCCGCGCTGGAGAGACAGAACCCCGAGGCTGCGAGTGCGCTTAGGAAGCTCGAGCGCGCAGGGGTTGCGAACGACCCGCAGCGCGCTCAGGCTGCGCTTTCGCGCTTGAGCGCGTCAGAGCGGCGCGCCTACCTCGAGGCTGCCGGCCAAGAGGACGCACTGCCGCAGCCAATCAACCGCCAGCAGCGGCGAGCGATGGAGAAAATGCAACGGCAGCAGCAACGACGCGGACGCTGACCAACGACCGGGTTGAGACGGCCGCACCGGCAAAGCCGGCACGGCCTCTTAATCGGCATCGCAAGCGACGCCTCAGAGATGCAGCGGCAGCAGCGCCGCAGCCGCTAGGAGCCGAGCGCTTCTCCCGGTCTAGGAGTAGGGCCGGACGGCGCCGACATAGCGGTTCGCGTACTCAGCCAGGGGTGAGAGCTTGACGACGTCGCCGGTGTGGGGCGCCTGGATGAAGAGCCCGCCGCCGACGTACATCCCTTCGTGGCCTGGCACGCCGAACGCGCCGGCGTCGAAGAAGACGAGGTCGCCTGGCTGGAGCGCCTGAGGCGGCACCGGAACTCCCTCCTGCATCTGCGCGCCGGTGTAGTGGCTGAGGTGGATGCCGAGCTGGGCGTACACGTACATCGTCAACCCCGAGCAGTCGAAGCCCGTCTCCGGGCTGGCGCCGCCCCAGCGATAGGGAATGCCGAGAAACTGCGCCGCGAGCGCGACCGCGCGGCCGCCGATCCCGTTCGCCGGCGGCAGCACGCCGCCCCCGAGGAGCGGCTCGGTGACGACCGGGAAGCCGCCGATCGAGGGGGCGGCGCCGAAGCCGAGGGAGGCCCACGGCCCGGCTGCGGTCACCACTCGGCTGGCGAGCTGGTTGCCGCCCTCGTTCCCTCGTTCCCTGAGCCCGACGAGCAGCTGCGCGCCCTGCGGAACGCCTGGGTACCCCGGTGCGACGCTGAGCCGCAGCCCTACGTAACCAGTCTTGCCGCCGATGACGGCCTTCTGGCTGACGACGAGGTAGCTGCTCGTGTCGAGCTGGTAGAGATGGTTCGCGCTGGCGTCGCGGAGCAGGCCCTGGACGACAAGGCCGCTGATCTGCGCTCGCCGGCCGTGCCGGATCGTGACGCGGTCAGCGTGGACGCGCCCGCCGAGCATCGAGACGTTCTCGAGGTCGACGCGCGTCTTCGTGGCGACGACCCTGCCGATTGAGAGCACCGAGCCGTCGGTCGGGTATGTGAAGGAGCCGTCTCGCGCAGCCGCCAGCAACGCGCCGCCGGAGGTCCGGACCTGGGCCGTCCCCAGGATGTCGGCCGCTGCAGCGGGGGTGGCGATGAGCGCGGTCGCAATCGCGGCCGTGAAGGCGAGGGCGCGCATCTCCCGTCAGAGTAAAGAGATGCGCGCCATGCTGCTAGAGCGGCCGGGGCAGCCGCTGCGCGAGGCCGAGCTCCCGGAGCCGCAGCCGGGACCGGGGCAGCTGCTCGTGCGCGTCCACGCGTGCGCCGTCTGCCGCACCGACTTGCACATCGTCGACGGTGAGCTGACGCGCCCGAATTTGCCTCTCGTCCTCGGTCACCAGATCGTCGGGACGCTCGCCGGAGAAGAGCGGCGGATCGGGATTCCGTGGCTTGGCTGGACCGACGGCGACTGCCGCTTCTGCCGCTCCGACCGCGAGAACCTCTGCGACGACGCTCGCTTCACCGGGTACGACGTGGACGGCGGCTACGCCGAGTATGCGCTCGCGGATGAGCGTTTCTGCCTCGAGCTTCCCGAGGAGTACGGAGATCTGGAGGTCGCGCCACTGCTCTGCGCCGGCCTGATCGGCTACCGGGCGCTTCGGCTCGCCGGTGACGGCGAGCGGCTCGGGCTCTACGGATTCGGCGCCTCCGCGCACATCATCGCCCAGGTCGCGCGGCATCAGGGACGGCGTGTGTTCGCGTTCACGCGGCCGGGTGACGACGAGGGTCAGCGCTTCGCGCTCGGGCTCGGCGCGGAATGGGCGGGAGGATCGGACGGGCGGCCGCCTGAAGAGCTCGACGCCGCGCTCATCTTCGCGCCCGTCGGCGAGCTGGTGCCGGCTGCTCTGCGGGTGCTCGCGAAGGGCGGAGTCGTCGTCTGCGCGGGCATCCACATGAGCGACATTCCGTCGTTTCCGTACGAGCTTCTCTGGCAGGAGCGCGTCGTGCGGTCGGTCGCGAACCTGACGCGCCGCGACGGCGAGGAGTTCCTGGCGCTCGCGCCACGGGTGCCCGTGCGGACCTCGATCCGGGCGTTCCCGCTCGAGCGGGCGAACGAGGCGCTGGAACACCTGCGCCGCGGCGAGATCCACGGCGCGGCCGTCGTTCAGCTCCGTTCGTAGACGGAGACGTGCGAGGCGCTGCGCGGGCCGAACTCCTCCCGCCGCCAGCCGCCCCACCGCTCCCGCAGGCGCAGGCCGGCGAGCCGCGCCATCAAGTCGAGCTCGGGCGGGTACGCGTAGCGAAGCCGGACCGGCCGCAGCTTGGTGCCGGCGGCGCCGACCGTCGCCACCTGGGCGTCGATCCGCTGCCCCACGGGGTCGTGGCGTGCCAGGTCGAGGTCGACGCTGTCGCGCTCCACCTTCAGCACCGAGATGCTCTGGTCGCGCTGGTACCGGGTCATGTCCGGGACGAACGCCTCGAGCACGAAGATCCCGTCCTCGGTCAGGTGCCGCGCGACGTTCTCGAACAGCCGGACCTGGTCGTCCTGCGTCTCGAGGCCGAAGATCGTGTTGAACGCCAGGAAGATCAGCGGGAACGTGCCGCCGTAGTCGACCTCGGAGAAGTCGCCCATCGTGACGGGGATCTCGGCGCCGCCGGGCTTCTCGCGCAGGCGCGCGACCATCTCCTCCGAGATGTCGACGCCGTGGACGTTGACGCCGCGCTCGGCGAGCGGCAGTGAGATCCGTCCTGTGCCGATCGCGAGCTCGAGCACCGGCCTGTCGGCGGCGAGCTCCGCGATCGTCTCGACGACGGGCGTCGGGTCCATCTCGCCGTGGAACTCGTCGTACTCGGCCGCCCACTCGGAGCCGTACGTCTTCTGCGTGTAGTCCTCCACCTGCGGCGAGCCTACACAGCGACTGGAGCGTCGATCGCGGCGCGGAGCTCCGCGACGTAGTCCCGTAGCGCGCCCGGTCCCTGCTCGGCGACCTCGACCGCGCGCGAGCCGACGACGACGCCGTCGACCAACTCGACCGCGGCCCGCGCGTCGGCAGGCGTCGAGATGCCGAAGCCGGCGTAGAGGGGAATCTCGGTCGCTGCGCGCGCGCGTCCGGCGAGCGAGACCAGAACGGGGGAGAGGCCGTCGCGCGCGCCGGTCGTTCCGGTCAGGGTGACGAGGTAGAGCCAACCGTCCGTCACGTCGGCGGCAAGCGCGATCCGCTCGTCGGAAGACGTCGGCGCGACGAGCTGGACGCGCCTGAGGTCCGGGCGCGCATCGGCCGGGAGGTCGGCGACGATCACGCTCGTCGCGCCGGCCGCGCGAGCCTCTTCCGCGAAGCGTTCGTACCCGAAGGCCTCGAGCAGGGACGCGTAGGTCATCGGGATCAGCGGCACGTCGAGGCGCCCGCGGACGTCGGCGAGGCAGGCTAGGCAGGCGTCGGTTCGCATGCCCGCCGCGAGCGCCCGCTCGGCGGCCCGGCGAATCACGGGCCCGTCCGCGAGCGGGTCCGAGAACGGGAAGCCGAGCTCGACGATGTCCGCGCCACCCTCCACCGCCGCCTCGGCGAGCTCAGGCGTCCGGGCCCCGCACATCAGGTAAATCGCGAGCGTCTTCACGGCCGTGGAAACATCGGCACAACCTCGGCGCGCATCGGCCGCAGAGCCACAGGCGGTTGTTCGACAGCGTCGTCCGCCGAGGGCGGAGGGAGCGACCCCACCCAAGAACGGGTGGGGGTGCGGGCTCCGGAACGCAGGCCGCTCATTGGGACAGGATCGCTGCCAGGTCCTTGTCGCCTCGGCCCGACAGGCAGACCAAAATCGACTCTTCCTCGAACTCGAGCGCTTTGGCAAGCGCATGGGCGGGCTCGAGGGCCGGGATGATGCCTTCCGTTTCCGCGAGCCGGCGAAACGCGGCCACGGCTTCGTCGTCGGTCGCATGCAGGTACTCCGCCCGCCCGGTATCGCGCAGAAGCGCATGCTCCGGGCCGACGCCCGGGTAGTCCAGGCCGGCCGAGATCGAGTGGGCGTCCAAAACCTGGCCGTCCTGATCGGCGAGCAGCGACGAGCGCGAGCCGTGCAGGACACCGGTGCGGCCCGCGCCGAGGCTGGCCGCGCCGGCCGCTTCGACGCCGACGAGGCGCACCTCGGGGTCGTCGAGGAACCCGGCGAAGAGCCCGATTGCGTTCGAGCCGCCGCCGACGCATGCGATCGCGACCTCGGGCAGCCTGTCCTCGGCCGCGAGGAACTGCTCGCGCGCCTCCGTGCCGATCACGGCCTGCAGCTCACGGACGATCTCGGGGTACGGCGCCGGGCCGACGCACGAGCCGATCAGGTAGTGCGTCGTCTCGACGTTCGTGATCCAGTCGCGGATCGCCTCGCTCGTCGCCTCCTTCAGCGTCCGCGTTCCGAACTCGACCGGGCGCACCTCGGCGCCGAGCAGGCTCATGCGCTGGACGTTCGGCGCCTGCCGCCGCATGTCTTCGGCACCCATGTAGACGACGCACTCGAAGCCGAACCGCGCGCAGACGGTGGCGGCCGCGACCCCGTGCATACCGGCGCCCGTCTCGGCCACGATCCGACGTTTGTCGAGCCTCCGCGCCAGCAGCGCTTGGCCGAGCGCGTTGTTGAGTTTGTGCGCGCCGGTGTGCATGAGGTCTTCGCGCTTCAGGTAGAGCCGCTTTCCGGGCGCGAACCGATTGGTCAGTGTCAACGGGGTCGGCCGGCCGCCGTATGACTGGCGCAGCTGGTCGAGCTCGGCCGCGAAGCCGGGGTCGACGAGGGCCTCGCGCCAGCCTTGGTCGAGCTCGTCGAGTGCCGGGATCAGCGTCTCCGGCACGTAGCGGCCGCCGTACTCGCCGTACGTTGCCGTCTCGGTCATCTGGCCGCCTCGACGAAGGCGCGGACGCGCTCATGGTCCTTGATGCCCGGCGCGATCTCGAGGCTCGAGCTCGCATCGACCGCCCACGGCCGGACCGCCTCGATCGCCTCCCGGACGTTCTCTGGCGAGAGGCCGCCGGCCAGCATGACTCGCCCGCTGGCGGCACGCGCACGGTCGAGGTGTCCCGGGTCGTCCTGGTGCCACGTGCGGTCGACAACCTGCGCCACCTTCTCGTCGCCGCGAAGCAGGACGCCCCCGCGGCTGCGGTGGCCGTTCTCGCGCGCGTAGAGCTGGACGAGGTCGCTTGGTGCGTCGTCCCGCTCGCCGACGAAGACGGCGACCGAGAGCACCGTGTCCGGAACGGACAACACGCGGGGAGCCCGCCGGGGCGTCTCCCGCGCGAGGATGAAGCCCGCGAGGTCGGCCCCCGCCTCGACCGCGACCGCCACGGCCTCCTCGCGCGTGAGCCCGCAGACTTTGACGAGCGGCCGCGCGAGCAGCTCGCGCAGCTTCGCCGAGGGGTCGGCGGCACGCATCAGGGCCGAGCCGACGAGCACCGCGTCCGCACCCGCGAGCTCGGCGGCCGCCGCATGCGCTCGGGCGGAGATTCCACTCTCCGCGACGATCACCCGGTCTCGCGGCGCCGATGCGACAAGATCGAGCGCACCCCTCCGGTCGACCGCGAACGTCTCGAGATCGCGCGCGTTGAGGCCGATCATCTCCGCGCCGAGCCTGACGGCCCGCTCCAGCTCGGCGACGTCGTGCGCCTCGACTAGGGCATCGAGCCCGAGCGCCGAGGCATGCGCGACCAGCGCGGCCGCCCGCCTGTCGTCGAGGTCCCGCAGGAGGAGGAGGACGGCGTCGGCGCCGGCCTCCTTTAGGTCGTCGAGCTCTGCCTCCTCCCGGAAGAACCCCTTCGCCAGGAGCGGCACCACGGCTGCCGCGCGCGCCGCGCGCAGATCGTCGACCGAGCCTGCAAAGCGGTCGTCGACGAGGATGGAGACAGCCGCCGCGCCCGCGCCGGCGAACGCGGCTGCGAGCTCCGCAGGGTCCGCTCCCGGCCGAAGGTCGCCGGCGGACGGCGAGCGCCGCTTGACCTCGGCGATCGCGCCGAGTCCCGGGGTAGCGAGGGCATCGCGGAACCGCGTCACCCTGCCTCCTCGTCCGCAGGCTGTTGCGCGGCTTTCCAGCCGGGGTTTAGCGGCCGCGCCGCCATGTCGGCGCGGCCTCTTACGCGGCATCGCAAGCGATGCCTCGCCATCAGGCGACCGCCTCCGCCCGCGTGAACGCGATCAACTCCTCGAGCCGTGCTGCCGCGGCCCCGGAGTCGACGGCCTGCCGCGCCAGCTCAAGCCCCTCGCGCAGGTTCTCGGCGTGGCCGCCCGCGGCGATCGCCCCGGCTGCGTTGAGCAGAATCGCGCTCCGGCGTCCGCCGTTCTCGCCGGCGAAGACGGCGCGGATCGCGGCCGCGTTCTCTTCCGGCGACCCTCCGCGCAGCTCGCTCGGGTCGCAGCGCGCGAGACCGAGCTCGAGCGGGTCGATGTTCCGCGCGCGCACGGATCCGCCGACGACCTCGCAGACGAAGTTCGGGCCGGCAGGCGACAGCTCGTCGATCCCGCCCGCGCCGTGGACGACGAACGCACGGGTTGCGCCGAGCTGGGCGAGGACCTCGGCGATCGTCCGCACGAGCTCGGGCGCGTAGACGCCGACCACCTGCGCGCGCGCTCCGGCCGGATTCGTCAGCGGCCCGAGCACGTTGAAGACGGTTCGCGCCGCGAGCTCCCGTCGCACAGGCGCCGCGTGCCGCATCGCGGGGTGGTGCGTGGGTGCGAACAGAAAGCCGAAGCCGAGCTCGTCGATCGAGGCCGCGACGCGGTCGGGCGGCAGCTCGAGCTCGAAGCCGAGCGCCTCGAGGACGTCGGCCGAGCCCGAAGCCGACGAGACCGCGCGGTTGCCGTGCTTGGCTACGCCGGCGCCCGCCGCAGCCGCCACAAGGGCGGCGGCGGTCGAGATGTTGATCGTCTTCGCGCCGTCGCCGCCGGTCCCGGCGGTGTCGACAAGATCGGCGCGCTGCGGGCGCACCGGGAGCACGTGCTCGCGCATCGCCTCCGCGCAGCCGGTGATCTCGTCCGCCGTCTCGCCCTTCGCCCGCAGCGCGATCAGGAAGCCCGCGATCTGTGCGGGCGTCGCCTCGCCGCTCATGATCGAGCCCATGACCGTTCGGGCCTCGCCGCGCGAGAGGTCGCGGCCGTCGAGCAGTTGGGCGAGCGCCTGCTGGATCATCGCTGCGTCTCCAGGAAATTCCTCGCGACCCTCGTCCCTACGGGCGTGAGTACGGACTCGGGATGGAACTGGACTCCGTCGACGGGAAGCTCCCGGTGGCGGACGGCCATCACCTCGTCCTCGGCGCAGGTGGCCGAGACCTCGAGCTCGTCGGGGACCTGAGTCGCCGCGAGCGAGTGGTAGCGCCCGGCTTCGAACTCGTCGGGAAGCCCGGCGAAGATCCCCCGGCCGTCGTGGCGGACCGGGCTCGCCTTGCCGTGGACGAGCCGCTTCGCCAGGCCGACCTCCCCGCCGAATGCCTCCACCACCGCCTGGTGACCGAGGCAGACGCCGAGCGTCGGCACGCGCGGCCCGAGCCGCCGGACGATCTCGACGGTCGCGCCGGCATCGCGCGGGCGCCCAGGCCCCGGGGAGACCAGAACATGGCTGGGCGCCAGCTGCTCGGCCAGGTCCGCGTCGATCGCGTCGTTGCGGTACACGGCGACCTCGCACCCGAGCGCGCCGAACAGGTGCGCGAGGTTGTAGGTGAACGAGTCGTAGTTGTCGATCAGGAGGATCACCGCCGCGCCTCCGCGAGCTCGATCGCCAGCTCGAGAGCGGCCAGCTTCCGCATGCACTCCTCGTGCTCGGCGTGCGGGTCGGAGTCGGCCACGATCCCGGCGCCGGCCTGCAGCAGCGCAACACCATCATGCAGGACGATCGTCCGAATCGCGATGCAGGTGTCCAGGGTGCCGTCCGGCAACGCGTACCCGACCGCGCCGGCGTAGGGGCCGCGCCGATAGCCCTCGAGGTCCGAGATGATCTGCATCGCACGCACCTTCGGCGCGCCGGAGACCGTGCCGGCCGGGAAGCTCGCCCGCAGGAGGTCGAAGGGCGATACCCCGTCCCCGAGCTCGCCCGCAACCTCCGAGACGAGGTGGGTCACGTGTGAGAACCGCTCGGGCTCGAGGAACCGCTCGACGTGGACGGAACCCGGCACGCAGACTCGAGAGAGGTCGTTACGGCCGAGGTCGACGAGCATCACGTGCTCGGCTCGGTCCTTCTCCGAGGCGAGCAGCCGCGCCGCGTCCCCGTCGCCGGGCGCCGTCGTGCCCGCGATCGGATTGAGGCTCGCGCGCCGGCCCTCGAGCTTGACGAGCGTCTCCGGCGAGGATCCCACGAGCGCCAACCCGTCGAGCTCGAGCAGGAACAGGTACGGAGACGGATTGACCCGCCGAAGCGACCGGTAGAGCTCGAGCGCAGTGGCGGAGGTGGGCCGCTCGGCGCGCTGCGAGAGGACGATCTGGAACGCGTCGCCTGCGCGAATGTGCTGCTTCGCCGCGACGACTCTGCGCTCGTAGTCGAGGCGCGAGGGCAACCGGCGCGTCGAGCCGGAGCGGCCGCGGGCACCGGCGCGCGGATCGGGCTGGGGGCCGCCGAGCAGCTCCGTCACCTCAGCCGGGTCGCCGCACAGGACCTCCGCCATCCCGAGGCCGTGGTCGAAGCGGACGAGCGTCTCGGCGAGCACGAAGCGGCTCTCCGGAAGGCCGCGCCCGGCGTCGGGCAGCGGTACCGTCGGCTCGAGCGTCGCCGCGTGGTCGTAGCCGAGGTAGCCCACCACGGGCTGGTCGAGCGCTTCCACCTCGTCGAAGCCGACGAGCCGGGACCCGGCGCCGACGAACGAGTGGCGACCGAGCCGGCCGTGCTCGACCGACTCGAGCAGGAACGAAGCACAGGCTCCGCCCTGGTTACGGCGCAGCCGGAGATACGCCCCGAGCGGGGTGAGGAGATCTGTGGAAACGACGGTGGTTGCGTTCATCTTTTCGAGCAACGAAAAAGACCCTCCGGCGGAAGGTCCTTCGAGCGGAACGGGCTGTTGTGCCTAGGTCAGATCAGGCGACGCTCCCGCCCCGCTCGTGGCGCCAGGACCAGGCCCAGGTCTGCGTGGCAGGAGTCATCGCTCTGAGGGTACGCGGAGAATCCCCCGCTCGTCAACCGGCTGATTAGGGATGGTCACATTCGGGGCATCGAAGCGTCATGCACATGTCCCTGCTCGACCGCGCCGACGCCGCGATCGGTGACCGGATCGAGGACCTGGTGCGCTCGCACCATCGCCGCAGGCTCCGCCGCACGGGCTGGGCGCTTGCGTTCGAGCCTTCGACGCGGCTGTGGGCCGACGGTGATCCGCCGCCGCGGCCGGGCAACGACGTCGAGATCCTGATCGACGGAGCGAGCTTTCTGCCGCGGCTCGTCGGCGAGCTGGAACGGGTCGAGTCTCACGTCCACATCGCCGGCTGGTACGTCTCGACGGAGCTCGCTCTCGTGCGGGAGAGCGGGCGCGTCGTGCTCATCGACCTCCTCGCCGAGCTCGCGCAGAAGATCGAGGTGCGTGTTCTCCTCTGGGCCGGGGCGCCGCTGCCGCTCTTCAGGCCCTCGCGCGGCGACGTGCGGAAGCTCGCGGAGCGGCTACACGCCGCCGGGGTCGAGGTCGCGCTCGACGCGAAGGAGCGGCCGATGCACTGCCACCACGAGAAGCTCGTCGTCGCGGACGACCGCGTCGCGAGCGTGGGCGGCATCGACCTGACGAGCTACTGCGGCGACCGCTACGACTCGAGCTCGCACGAGTGGAGGCCGGCGCTCGGCTGGCACGACGCGGCCGCTCTCGTCCGCGGGCCGGTGGTCGCCGACATCGCCGAGCACTTCCGGTTCCGCTGGCGCGAAACAACGGGACAGGAGCTGCCCGCGCCGGCCGCCGAACCTTCGGCCGGCGAGCACGAGCTCCAGCTCGTCGCGACCATTCCAGAGCGCGTCTACAAGAGCCGGCGCCGCGGCAGCTTCCGGATCCTCGAGAGCTACGTCCGCGCGCTCTGCTCGGCCGAGCGGCTCGTCTACCTCGAGAGCCAGTTCCTCTGGTCGCCGGAGCTCGTCGCGATCCTCGCCGAGAAGCTGCGGAGGCCGCCGCGCGACGACTTCCGCGTCGTCGCGGTTCTCCCGTCCCATCCGGACAGCGGCAACGAGGACAGCCGCGGCCAGGTCGGCCGACTCGAGGAGGCGGACGCGGGCGCCGGCAGGTTCCTCGCCTGCGCCCTCTACGCGCGAAACGGCGCCGCGCGGGAGCCGATCTACGTCCACGCAAAGATCGGGATCGTCGACGACCGCTGGCTGACGCTCGGCTCCGCCAACCTCAACGAGCATTCGCTCTTCAACGACACCGAGGTGAACCTCGTCAGCTGCGAGCCCGCACTCGCCCGCGCGACCCGCGAGCGCCTCTGGGCGGAGCATCTCGAGCTGCCGGTCGACGAGATCCGCGAACGCGACGCGGTCGAGCTCGTCGACGAGCACTGGTTCCCGACCGCCGAAGAGCAGGTCGCCCGGCGCAACCGCAGCGAGCCGCTGACGCACAGGCTCGTCCGCCTACCGGCGATCTCGCGGCGCACGAGGCGGCTGCTCGGGCCGCTGCAGGGCCTCGTCGTCGATGGCTAGGCTGAACCGGATGGCCAGATCCGTGATCGTCTCCGCCGTCCGCACCCCGTTCGGGAAACTCGGCGGCGGACTCAAGGACTACGCGGCGACCGAGCTCGGCTCGCTTGCGATCAAGGCCGGTCTCGAGCGGATCGGGCTCGAGCCGAACGAGGTCCAGTACGTGATCATGGGCCAGGTCCTGCAGGGCGGCGCCGGCCAGGCCCCCGCGCGGCAGGCGGCGATCGGCGCCGGATTGCCGATCGAGGTTCCGTCCGACACGATCAACAAGGTCTGCGCCTCCTCGGTCCGCGCGATCGAGATCGCCGACTCGATGATCCGCAGCGGAGACGTCGAGGTCGTCGTCACCGGCGGAATGGAATCCATGTCGAACGCGCCCTACGTGCTCAAGAAGGCGCGCTTTGGCTACCGCCTCGGCGACGGGACGCTGATCGACCTGATGACCCACGACGGGCTGACGTCGACCTTCGACGGGCGCCACATGGTCGAGCAGGCGTCGTTCGTCTCGCGAGAGCTCGGGATCTCGCGGGAGGAGCAGGACCTGTGGGCGCTTCGCTCGCACGAGCGTGCGGTCAAGGCACAGGACGAGGGCTTCTTCGAGCGCGAGATCGTGCCCGTCGGGGACGTCGGCGCCGACGAAGGCCCGCGGCGCGACACGTCGATCGAGGCCCTGGCGAAGCTGAAGCCGGTCTTTGACCCGGAAGGGACGACGACGGCGGGCAACGCGCCGGGCGTCAACGACGGAGCCAGCTGCGTCGTCGTCTGCTCGGAGGAGTTCGCCGAGCGCCGTGGTCTCGAGCCGCTCGCGACGATCCTCGCGCAGGGCTACGTGGCGGACGACTTCGCGTATCTCGCGCGCACTCCCGCGAAGGCGGGTGAGCAGGCACTTGCGAGGGCCGGCAAGTCGATCGACGACGTCGAGCGGGTCGAGGTCAACGAGGCGTTCTCGTCGGTCGCGCTCAACTCGGTGAAGTTGCTCGGCGCCGATCCCGACAAGGCGAACGTGAACGGCGGCGCGGTCGCGCTCGGCCATCCGATCGGCGCCTCCGGCGGCCGGATCGTTACGACGATGATCAACGAGCTGAGCCGAAACGGCGGCGGCCTCGGCCTCGCAACTATTTGCTCCGGCGGCGGGCAAGGCGACGCTTTGCTCATCGAAGTGGGTAGGGACTGACCCCGCAGGGGTCTGTCCCAATAACGGCTGTTGGGACAGTCCCCATTCGGGGACAGTCCCTCGTTACTTTCGGCGCTCTTCGAGCACGCGCTTGAGCTCGTCGAAGTCCTTGCGGATCTCGTGCGCGGCGGCGTGCTCGACCATGGGGCGCATCAGGCGGCCGATGCCGTGACCGGGGTCGGCTTCGGCCTCGACGGCGAGGTGCGTGTGACCTTCGCGATCCTCGAGCCGGTGGCGGACGGTGAAGCGGACCGGCCCCGAGATGCCGTGCAGCGTGAAGAGCCGCTCCGGCTCGAACTCGGTCACCTCGACCTCCGAGCTGGCCCGCCGGCCGAGGAAGCGCCGCTCGTCGGAGAGGTGCGTGCCGACGCCCATCTCGCCGTCAGAGATCTGATGCGACGAGACCGCACTCGCCTGCCACTCGGGGACGTTCTTCGGATCGATCAGATACAGCCAGACCTCGTGGACGGGTCTCGCGATCTCGACGGCAAGCTCGAAGCGGACCACTGCGGCGACGGACGTTAGCCTCTCGGCCGTGCGTTTCGACCACGTTCTCGTCGTGGGCGCCGGACAGATGGGCGGCGGCATCGCGCAGGTCGTCGCGGCGTCCGGCCGCCACGTCTCGCTCCACGACGCGGCTCCCGACGCCGCCGAGCGCGGGCTCGAGACGATGCGTAAGAGCCTGACGAAGCTGGCCGAGAAGGGCGGGCCCGATCCCGACGACGTGCTCGGACGCGTCACGGTTGTCGACGAGATCGTCCCGGCGGCGCTGATGATCGAGGCCGTCGTCGAGGACGCGGACATCAAGGAAGACGTCTTCCGCCGCGCCGACACGACGCTGCCGCCCGCCGCCGTCCTCGCCTCGAACACCTCGTCGATCCCCATCTCGTCGCTCGCCGAGGCCACCGAGCGCCCCGACCGGGTGATCGGCATGCACTTCTTCAACCCGGTGCCGGTGCTGAAGCTCGTCGAAGTGGTGCGGGGCCGCGAGACGTCCGACGAAACGGCCGAGGCGATCACCGAGCTCGCGCAAGAGCTCGGCAAGACGCCCGCCGTCGCCAACGACTTCCCCGGTTTCGTCTCGAACCGGATCCTGATGCCGTTCATCAACGAGGCCGTCGCGGCACTCGAAGATGGCGTCGCCGAGGCGGAGGCGATCGACACGATCGCGAAGCTCGGCTTCGCGCACCCGATGGGCCCGCTGGCGCTGGCAGACCTGATCGGCCTCGACACGTGTGTCGCGATCATGAATGTCCTGAAAGAGGGACTCGGCGACGACAAATATGCGCCTGCGCCGCTGCTCAAAACGCACGTCGAGCAGGGAAAACTCGGCCGCAAGTCCGGAGAGGGGTTCTTCAGCTACTAAAGGCATCGGGCTTTCCTGCCGAACCAAGGAGAGCCGCAGACACGAGGTAAGGGGTAAACGCCTTGCGTCTTTTGCTTGTCGATGACGATCCCGGACTGAGAGCGCTCCTCCGAGCAACGCTCGACGCTGTCGACATCGAGTTCGAGGAGGC
>JBKOUJ010000165.1:0-8077 GCA_046723355.1 Actinomycetota bacterium | reverse complement strand
GACCGCGGTCTTGCCGACGCGCTTTCCGGTCGCGAACACCGACAGCGACGGCAGCGGGAACGGCGCCAACTGCGGCGGCTCGATCCTGAAGTCGGCACCCGCGTACGGGATTCCGGCCGCGAGGACCCGACTGGCGAGCCGTAGGCGCGCCGCCGGTCCCAGCACTGGCTCGTCCGAGAGGTCGAGCACGAGCTCCGGCTCTAAAGCGCCCAGCGCCGCGTCGAGATCGTCGTACACGGGCACGCCGTAGTCGGCCTCCCCGCGCAGCTTCTCGGTCCCTCCCACCATCAGCGCTCCGACGAACTCGTACGGCAGCTCGGCGAGCGCGTCCCGAACCGTCGCCGGATAGTGCTCCCCGTCGATCAGCGCCAGCGTCCTCACGACCGCGCCGGGGTCACTTCGTCCTCGATCCGCGCGGTGTACTTCTCGAACGAGCGCGTCTCGGTGGAGAACTGGATGATCTTCTCCTGCCCGTGGAACGGGTACTTCCGCCACACGTCCACGTGGTGGTCGGTGATCTCGATCAGGTTGTAGCAGGGCCGCGTCCTGCCACGAAGGCGCTGCGAGGAAACGGTGCCGGCGTTGATCACGAACAGGTCCTCGAGCCGCCAGGCGTACGGGACATGCTTGTGGCCCGACAAGACGATGTCGACGCCCGCGCGCTGCAGGCACTCGATCGCGTCGCCCGCGTCGTAGACGATGTTGCGCTCGCGTCCGGTGCCCGGGATCGGGAGCAGGTGGTGGTGGAGCACGAAGATCCGCAACTCGGCGCCGCCTTCTGCGAACTGGTCCTCGATCCATGAGTAGCGGCCGCGGCCGATCTGCCCGTGGTCGAGATCCGGCTCGGTCGAGTCGACCGCAACGATCGTGACGCCGTCCCGCTGCACGACGTGGTTCCGCGACCCGAACAGCTCCTCGAAGTGGATGTAGCCGACGTTGCGGGAGTCGTGGTTGCCGGGGATGACGACCACGCATTCGCTTTCGAGCCGGTCGAGGTACGCCTTCGCTTGCATGTACTCGTGCTTGAACCCCATCGCCGTCAGGTCCCCGGAACAGACGACGATGTCCGGCTGCCCGTCGTTGATCTCGTTGATCGCCCGCTCCATCAGCCCCGGGACGAAGTGCGGCTCTCCGCAGTGGATGTCCGAGATGTGGGCGATTCGCACGCCGGAAGTCTAGATCGGGGTCAAAAGATCCCCTCGACCGGCCAGTAGAAGGCTGCAGCGACCAGGGCAGCGGCCGGGATGGTTAGCAGCCAGGCGAAGACGATGTTGCCGGCGATCCCCCACCGGACTGCGGAGAGCCGCTTGGTGGCGCCCGCGCCCAGCACCGAGCCGGAGACGACGTGGGTCGTCGAGACCGGGTAACCGAAGTGGGTGGCGAGGTAGATGGTGGTTCCGCCGGAGACTTGCGCCGCGAAGCCGGTCGCCGGATCCATCGAGAAGATCCGCTGGCCGAGCGTCCGCATGATCCGCCAGCCGCCGACGTATGTCCCCGCGCCGATCGCGAGGCCCGACGCGACGATCACCCAGGTCGGGATGTAGAAATGGTCGATCCTGTGCGCCTCGAAGAGGGCGAGGGCGATTACGCCCATCGTCTTCTGCGCGTCGTTGGCGCCGTGCGTGAAGGCAACCCACGTGCCTGACCCGAGCTGGCCGAGCCGGAAGCCGCGGTTTGCGACCCCGGGCGTCACCCGGACGAACAGCCAGAAGATGAGCAGCAGGAGCAGGAAGGCCCCGGCGAACCCGATCAGCGGCGAGGCAATGCCCGGGAGCAGAACCTTGTGCACGACGCCGTGCCATTCGACGCCCTCGGACCCGGACTGGACGAGCGCGGCGCCGATGAGACCGCCGATCAGGGCATGAGAGGAGCTCGACGGCAAGCCCAGCCACCAGGTGAGCAAGTTCCACGCGATCGCACCGATGAGCGCCGCGAGCACCGTCTTCTCTGTGGCGAGATTGGTGTCGATGATGCCCTGGCCGACCGTCTTCGCGACCGCCGTGGTGACGAAGGCGCCGGCGAGGTTCGCGACGGCCGCGACGAAGACGGCGGCGCGCGGCGAGAGAGCACGAGTCGAGACCGAGGTCGCGACGGCGTTCGCCGTGTCGTGGAACCCGTTCGTGAAGTCGAAGGCGAGCGCAACGACCACGACGACCCACAGCAGGATGCTGTTCATGGGCTAACGGTTCTTGACGAGGATTGCCTCCAGGACGTCGGCCGCGTTCTCGAGCGCGTCGCACGCATCTTCCAGCCGCTCGTGGATGTCCTTCCAGCGGATGATCGCGATCGGGTCCGCCTCGGTATTGAAGAGCTGGCCGACCGCGTCGCGGACGAGCCGGTCGCCTTCGTCCTCGAGACGCCGCAGCTCGATCAGCTGGGGCTGCGAGTCCTTGAAGCCCTCGAGCCGCTGGACGGCCGAGTCGAGGTTGCGAGCGGCCTGGTGGATCACCCGTGCTTGTTCCACCGCCTTCTCGGGAACCTGCTCGATCCCGTAGGTGGCGAGGTTGCCTGCCGCTTCGTCAACGTGGTCACAGACGTCGTCGATGGCACCGGCGAGCCGGTACATGTCGTCCCGATCGAACGGCGTCACGAAAGTGCGGTTGAGAAGGTCGACGACCTCGTGCGTGAGGTGATCGCCCTCGTGCTCACGCTCCTTGATCCGCGTGATCAGGTCACCGTTCCCGGCCGGGAAGCGCTCGAGCAACTCGACGAGCAGGCGCGCGATCTCGACCGTGTTCGCCGAGGCCCGGGAGTACAGCTCGAAGAACTCGCGGTTCTGCGGTGTCAGTCGCAGACGCGCCATCTCGGGGCCGTCGTATAGCAGGTCGGGCCGCGACCCTGCGCGGCATCCGGGCCCACTGCTACGTTCGAGCCAGTGGGGGCCGAGCCAGCCCGGAGCGTGCCGACTCCGCGCTTCGCGAACGACGCCGAGCGCGAATGCGCCCGTTTGCTCGACTTTTACGGCGTTCGCTGGGAGTACGAGCCGCACACCTTCGCGCTCGAGGAAGCCGAGGACGGGCGTGTGACCGAGGCCTTCACGCCCGACTTCTACCTCCCGGAGCAGGACCTCTACGTCGAGGTCACCGTCATGAAGCAGGCCCTCGTGACACGAAAGAACCGCAAGTTGCGGAAACTTCGTGAGCGGTATCCGGACGTCCGAATCAAGCTCTTCTACCGGCGCGACATCGAGCGCCTCGCCCAGAGATTCAGGCTCGACCTCGGCCGCTGAGCGACGACCTCCGGGTCGGCGAGACGTACCTCACCGCCGAGGAGATCCAGGGCCGCGTCGCCGAGCTGGGCGCGCAGATCGCGACCGACTACGCGGAGCTCGACCCGGTGCTCGTTGCGCCGCTCAAGGGCTCGCTCTTCTTCCTCGCGGACCTTTCGCGCGCGATCCGGACGCCGCACGAGGTGGACTTCGTCGAGCTCGCCGGCTACGGGCGCGGGGCGCCCGGCGGCCACGAGCGTGTGCGGCTCCTCAAAGATCTGAACGGGTCCGTCGAGGGCCGACACGTGCTCGTCGTCGAGGACGTCGTCGACACCGGCCTGACCCTCAACTACCTGCGGAAGCTGCTGGAGCTGCGCGGGCCGGCGTCGCTCGCGATCGCCACCCTGCTCGACCGCCCCTACCGACGACTGGTCGACGACCTGCCCGTTCGCTACGTGGGCTTCGTCGTTCCGGACGAGTACTTCGTCGGCTACGGATTCGACCTCGACGAGCGGCACAGGAACCTTCCCGAGCTCCGGGTCGCAAAGTTTAGGCGCACCTAACTTAACGGATAAACTGAGGCTGTGAACGTGACCGCACGCACGGCTTACGACGCTGGCCGCGTGCTCCGAGGCGAGCGCACGAGCGGCTTCCGGATCCTGCCCTTCCTCGGCCCGGCGTTCGTCGCCTGCGTCGCCTACATCGACCCCGGCAACTTCGCGACGAACATCGCGGGAGGCTCGAAGTTCGGCTACACGCTGGTCTGGGTGATCGTCGCCGCGAACCTGATGGCGATGCTGATCCAGACCCTCTCAGCGAAGCTCGGGATCGCGACGGGACGGAACCTCCCAGAGGTCTGCCGCGATCAGTTCTCGCCGCGCACGTCGTTCCTGCTCTGGATCCAGGCCGAGGTGATCGCGATGGCGACCGACCTCGCGGAGTTTCTCGGCGCGGCGCTCGGCTTCCATCTCCTGCTCGGGATCGAGCTCTTCCCCGCAGCACTGATCACCGGCGTGACGGCGTTCCTGATCCTCGGCCTGCAGCGCTTCGGCTTCCGTCCGTTCGAGGCGGTCATCGCCGCGATCGTCGGAATGATCGGCGTTTGCTACATCGGCGAGCTCTTCTACGCCAAGCCCCCTCTCGGGACCGTTGCCAAGCACGCCTTCGTGCCGCAGTTCGCCGGAAGCGAGTCGGTGTTGCTCGCGGTCGGGATCCTCGGCGCGACGGTGATGCCGCACGTGATCTACCTCCACTCCGCGCTCCTGCAAGGGCGCGTCTTGCCGAAGACCCAGGACGAGGCGCGCCGGCTCTATCGGTTCACACGGATCGACGTCGTGATCGCGATGTCGATCGCTGGATTCATCAACATCGCAATGCTGGTCGTCGCGGCGAGCACCTTCTACAAGAGCGGCCTCACGCACGTCGAATCGCTCGAGACGGCGCACAAGACACTGGCCGGGCTGGTGGGCGGCTACTCGAGTACCCTCTTCGCCCTTGCGTTGCTCGGCTCCGGGCTGTCGAGCTCGACCGTCGGCACACTGGCCGGCCAGGTCGTCATGCAGGGGTTCGTCCGCTGGCGGATCCCCATCTGGGTCCGCCGGCTCGTGACGATGCTGCCGGCGCTGATCGTGATCGGCATCGGTCTCGACCCTTCGCGGACGCTCGTGATCAGCCAGGTCGTCCTCTCGTTCGGGATCCCGTTCGCGCTGATCCCGCTCGTGATCTTCACGGGGAAGCGGGAGATCATGGGGGCGCTCACGAACCAGCGGTCGACGACCCTGGTGGCAGCCGTGATCGCGGCGCTGATCACCGGACTCAACATCTTCCTGCTCTACCAGGTGTTCACGTAAAGCAGGTCGAGCAAGCTATGCCGGCCGCCCCGGGGAGACGGCCGGTGATCGTCGGGAGACGGTGCGCGCAAGCCTGAGATTGTCGTCCCCCCGCTCACGACTTACGCGTTATAAGCCATAAACGTATGGCCTGAGGATCTCGATACGGCCGGGGCGATCAGAGGTATCCGAGCGGGTCTACGGGACTGCCGTTCACGCGCACTTCGAAATGGAGATGGGGGCCGAAGCAGTGGCCCGTGCAGCCGACGTAGCCGATCACTTGGCCTTGCGTGACGGACTGGCCATTGGGGACGGCGATGCTGGATTGATGCGCGTAGCCGGTCGAGATGCCGCGGCCGTGGTCGATGAAGACCAGATTCCCGTAGCCGTCCATCCAGCCGGCGTAGATGACTTGGCCCGACGCCGCGGCGTGGATCGGCGTCCCGTAGGAAACGCCGATGTCGATCCCGGTGTGCATGCGTCCCCAGCGCATCCCGAACGGGCTCACGACCGGGCCGTTGACGGGCCAGATAAACCCGCTCGCCGACGGCGCCGAGCTCGGCGGGCTGTACGACGATGCTGCCTGGGCGGCCTGGATCTGCGCGCCCAGGGCGGCGCTGACGCGCTCCAGGGCCTGGGACTCGGCCGCCGCCTCGCGCTCGCTCGCCCTGACGTCCGCGAGGTTGACCCGCTTGGTCGAACGCGCGGAGACGAGCTCGCGCCTATTCGCAATCAGCTCGTCCCGGACAGCTCGCACCTGCTCCGTGCGTGCTTGCACGGCGCGGGTCTCGGCGGCGACGACGGCACGGAGCTTTCGCGTCTTGGCCCGAGCTTCCCGGGCAGAGTCCCGGGCTCGGCCGACGCTCGTTGCAATCCGATCGTCGGCCGAGGCGAGCTGCCGCACGTATTCGAGCCGGTCGATCAGGTCGGACAGGCTCCGCGCTTCAAGCACGACGTCGAGTGAGCTGACGTCGCCCTGCTCGTAGACCTGGACGAGCCGGGCGTTCAGGCGCTCGACCGCGAGTGAGTACTGGCCCCGCAGCAGCGAATACCGCCTCGTCTGGATCCTGAAAAGCTCCGTCAACCGGTCCAGCTTGCGGCGGTGCAGCGCAAGGTCGCTTACGAGCGCCGCGAGACGGCTGTTGACGTCTCCGACGCGTGTCTCGAGGCCATGGATGCGCGAGTTGACCGTGTCGATCTCCGCCGCGAGCCGCTCGGCCCGCTGCTGGGCGGCGGCGACGCGCCCGTGCAAGACGGAGATCCGCGCGTCGACGGAGTGCTTGTGGCTGTAGACGTCGCCCGCGGCCGGCGCGGCCAGGAGCAGGGCCCCGATTGCGGCGAAGGCCAGGCGCCTCATCGGCTCGACGTTCGGGGGCCGGCCTTGCCCTCCTCTACGAGGGCTGCTCCGGCTGGGGCGGTGAGGGTTCCGGGAGCGGATCCGGGGACGGCGCCGGCATCGGCGGCTCCGAAGGCACAGGGCTCGGCTCCGGAACCGTGACGGGCTGCGGCGGCTCAGAAGGCGCCGGCATCGGCTCGGGAACGTCGGGCGGCTCGACGATCGCGGTCGACTGGACCTGAAGCTGCGCCTGCTGCAGGCGCTCGTTCGCGGCTGCTGTCACTCTCGTCATCTCGTTCTCCTTCTCGGCGATCGCCCGGTCGAGCTCGCTCATCCGGTTGCGCGCCGTCTCGGCCTCCTCGTCGGCGCCACCGTACACGGCCTCGCCGAGCGCGCGTGCGGCCTCTCGTCGAGAGGCGACGAGCTCAGCGATCTCGTGGCGAAGCCGAAACACCTCTCGGCGGGTGCTCGAGTGAACGCTGACCGCTTCGACCGCGAAGCCGGTCCTGTCGCGCAGCCTGCGGCCGGCGCGGCGGCTGATCCGGGCCACGGCGTTGTCCGGCAGCCGCCGCGAAGCCGCAACGAACAGCGCGAGGAACACACCGGCTGCGACGAGCAGCAATGCGCCGATGATCATGCTCCCGGCCACGAGGAGGACGACCGCGAGAACGAGCGACGCGATGGCAAGTGCGAAGAGCGCGAGGGGAGGCGCAATGCCGAAGTAATGCGGCTCTGCGGCGACGGTGTGGACGGGAATGGTCCCCGTTTCCTCCGGCGGGATTTCCTCGACGGCCGTGGCGTCGTCGCCGGCCGCGACGCGAACGCCGCACTCGGGACAGAAACGGCTGTCCTTCGGCAGGCGCGCGCCGCAGTTGGTGCAGCTAGTGGACGCGGCCATAAGTTCGTTCGTGTCTGGTGGTTCTCAAACCAAGCAGGCCTCGGACGCAGGGAGGCCGCATACCCGCAGGTATGTGCGCGACTGAGGACGACGGCATGCGCCGTGTTTGAGGGCCACCAGGCACACAACCGTACTTGTGGCCGTGTCCACTAGCGGCGGGCGTGGATCTTCGCCCCCGCTTGCGCTTCCACATCCGCGCCCGTCCCGGAGCGAGGCTCCAGCGCCCGGAGTGCCTCGGCCGCGCGCCTGCGCAGCGGTCCCACCGAGGCCCGGTAGTCCTCGTCGGAGACCTTGCCCGTCCGGTGGTCGAACTCGAGCTCCTTGAGCGCAGCCAGCGCCCGGTCGCGCTCCTCGGCGAGCTCGAGGCGCCGCCGTTCGAGAGCGTCAGGTTCACCCAGCCGGTCCTCGGACGCCGAGAGCCCCGGCCGGCGCAGGAACGGAAGTGCGACAACGACGACGCAGGCTACGGCGAGCACGACCCCCAGCGAAAGCCAGACGCTCACGTGGGGAATGCTAGACCCAGGAGGGTTCGGCGAAATACGGTCCGCGCCACGAGGCTGCGCTGCTCGTGCCTAGGTGCGTCGCGTCAGGCTTCGGGTGCGGCGGCGGGCCGACGGACGGGCACGCGGTAGCCGTGCTCCTCGCAGAGCGAGCCGGGCGCATCTTCCGTCAACGCGTCGCAGTACCCCTTGCCGTAGGCGGCGCGCATGAAGGCGGCGACGACCTCGATGTTCCACTCCTCGATCTCGCAGGCCTCACGCCAGAGATCGGCGAGGCGGAGGTCGATATCCAGCTCGAGGAGGTCG
>JBKOUJ010000110.1:0-1628 GCA_046723355.1 Actinomycetota bacterium | reverse complement strand
TCGGTGATCTCGCCTTCGACCTCGATCTTGTCTTCTTGCTTCGCCACTTACCTCACAGAAACCGCGCCTCATCAGCGCGGTTGTCGGGACACGGAAAAACACGGCTCGCGCCGCGGCTCATGATGGTAGCAAACGCGCTCCAGCAGGCGTTTTCGCGGCCGTAAGCACCCTCGGGCCCTCCTCGGTGACCGCCACCGTGTGCTCGAAGTGCGCCGAGAGCGATCCGTCCTCGGAGGAGATCGACCATTCGTCGGCGTGCATGACCACGTCGGGGCCGCCGGCGGTGATCATCGGCTCTACTGCCAGCGTCATCCCGGGCAGCAGCTCCGGGCCGCGGCCGGGCGCGCCGAAGTTCGGAATCTGCGGATCCTCGTGGTAGGCGCGGCCGACGCCGTGGCCGACCAGGCTGCGGACGACCGAGAAGCCGGCGCCTTCGACCACGGTCTGGACGGCGTGACCGATGTCCGAGACGTGGTTGCCGGCCTGAGACTGCTCGATCCCGGCCGAGAGCGCCTCCTGGCAGACGTCCAGCAGCCGCTGCGCCTCCCCGGAGATCTCGCCGACCCCGAACGTGTACGCGCTGTCTGCGATCAGCCCGTCGAGCGTGACGCCGAGGTCGACCGAGATGACGTCCCCCTCCTCGGCCCGGTACTCGGTCGGGATCCCATGCACGATCATGGCGTTCGGCGAGATGCAGAGCGTCGCGGGGTAGCCTCGGTAGCCCATCGAGGTCGGCACGCCGCCCCGCTCCCGGATGTACTCCTCGGCAAGCCGGTCGAGCTCGAGCATCGAGATCCCTGATCGCAGCTCCTCGCCGATCATCGCCAGCGTGTCCACGACGATCTCGCCTGCGCGGGCCATGCCCTCGATCTCGGCCTGGCTCTTGCGAAGAATCATCTGACCGCCACCTGCTCGAGCGCCGCCTGGATCTCGGCGAAGACCTCGTTCGGCGTCCCTTCGCCGTGGATCGTGACGAGGATGCCCTGCGTCCGGTAGTGCTCGATCACGGGCTTCGTCTCGCGGTGGTAGATCTCGAGACGCTTGCGGATCGCATCCGGCGTGTCGTCGGGCCGGCCCTCGATAGTCGCGCGGCCGAGCAGGCGCTCGACGCAGATCTCGTCCGGGACCTGGAGCGCGAAGACGACCGTCAGCTCTCGGCCGATCTCGCGCAGCGTCGCGTCGAGAGCCTCGGCCTGCCTGATCGTCCGCGGAAAGCCGTCGAGCACGAACCCGTCAGTCGTATCGGCCTCTTCCAGCCGCTCGCGGATGAGCCCGACCATGATTTCGTCCGGGACGAGCTCGCCGGCGTCGTAGATCGGCTTCACCTGCAGGCCCAGCGGCGTGCCCGCCGCCATCGCTGCGCGCAGCATGTCGCCGGAGGCGATGTGAGGGATCCCGTACTCGGCCGCAATCCGGTTGGCCTGCGTGCCTTTCCCGGAGCCCTGGGGCCCCAGAAGCAGAGTGTTCACTACCTCAGGAAGCCTTCATAGGAGCGCATCATCATCTGCGACTCCATCTGGCGCATCGTGTCGAGCGCGACGCCGACCACGATCAGCACCGACGTGCCGCCGAGGGCGCGCGAGGTCGCCTGCGAGAAGCCGCCGTAGCGGATGAAGAGGCTCGGCAGC
>JBKOUJ010000055.1:0-6316 GCA_046723355.1 Actinomycetota bacterium | reverse complement strand
CTGGGGCCCTCCGTTCGTTCTCGGGGCCGGCGGCGCGAAGCCGCTCGCGCGGAGCTTCTCGCGGCCCTCGGGGGTGATTCGATCGGTCGACCAAGAGTCGTCGGTGATCACCCGCACCTCCGGCTCGGCGCCGAGGGCGGCGATGCGATCGGTCATCGCGTCCCGCATCACCTCGAGCGCCGGGCAGCCGAGGAACGTCGGCGTGAACTCGATCCGGACCTGCTCGCCGGACACGTCCACGGACCTGATCACGCCGAGGTCGACGAGGGAGATCACCGGGATCTCGGGATCCGGGATCTCAGCCAGCGCCTCCCAGACCTGCTCGGCGCTGAGGGCGCCGCTTGCGGTGCCCGTTTTCAGGACGTGCGGGCTTTGCCCGTGCGTCCTTCTGGGTTGACCGGTCGGGTGCTTTGAGTTTTCGCTCACGTTCTCACCAGGTCGCCCCCGCCACCGAGCGGCGAACCATCGTCATCTCCTCCCAGAGTTCGTCGAACTCGGGCAAGTGATCGTCGCGGGCGTCCACGAGAGGCTCCAGCTCGGCGAGCGCCTCGCTGAAGCGAGGCTCGTCCGCCAGGCGCTCGGCCCACAGGTCCGCATGCATGCGGTGGTAGGCCTCCTCGCGGTCGATCTTCGCCGCGAGGCCGGCGAGCTCGGCGTCGTCCGAGCCTTTCAGCGCCTCGAGCCGCGCCTGGTCGGCGCGCTCGTAGACGACGTGGCGCGCGATCGTCCGCGCCCAGTCCGGCACGAGCCTGAGCTGGACGAGCTTCGAGCAGCGGTATTCGTCGGGCGAGCGGTCGAAGGCGAGCTCGTCGGCGGTCGTCCCGAGCTCACGGGCGGCCAGCTCGTAGAGAGCGCGCGCGTGGCCGATCTCGTTCTGCGCGATCGACGAAAAGGCGACGTCCTCCTCGAGCATCGGCGCGATCCCCGTCCACTCGGAGTTGCGCCAGCCGAGGATCAGCTCATCGTCGGCGATTTCGAGGATTTTCTGAACCTGATCCTCCATGCCTACGAGCGAAGCGATGTCCTAACCAGTACCCGCGGAAAGTGCGCCAGCACTTTTCGCGGAGACGCGTTCACGAGCCTTGGCGAGCTTCTCTTTCAGGGGATACCCGTCGACGCGGTGGTAGTTCTTGTGCAGCTCGTCGACGAAGTCCTCGATTGCGTGAACGGACTCGCGCGGGACGACCCACAGCGCGACCGACTCGCCGCGGCGGCCGAACTGCTCGCGCGCGTACTCGTCGGCGAACGCGAGATCCGGCGCCTCGACTGAGCCGGCATGCGCGAGCGCCTGCCCCTTGCGCTCCTGCCTGAAGACCTCGTAGATCACGCAGCTTCAGCGAGCACGGCCTGACGCACCCACGCCGTCTCTTCGCGCGTCGTCCGGCGCAGTTCGAGCCGCTCGGCGGTCTGCGGCCCGTGGCCGGTGACGACGTGCTTCAGCTCATCCCAGTCCGGCTCGGTGAACTCCCAGACGCCGTCGTCGCGCTGGCGCAGGTTCGGGTCGGGAACGGTCAACCCGAGCTCCCAGATCTGGGGCACGTAGCCGTCGAGGAACTGCTGGCGCGCCTCGCCGTTCCCCTGGCTCTTGATCCGCCAGATGTACATCGGGTCGTCTTCCTTGCGGATCGGGTTGCCGTGGAACTGCATCAGCGGGCCCCACCAGCGGTTCAGCGCTTCCTGGACGAGCTCCCGCTGCTCATCGGTGCCGAGCATCATCGTCAGGATCACGTCGCGGCCGTGGAGGATGTGGAACGACTCCTCCCAGCAGATCTTCTTCATGATCCGCGCGTACGGCGCGTACGAGCACTTCAGGAGCGCCTTCTGGCTGATGATCGCGGCGGCGTCGACGAGCCACGCGATCACGCCCACGTCGCCCCACGTCTTGGTCGGGTAATGGAAGACGTTATGGAACTTCGACTTGCCCGAGATCAAGTCGTCGAGGCACTGCTCGCGCGGCTTGCCGAGGTCCTCGACCACCCGGTAGATCAGCTGCGAGTGGCCGACCTCGTCCTGCACCTTCGCGGTGAGCGCCAGCTTCCGCTGGAGGGTCGGCGCGCGCAGGATCCACTCGCGCTCGGGCAGGACGCCCATCAGCTCGGAGTTGCCGTGCATCTCGATGAACTTGATCAGCCGCGCCCGATACTCGTCCGGCATCCAATCGTCGGTCTCGACCTGGCCGCCGTTCTGCACGTACTCGAGAAACTGTTGCTCGCGCTGATCCATTACCGAACGATCGTTAGGCTACCGCGGATGAGCTTCGGTTGTGGAGCTTGACATGCAGGCGAGAAATCGGTTGTGGATCCTAGGACGCGTAGCGTGTCCGCGAGACGCTCGGAGCTAACCCGGCAGGCCGCGCGGCTCTTCGCGCAGAAGGGCTACCACGGCACTTCGATCGGCGATCTGGCCGAGGCGATGGGCGTCCAGAAGGGCTCGCTCTACGCCCACATCAGCTCGAAGCAGGACCTGCTCTACGAGACGATGGCCGAAGGGGCGCACGCCTTCCACGCGGGACTCGATGCGATCCCGGACGAGCTCCCGGCGACCGAGAAGATCCGCCTGGCGTTGCGCTCGCACTTGCAGGTCGTCGCCGACCAGCTCGACGTCGCCACCGTCTTCGTGCAGGAGTGGCGCTACCTCGAGGGCGAGCGCCGCGAGGAGATCGTCGCCGAGCGCCGGCGCTATGAGGAGCGGATCCGCGCCTTGTTCCGGGAGGGGCGCGACCTCGGCGAGCTCCGCTCCGACCTCGACGACGCGACCGCGGCGCTGCTCGTCCTGTCGGCCGCCAACTGGGCCTACACGTGGCTCCAGCCCGGCCGCGACACCGACGAGCTCGCCGACCGCTTCTACGAGTTGCTCATTGACGGCATGCGTGGGTACGCAACGCCGACGTAGACCAACCGGGGTTTAGCGACGAGCGGGCAAAGCCCGCCCGGCCTTTTAACGGCATCGCAAGCGACGCCTCAGTAGACGGCATGCGTGGAGACGCAACGCCGTAGAACAGCCTGAAGTAGATTTTTCTACTCTTTATTTTCTGACTGATTTGTCAGTCGACTAGCTTCTAAGGAACCGATTTCTGATTCGAAATGTAGGAGGTTGCATTTCGCGTGAATCGGGGTATATTGCCCGCCGATTTTCCCTGCGCGCCGCGCGCGCGGTCCGGACGAGTCGGGGAGGACAAGTGAGCTTTCGCCCAGGAAGAACGATTGCCGCCCTCGCGGCACCGTAAGGCCGACGGTCAATCTGCGGGCAACGCCCTCCTTGGCCAGCTGCGTCCGCGTCGTTGCACGCGCGAACACGGCCTCGGCCTTGACGCGGACGTCGCCGCCTTCCTCGCCCTCGCCGGAGCTGGCCGTCCGCGCCCTCACCTGCGCCTCGCTGACGCGGACGCCGAGGCGCGCTGCGGCCGCCTGACTCGCCGCCTGGTCGATCAGCAGGCCGAGGGCGATCCTTTCGACGGTCTTGTACCCGCTGGTTCCCTTCGCCGGAAACGGCCGACCTTCGCGGTCCGCCTCCTCGTGGAAGTGCTCGACCGCGAGCTCGAGGTCTTCACGGGTGATCTCGTGGCCCGCGACCGTTTGCACAGTCTCGTCGCCGCTTCCACCGCTGCGGACGACGGCCACGACGGCGAGGGCGGCCACCGCCGCGGCCACGACCGCACCGACGACGAGCAGGCGTCTCACAGCGCGGCATCGTGCCGCAGCCGGCCGATCAGGTGTTGCGGGGGTCTTCTTCCGACCGGTACGTGATCGCCTCGAGAAGCCGGCCTTCGGGATCTTCGAAGAAGAGGCCGACCGCGATCTCGTGGTCGCGTTCCTCGCTCTCGATCCCGGCCTCGTCGAGGCGGCGCTTGATCCCCGCGCGCTCGGCTTCCGAGACGCGAACGGCGACGTGATCGCCCGGGCCGCCCCGCTCGTGGAACGCGAAGCCGGTGTTGCCGACGTACGCCATCACGGGATGGCCTTCGGCCTCGACGACGCGGGCGCCGAGGATCCGTTTGTAGAACACCGCCGTTCCCCGCGGATCGTCCGTCTCGAAAGCCGCGTGGTCGAGCCGTGGCATGCTCGCGGACGATGAAGACAGCGGCGTTGATCGTCAACCCGTTCGCGAGCGGGGTCACCGAGGAGCGCCTCTCCGCGGTGGAGAAGGAGCTGCAGGAGAGCTTCGAGCTGACCGTCGCGCTGACCGAGCGGCCCCAGCACGCGATGGAGCTCGCGCGCGGGCTGCCCGGCGCGGACACGGTCTTCGTCTTCGGCGGGGACGGCCTGCTCAACGAGGTTCTGAACGGACTCGGCTCCGACTCCGTGGTCGGCGTGCTGCCGGGCGGGCGCACGAACGTCGTCGCGCGTGCGTTCGACGTGCCGCTGGACCCGGTCGAGGCGGCACATGTGCTCAGCTCGGCGACACCGCTGCGGATCTCGCTGGGACGGGCTAACGGGCGACGCTTCGCGTTCTCCGCCGGTATCGGCTTCGATGCCGAGCTCGTCCGGCGCGTCGACGAGCTCGGGCGCCGCAGCGACGGCCGCCGGCCCGGCGACCTCGCGTTCACCTGGGAGGCGGTCAAGCTGCTCGCCGGCCGTCGGGGCCGCTACGAGCCGGCGGTCGAGATCGACGGATACGGCCGCGTCGCCTTTGCGCTCGTCGCCAACGCCGACCCGTACTCGTATGCGGCCGGGCGGCCGCTCCACATCGCTCCGGAGGCGCGGTTCGAGCTAGGGCTGGACCTCGTCGCGCCGAAGCAGGTTCGCGCGGCCTCGATTCCACGCCTCGTCCGGTTCATCGTGCGCGGCGACGGGCAGCAGCACGCGGACGACATCGTCTACGCGCACGATTTGGACCGCATCGAGCTTCGGTGCGACGAGCCGCTGCCCCTGCAGGTGGACGGCGAGGACCTCGGCGACGTGGAGACGGTCGTCTTCGAGGCCGAGCGGGACGCCGTGTCGATCCTCGCTCCGGCCGCCGGTACATTCCGGTCGTGAGCGACCCGCGGACGCGGTTCACGCGTGCACTGCTGCTCGCGACGGCCGCCGTCGCGCTGGTGGCGCTCGTCGCGGTTGCGGCCGGTGGGTACCGCCTCGGCGGCTCGAACTCGACGCACGCCAGCCCGTACGCGGTCGACGTGATCCTCACGGTCGTGATCGCGCTCTACCTGGTCGCGGCCGTCGCAGTCGTCGTCGTGATGTTCTGGAGCGGCCTCGAGCTGCGACGCATGCCGCGCCAGCAGACGAAGCGCCAGCGCACGCTGCGGACGGTCGTGATTCTGGTCGGCATGGCCATCCTCGTCACGGTCGCCGCGAACCGGTACCACTGGCGTGCGCACCCGCGTCCGACGCAGCAGACGCCGGCCGCGACGGCGAACGGGAACGGGAAGCATGCCAAGGGGTCGGACGCAAAGGCGAAACAGCAACCGCAGCTCCGGCTCGCACCCTTCCTCGCCGTCCTGGGCGCCGGCGGGATCGCTTTCGCGGCCTTCGTGATCGCCGAACGGCGGCGCCGGCGGCGGCTGCCGAAGGACTGGGCCGTCACGGAAGTCCTCTCCGAAGTGCTCGAGGAGACGCTCGACGATCTCCGCGCGGAGCCTGACCCGCGGCGTGCGGTGATCGCGGCCTACGCGCGGATGGAACGGTCGCTCGCTGCGCATGGGATCCCACGCCGCCGTTTCGAGGCGCCGCACGAGTACCTGAGTCGCGTGCTCTCCGAAGTCAGCGGGGGCCGCCTCGCCGCGACGCGGCTGACGTCGCTGTTCGAGCGGGCCAGGTTCAGCCCGCACGTGGTCGACGAGAACATGAAGGCCTCCGCGATCGAAGCGATCGAGAGCCTCCAGGCCGACCTTGCCGCCGCCGAGCTTGAGGAGGCTGCGGCATGAAGGTGACGCTGCTGAAGATCTCTGCGGCCGTGATCTTCCTGACGGCCGTCCTGCTCGCGCTCGTCGTCGCCGTGCCGTCCAAGCGAGCCCTCTTCGTGGGGATCTACGAGCTCGTGCTCGCCGGGATCGCCGTCAGCGCGCTCGTCTCCTCGTTCCGGACGCTCGCGCCGCAGGCCTGGCTGCGGTCGCCGTTCGAGCGCGATCTGGCCAAGCCTGAGGAACCGCCGCCGATCGCGGAGCTCGACCGCTTCGACCGGCTCGTCGTCCTCGGAACCGGGAACGAGTTCGACCTGCATTACCGCCTGCGGCCCTTACTGACCCAGCTTGCGGCCGAGCGCCTGTCCGCGCGCCACGGGATCGAGCTCCACCGCCATCCCGCGCGCGCGCGGCCCCTACTCGGCGACGAGCTCGCGGCGCTCCTCAGCCCGGATAGGAAGCTGGGCAGGCGGACCG
>JBKOUJ010000060.1:0-1495 GCA_046723355.1 Actinomycetota bacterium | reverse complement strand
TTCAAGATCGCCGGCTCGATGGCGTTCAAGAACGCCGAGCAGCGGGCCAAGCCGAAGCTTCTCGAACCCGTTATGGCCGTCGAGGTCGTGACGCCCGAGGAGTACCTCGGCGACGTGATGGGCGATCTCAACTCGCGCCGGGGCCGCGTCGAAGGACTGGAGCCGCGGGGCAACGCGCAGGCGATCCGTGCCCGCGTGCCGCTCGCAACCATGTTCGGCTACGCCACCGACCTGCGCTCGACGACGCAGGGGCGGGCCACGTTCACCATGCAATTCGATCGCTACGAGGACGTTCCTCAGTCGATCGCAGGCGAGCTCGTCGACTCGTCGACGACCTCGTAACGCACACGCTACGCGTCCGAGAATCCACAACCGCAAGTTCGCACGGAGGTACAGATAAGTGGCAAAGCAGAAGTTCGAAAGGAACAAGCCGCATCTCAACGTCGGCACGATCGGTCACATCGACCACGGCAAGACGACCCTGACCGCCGCGATCTCGAAGGTCCTCTCCGAGCAGGGTGTCTCGGGTACCGAGGTCCGTGACTTCAACTCGATCGACAACGCGCCCGAGGAGCGCCAGCGCGGCATCACCATCAACACATCGCACGTCGAGTACGAGACGGAGAACCGTCACTACGCGCACGTCGACTGCCCGGGTCACGCCGACTACATCAAGAACATGATCACGGGCGCCGCCCAGATGGACGGCGCGATCCTGGTCGTGTCGGCCGCCGACGGCCCGATGCCGCAGACCCGCGAGCACATTTTGCTCGCCCGCCAGGTCGAGGTCCCCTCGATCGTGGTCGCGCTCAACAAGGCCGACATGGTCGACGACCCCGAGCTGCTCGAGCTCGTCGAGATGGAGGTCCGTGAGCTCCTGTCCAACTACGAGTTTCCGGGTGACGAGATTCCGATCGTCCAGGTCTCGGCGTTGAAGGCGCTCGAGGGCGATCCTGAGTGGACCCCGAAGATCCTCGAGCTCATGCAGCACGTCGACTCCTACATCCCGGAGCCGACGCGCGACACCGACAAGCCGTTCCTGATGCCGATCGAGGACGTGTTCACGATCACGGGCCGCGGCACCGTCGTCACCGGCCGCATCGAGCAGGGCCAGATCAACTCGGGCGACACGGTCGAGATCGTCGGCATCCACCCGGAGACCGCAAGCACGGTCGTGACCGGCCTCGAGATGTTCAACAAGACCCTCGACTTCGCGCAGGCCGGCGACAACGCGGGCGTGCTCCTGCGCGGGACGAAGCGCGAGGAGGTCGAGCGCGGCCAGGTGCTCGCGAAGCCGGGCTCGATCACGCCGCACACGCAGTTCAAGGCCGAGGTCTACGTGCTCTCGAAGGAAGAGGGCGGCCGCCACACGCCGTTCTTCAACGGCTACCGGCCGCAGTTCTACTTCCGGACGACGGACGTGACCGGCTCGATCAAGCTCCCGGAGGGCCAGGAGATGGTCATGCCGGGCGACAACACGAACATGGAGATCGAG
>JBKOUJ010000012.1:0-11710 GCA_046723355.1 Actinomycetota bacterium | reverse complement strand
GAGCGGAGCAATCGGCTTGCGACGAGCTGCGTCTAGTTTTCATGCTGGCGTTTCCGCGGGCGTGCTGCGACGAATCGCCGAGAACCGCATAGTTGACCGACAAACCGACCTTCGGTGCGTTGCCCGAGCGGGCGACGATTTCCAAGGCCGGACTGGACTGCCTGGGCAGGCAACAGAACATGCCGTTTTGCGCGGGTTTTGACGGGAGCGACGGGACTCGAACCCGCGACCTCCGGCGTGACAGGCCGGCGTTCTAACCAACTGAACTACGCCCCCGGGAGCCGGACGATTGTAGCTAGATGCTCGTCAGGCCGAGCTGCCGCAGCAGGGTGACCGAGTCGGAGTAGACGTCCTTGCGCGCGACGAGGCCGTCGCGGATCGGGATCACGTCCATGCCCTTGTACTCGACTCGCCTGCCCGTCGGTGGAACCTCGATTCCGCCGCGCCTCATCGTCCCCTCGTGGGTACCGCGGGCGGTCCATTCCTGGACGACGAGATCCTCCCGGATGTGCTGGCGGCGGCCCTCGAAGCTCAGGTCGGGAAACACGGAGAAGATGCCGCGGATCGCCGTGCCGATCTGCTCGCGCCCGACGTTGACATCGCCGGTGACGTGGTTCTCGAAGACCGAGTCGTCGGTATGCATGGCGACGATCGCGTCGACGTCGTGCGCGTTCCACGCGTCGTTGTAGCGGTTGATGAAGTCCTGGAGCTCCGGGGGGTCCACGGAGTCACTAGCCTAGAACGCAGGTGACCTGGCTGGACTGGGTCGTGGTGGCCTTCGCTGCTCTCCTGGCGGCTCGCGGCGCGCAGGAGGGATTCGTCGCGGGCGCCCTCGCGCTCGTGGGCGTCGTCGCGGGCGGGGTCGTGGGCGGACGGCTCGCCAACGCTCTCCTCCAGTCAGGCAGCCACTCGCGCTACGCGCCGCTGCTCGCGATCGGCGGCGCGCTGCTCCTCGTTGCGTTGTTCCAGTCGCTCGGCGCCCGGATCGGGCTGACGCTGCGGTCGGAGCTGTTCAGGGTCCCGTCCCTCCGCTCGCTGGACACCTTCGGCGGCCTGCTGCTCGGCGCCGCCGCGGGGCTCTTCCTGGCGTGGGCGTTCGGCGTCGTCGCGCTTCAGCTGCCCGGCCAGAGCTCGCTGCGGCAGGCGGTTCAACGCTCGTTCGTGTTGCGGCAGCTGAACTCGATTCTGCCGCCGCGGACGTTGCTCCACGCGCTGGCGCGCATCGATCCGTTCCCGGCGCTCGGCGGGCCCGTCGCAGACGTTCCCCCGCCCAACCCCGCCGTCCTCCGCCTGCCGGGCGTGCGCGCCGCGGCTCCGAGCGTCGTGCGCGTGACCGCGACGGCGTGCGGGCTCGGCATCGAAGGCTCGGGCTGGGTTGCGGCACCGCAGACCGTCGTCACGGCGGCCCACGTCGTCGCCGGCGAGAGCGACACGGCGGTCAATCCGTTCGGCTCGAGCACGAAGCACGGTGCCACCGTCGTCGCGTTCGACCCGACGAACGATGTCGCGGTGCTGCGGGTACCGGGCTTGCGTGCGAGGCCCCTGCCACTCGTCAGCCCACGGCCCGGAGCAGGGATCGCGGTGCTCGGCTATCCGGAGGACGGGCCTTTTAACGCCACGCCTGGGCGGATCGGCACGACGCAGTTCGTGCTGATGCAGAACGCGTATGGGGCCGGCCCGGTGAACCGGTTGGTGACAACGCTGCGCGGCACTTTCCGCCACGGCGACTCCGGCGGGCCCGGCGTCGATGCGAACGGCGGCGTGCAGACGATGGTCTTCGCCTCGCGGGTCGGCGGCGGCGGTTTCGGCGTTTCGCCTGTGCCGATCCGGACTGCGCTGGCTACTTCGCACGGCCCGGTCTCGACGGGACAGTGCGCGCGCTAGCTCAGTAGCTCGAGGGCCGCCTCCGGCTGGCGGAAGGGCGGGATCACGTACACGCCGGCTGCCTTCTCGCGCGCCTCACCATAAAGTTCGCGCGCTAGCTCGAGCCCGACCTCGGCGCCGCGCGGCCCTGCTTCGCGGAAGCGGTTCTGCACGGCCTCGGGCACGACGATCCCGGGCACCTCGTTGTGCAGGCGGACGGCGAGCTGGTGCGAGCGGACGATGAAGATCCCGACCAGCACCGGGATCGGCCAGCCGCCGAGGCGCTCCTCGAAGTGGTCGAGGTACGCAAGGTCGAACAGCGCCTGCGTCATCGCGAACTGGGCGCCTGCCTCGACCTTGCGGCGAAAGCGGTCGAGCTCCGTTTCGAGATCGTCGGCGGAGGGGTTGACGGCGACGCCGAGGAAGAACGACGTGGGCGCGTCGATCGCCTTGCCGTTGAAGTCCTCGCCGGCGTTGAGGCGGCTGACCATCTGCGCGAGCCCGATCGAGTCGACGTCGTAGACGCCCTGCGAGCCGGGGTAGTCGCCGACGTGCGGCGGGTCGCCCGTGACCGCAAGGACGTTGCGGACTCCTTCCGCGTGCGCGCCGAGGAGCTGGGACTGAAGCCCCATCACGGACGTGTCCCGCGGCGTCACGTGGGGGATCGTCTCGATCGCGCACGCGCGCTCGATCGCGATCGCGGCCATCAGCGCGTTGGCGCGTGCGCGCGCCATCGGGTTGTCGTTGATGTCGACGAAGCCGACTGCGCCGGAATCCTTCAGCGTCTGCGTGACGGCGAGCATGGAGTCATAGGTGCCGCCCTTCGGCGGGTCGAGCTCGACGCACGTGACCCAGTCGCCCGACCGGAGCGCGCGGGCGAGCTCGGTCTCCTCCGGGCGCTCGTGGGCTGCGGTCACCAGCTCACGCTCAGCGGCTGCGAAAGGTACGGTCGGCTTCCGCTCCTCCTCGACCGCGCGCGCGATCGCTGCGATCTCGGTCGGCGTCGTCCCGCAGCAGCCGCCGATGACGCGAGCGCCGAGCGCGCGCGCCTGCGCGGCGAACTCCGCGAAGTACTCGGGTGTCGCGTGTGGGTAGATGATGCGGCCCCCGGACAGGCTGGCGAGGCCGACGTTCGGGAGCGCCGCGAGCGGCCGGCCGTTGCCCATCGCCTCGAGCGCTGCGAGCGCGGCGTGCAGGCCGGCGCCGTGATTGGCGCCGACGGCGGCCAGGTCGTAATCCGCCAGGCGCGCGACCGCGTCCCGGGCGGAGACGCCGCCAAACGTCTCCGCGTCTTCGTCGAAGGTGAGCATGGCCACGATCGGCAGGCTCGAGACGCCTTGGACGGCCTCGATTGCGGTGGTCAGCTCGTCCAGGTCGAAGAAGGTCTCGACCATGAAGAGGTCGACGCCGCGGCCGTCGAGGAGCGCCGCCTGCTCCGCGAAGACGGGGCCACGCTCGGCCTTGTCGAGGCCGCCGAGCTCGCCGAGTGGGCCAATCGAGCCGGCGACGTAAACGTGCCGGCCCGAGATCTCACGCGCCTCTCGTGCCAGCTTCACGCCCGCCTCGTTGATCGTGGCGACCTCCTCTTCGAGGAAGCGGGAGCGCAGCTTGTGCCGGTTGGCGCCAAAGGTGTTGGTCTCGATCAGCTCCGCGCCGGCGGCGATGAAGCTCGTGTGCAAGGAGACGACGCTCTCCGGCGCCCGGATATTGGCCTCCTCGGGGCAGCGCAAACCGGCCACCGCGCTCGAGACGAGCACGCCCATGCCGCCGTCGGTGACGACCGGAGGCCCCTGTTCAAGCCGTTTTATGAACCGATCGGACATTCCGGGAAGTCAAGCACGGCAGTCAACCGAGGAAGGGGGATAGATCAAGTGGAGGGGCGACGCGATACTCAGGGCACATTCCGAGAGGCGCCCCGATGCGGCGGGGGCGCTCCGGATCGAGACCCCGGGCCCCGATTTGGCGCGGGCCATGGGAAGTCTTAACTGCGGCTCTCTCACGGGAGACTCAGGCGCGGTCGGGCGGCGGCCGCGCCTGACGTTTTTAGCCGCGGAAAGTGCTCCGCACTTTCCGCGGAGGGTTTGATTCAAGCCGGAACTTCTTTCGGCCGATGGGTCTTTAGAAGCCTCCTCCAGTCGGGGACTGACGGCAATCATTCTGCGGCTGCGTTGGAGCTCACATCGCGGCGGCCCTCGGGCCGCCGCCCTTTTTGCAGGAGGGACTGTCCCCGAACGGGGACTGTCCCAATAACGGTTGTTGGGACAGAACCCTGCGGGGTCAGTCCCTGGTGTGCAGCAGCCGGCCTTCCATGCCGCCTGCGACCACGACCACCTGGCCCGTTACGTGGCCCGACAGTTCGTCGGAGGCGAGGACGACCACTTGGCGCGCCACATCCTCGGGTTGCGCGATCTTGCGCAACGGCATCGTCGCCGTCACGCGGTCGAGCACCGCATCGCCCACCTCGCCGCGGGTCATCGGCGAGTACGTCCATCCGGGGCATACAGCGTTCACGCGCGCGCGAGGGGCGACGCGGACGACCTCGTTCTTCAGGCTCAGCAACAGCCCGTAGACGACCGCCGACTTGGCCGCCGCGTAGTCGGCGTGTCCGGCCTCGCCGAAGATTCCTGCTGTCGAGCCGACGAGGACGAGCGACCCGTGGCCGCGTTCGGCGACGCCGCGCAGGAAGCCTCGCGCCGTGAGGAAGCTCGAACTCAAATTCGCGTTCAGGGTGTCGCGCCAGCGCTCGAGCGGGAGCTCCCAGACCGGCACGTCCTCGCGCGGCCAGACGCCGGCGACCGCGGCGCAGACATCCAGCGGTCCCGACTCCTCGAATAGGCGCTCGACCTCGGCCTCATCCGTCAGGTCGGCGCCGGCCACGGGCGCACCGCCCAGCTCTGCCGCGAGCGCTTCCGCGCGGTCTCCACCGCGGTGAAAGTGGACGACGACCTCTGCCCCTTCCGCCGCGAAAGCGCGTGCGCACGCCGAGCCGATACCCCCGGAGGCGCCGGTGACGAGGACGCGCTTTCCCGCCAGCCCGGTCTCCATCCGTGAAACGCTACCCGCGTGAAGGTCCACATCATCAGCGACATGGAAGGCATCTCCGGAATCGCGAAGAGCGAGCAGTGCAACGCGAAGAAGCCGCAGTTCGAAGAAGGGCGCAAGCTCTACACGGAGGACATCAACGCCGCGGTCCGCGGCGCGAAGGCCGGGGGCGCCACCGAGATCGTCGTCATGGACTGTCACGGCGCCGGCGAGGGCTACAGCTGGGCCTCGCTGATCGCCGAGGACCTCGACGCCGGCTGCGACTTCGTCGTCCAGGAGGAATGGACGGGCTACACCGGCTTCCTCGAATCCGGCATCGATGCCGCGCTGTTCGTCGGCATGCACGCGATGGCTGGAACGGCCGACGGCGTCCTCAATCACACCGTCTCCGGAGTCGACTGGCAGAACCTCTGGTTCAACGGCACGCTCGTCGGCGAGACGGGCATCAACGCCGCGCTCTGCGGCACCTGGGGCTGTCCCGTCCTGCTCGTCACCGGCGACACGGCGTCCTGCCGCGAGGCGAGGGAGCTGCTCGGCAACGGCCTGACCACGGTCGAGGTGAAGCAGGGCATCGGTACGAGGTCGGCGCGGCTACTCGCGCCGAAGCGCGCGCGCGAGCGCATAGAGGAGGGCGTCAGGCGGGCGCTCTCAGATCTTCGCGCGGTTGAACCCTACGACCCCGGCAAGCCGTGCGAGATCAAGGTCGAGTATAAGGGCACGACGCCCCCGCAGAAGCTTCGCTTCCAGGCCGGAGTCGAGATCGTCGACGCCCGGACGATCGTCTCCCGCGCCGACGACTGGTGGACGGCGTGGAAGCAGTTCTTCTTCGCCGCGGACTGATGGACGAGCCTTACCTGGAGCTGCAGGTCGGCGAGCTGCTCGAGTCGGTCGTGAACCGGGGCGGCCCGGGCGCCGGCGCAATCGCAGCGTTGCAAGCGGCGGCTGCTGCTGCGCTCGTCGAGCTTGCGGCGCGCGCGACCGCCGCCGAAGAGTGGCCCGAGGCAGCCGGCGCGGCGGCGCAGGCGCGCAAACTGCGGGAGCGCCTCGTCCCGCTCGCGCGGCAGGACGCGGAGGCCTACCAGGCCGCGGTGGCTCAGCTTCGCGACCGCGGCGACGACTTTTCGCTCGGCAAGGCACTCGCGCGAGCGGCCGATTTTCCGCTGGAGATCGCCGACCACGCGGAGAACGTGGCCGCGCTCGCCGCCGACGCCGCCGTGCGGGCGCATCCGGAGCTGCGGGCCGACGCGGCGGCCGCGGCCGCGCTCGCCCTTGGCGCTGCCTGGGCGGCGGCGAAGCTTGTCGAGATCAACCTGGGGATGCAGGAGGACGATCCGCGCCTCGCACGAGCGCGCAAGATCGCGGCCGCCGCGACGCACACCGCCCGCGAGGCCTTGACCGCGGACGAGTAGGCTTTCCCCCGGCGTGCCGGGAAGTCTGGTCGGCGACCAGTCATGGACGCCGCGAAGCCCAGCCAGCCGACGACCACCAGCCGGGACCGGTCCCTGTCGTGACCGAGCTCGCGGATTTCGGGCTCGTGGTCCTGGCCGGGTCCGCAGTCTTTGCGCTCGCGATCCTGTCGAACAAGCTGAGCGAGCGTCTGGCCGTGCCGGCGCCCGCCATCTTCCTGCTCGCGGCCGCGCTCGCTGGGCGTAGTTCCAGCCGGCTCGGCGACGAGCTTTCAATCCGCGATGTCGAGCGCATCGCCGTCGTCGCGCTGATCGTGATCCTCTTCGACGGCGGCATGCGGATCGGCTGGCCCCGCTTCCGAGCCGCGCTCATCCCGATCGCGTCGCTCGGCGTGGTGGGGACGTTCGCAACGGCGGGCGTGATGACGGCCGCTGCGCGCTACCTGTTCGGGTTCGACTGGACGACGGCAGGCATCCTTGGTGCGGCGCTCGCACCGACCGACCCCGCCGTCATGTTCTCCGTGCTCGGCAAGCGGGAGATCCGCGGCCATACCGCGACAATCCTCGAGGGCGAATCAGGCGTCAACGATCCCGTCGGGATCGCGCTGATGATCGGCATGCTCGAGTTCGCCACGCACGCGAACGCGACGTTCTGGGTCGTGATCCGCGAGCTCGCGATCCAGATGGTTGTCGGGCTGGCGATCGGCGTCGCCGGCGCCTTTCTTGTGATCGCGGCGATCCGCCGCGTCGATCTGCCGAATCCCGCGCTCTACCCGCTCCGCACGCTTGCCGCCGCCGGTGTCATTTACGGTCTCGCCGCGGTCGCGCACGGCTCGGGTTTCCTCGCCGTCTTCGTGGCCGGGATCATCGTCGGCAGTGTCGACCTGCCTGAAAAGCGCGACGTCGAGCGCTTCCACACCTCGCTCGCGAGCATCGCCGAGATCGTCGTCTTCGTCGCCCTCGGCCTCACCGTCAACAATGTCTCCCTGGGTGATTCCTCGCTCTGGCTCGATGCGCTCCTGCTCTCAGCGCTGCTTGCCTTCGTGGCGCGGCCGCTTGTCGTCGCGCCACTGCTTTGGCCGACGAACCTGCGGCTCGGGGAGCGTCTCTTCGTGATGTGGAGCGGCCTGAAGGGCGCGGTGCCCATCCTCCTCGCGGCGTTCGCGCTCCTCGAGCACGTGGACGGAGCGGAGCGGATCTATGGGATCGTGTTCGTGCTCGTCACGTTCTCCGTGCTCGTCCAGGGCGCGACCATCCCGTTCGTGGCCACGAGGCTCCGGATCCCGATGCGGTCGGGGAACTCGTGATCGTCGCCCACCTCGATCTCGACGCCTTCTTCGCGGCGGTTGAAGAACTCGAGCAGCCGGAGCTGCGCTCGAAGCCTCTCGTCGTCGGCGGCGATCCACGCGGCCGCGGCGTCGTCGCGACCGCGAACTACGAGGCGCGGAAGTTCGGGATCCACTCGGCAATGTCGGCAGCCGAGGCACTCCGCCGCTGCCCGGGGGCCGTCTTCGTGCGACCGCGGCACACCCTCTACCGCGAGTATTCACGCGAGGTCTGGACGGCCGTCCGCGAGGTGGTCCCGACCGCCGAGCGCACCGGTCTCGACGAGGGTTACCTCGACATGGGCGAGGTCGCTTCCGACTTCGTGCGTGCGCGCGTCGTCGCCGAGGCGGTGCAGGCCGCGGTGCGCGGATCGACCAGCCTCTCCTGCTCGCTCGGCGTGGCGAGCTCGAAGGTGGTCGCGAAGATCGCCAGCGACCGGCGCAAGCCGGGCGGCTTGACGGTGGTGCCGGCCGGGCGCGAGCTCGATTTCCTGGCGCCGTTCGCGGTCCGCCGCCTGCCGGGCGTCGGGCCGCGCGCCGAAGAGCGGCTGATGCGCGCCGGGGTCGAGACGATCGGGGCGCTCGCGGTGCTGCCCGACGCGGAGCTGAAGCGACTCCTGCCCGGGAAGCTGGGCCCGCTGCTACGCGACCGAGCACGCGGGATCGACCCAAGGCCGCTCGAGACGACCTCCGAGGCGATCTCGATCTCGACCGAGGAGACCTTCGACCGCGACATCGCCGACGTCGAGCAGCTCAAGGCCGAGGTGCGGCGGATGGCCGAGCGAGTCGCGGAGCGCCTCGAGAGAGGGAGCCAGACCGCGCGCACCGTGACGACCAAGGTTCGCTACCCGGACTTCTCGATCCGCAGCCGCTCGACGACGCTTCCGGTTGCGACGGACGACGGCGCCCGGATCGCGGAGCTTGCCTGCGGGTTGCTCGACCGGGCCCTTGCCGATCGCCCGGGCGCCCTCAGGCTCGTCGGGGTCGGCGTCTCTGGTCTCGAAGATCACCGCCAGCTCGCGCTGTTGAACTAACTCGAGGGACTGTCCCCGAACGGGGACTGTCCCATCAAACGGTTAATGGGACAGACCCCTGCGGGGTCAGTCCCTCCGAAGCTATTCCTCTTCTTCGACCGACCAGCGCGCGACGTCGCGGATCGAGACGATTCCGATCGCGCGTTCTCCTTCGACGACCGGAATGTGGCGGAAGCGCTGCTCGAGCATGATCTCGGCGGCCTCCTTCGGCGACGCCGAGGCCGGCAGGGTCACCGGATCGGCCGTCATCCACTCGCGCACACGCGCCTCGCTCGAGTGCGTCCGCCCGGCCACGGCTCGGGTCAGGTCCCGCTCGGTCAGGATCCCGATCAGGCGGCCGTAGTCGGAGACCGCAGCCGAGCTGACCTCGCGGTCGACCATCTTCTGCGCGGCCTCGCCGATCGTGTCCTCGGGCGCAACGGTCAGAACGTCACTCGTCATCAGGTCGGAAAGCGTGGCCATCGGAAGCGCGAGCATAAAGAACGGGCACCCCTAGCTGTCCAGCCGGGCCTCCTCGAGGTCGAGGTCGCGCGTGACGCGGCGCATCACGTCGTCGTTGATCCGGCCTTCGCGCCGGAGCTGGAGCACGGCCGCCCGCTCGGCATCGAGCACCTCGTGCATGAGCCGCTGATAAGCCTGTGACCGCTCCTCGATCGCACCGTCGTCGTCGGGAGAGAACCGCGCGGCGAAACGATTGCGCCGGAAATCCATGAGGCCGCGCATTCGCTCGAGTGTCTCAGGCCGCACCCAGTCCTCGTCGACGAGCTCCTCGAGCCGCGCGGTCGCGGCGCTCGCGGCATGAATCCGCGCTTTGGCCTCTTCCTTCGCGTCGAGCCCGTCGTCCTCGACGCCGAGCAGGCGGATCACCGCAGGAAGCGTGAGACCCTGGACAACGAGGGTCGCGACGATGACCGCGAAGGCGAGGAAGATGATCAGTTCGCGGTTCGGGAACGCGTCGCCGGCGTCGGTCGTCAGGGGCAGTGCGAGCGCCGCGGCGAGGGTGACCGCGCCGCGCAGGCCCATCCACGAGAGCACGGCCGGGCCTTGCCAAGGAGGGGCCGCTTCGCGGCGACGTCGGCGGCGCGCCCACCAGACCCAGGCTCCGTAGGAGAGTGGGAAGACCCAGACGATTCGCGTGAGGATCACGGTGGCGCAGACGATCATTGCGTCGCGAAGGAGCTCCCCCGCGGAACGCCCCGAGAGCGCGTTGACGATGTGGTGGAGCTGGAGCCCGACGAGCGCGAACAAAAGCGCGTTGACGACGAACGTGAAGATCTGCCACATCGCCGCCCCGTCCAGCCGGGTCTGGTAGGTGGTCAGCTCGGGCGTCCGCCAGCCCATATACACGCCGACGGTGACGACCGAGATCACGCCGGACACACCCAGAGCGGCCGCCGGTAGGTAGGCGAAGTACCCCGATAGCAGCGCAATCGTCACCTCCACCGGCGGGTCGTCGAGCCGTCGTCGCAGCTCTGCGATCAGGTAGCCGACCCCGAGCCCCACGGCGACGCCGCCGGCCGTCGACCAGACGAAGCGCAGGCCGGCTTCCCAGACCGAGTACGTGCCGGCCACGACGGCCACGACTCCGACGCGATAGAGCACGAGCGCCGTGCCATCGTTGATCAGGCTCTCGCCCTCGGCGATGGCTACGACCCGCCTGCGAACGCCGAGCCGCTGGGCGATCGTCGTCGCCGCGAGCGGGTCGGTCGGCGAGACGATCGCGCCGAGCACGAAGGCCGCGCCCCAGCCGACACCCGGGATGAGGTAGTGCGCGGCGACGGCGACACCCGCGGTCGTTGCGGCCACGAGCCCGACCGCGAGCGCGGAGATCTGGACCACGTTCTGGCGCAGGTCGCGCAACGACGTGAAGTAGGCGGCCGAGTAGACGAGCGGCGGCAGGATCGCGACGAGCACGAGATCCGGCGGGAGCGCGAGCTGTGGGATCCCGGGCACGAAGCCGAGCGTGAGCCCCCCGAGTACCAGCAGAATCGGGTACGGGATCCGGGACTTCAGCGCAAGCACGAGCAACGCCGCCAGGGCGACGAGCAGCGCGAGCAGGACGAGGTCTTCGTGGGAGCCGAACGTCATCAGCGTTCAGCGAGGTAACGGTGAACGGGACAGTCGAGCAGCCGGACAACCTCCTTGACGAGCCCACCCAGGACTATGACCCGACGTTATCGAGCGTCGAAGCCTCTGGAACGAACGGCGTGTCGGACGCTAGGGGGACGACAGGGGCCGGAGCATGCGTGAACGAAAGCGCCGACGGGGATTCGAACATTGTTCGAACCGCTCGGTTGCAAATCGTTGCTAGGCGCGAGCGCCGCTAATGACGAGCGAATGCAGCCGTCTCAGCAGCATTGGGCCGTCCGTCGGGATCAACGAGCGTGGCGACCAGGCCGTACCGGCCAGGATAACAACCGGTCCGAAACTGGTACGTCTAATCCGGCGGGGCCTAGGCGCCGCCGGTCGTGTCGCCGTGGGTCGCCGGCGTGCACGTCGCCGCCATCGTCACGCAGTCAACGAGCCGATTTCGTTTTTCTAGCCGAGTTCGTCCGGGAGGTACGCTGGCCGCCGCTGGGTGTACTCGATTTCTGCGACGTCTGCCTGACAGTCTCAAGAAGATCGTTTTGTAGTTCCGAGGCGCGGCTCGTGGCCCCATCCAGTGCGCCTTTTGCTCGGCTCGTCACGAAGTCGCTTTTCGCGACTGCATACAACGCGGCGCCAACGGCCGGAAGGAGCAGCCAGCGTGTCGTCCCCATGTTGGCCTTGTGCTTTCCCGCCGCAGCATCGGCGACGTTCGAAAGTCGCTCAGCGAAATCAATTACTCGATCGGAAAATTCATGGACGTCAGCCATTTGTTCAAACCTCCCATATTCGCGATTTCTCGACGAAGCGTTCCCCTGGCGTCTCAGTCGGAAACGCGGAGAAGCCGAAGCCGGTCCCCGACGGCGAGAGGTTTCCTCGGAACCAAGGAGGGAAGGGGCGTCGTCAGACGGTGTCCTGTCATCCCGTCCGAAAGGGGCTGATGTCGGTGTTTGAG
>JBKOUJ010000145.1:0-20381 GCA_046723355.1 Actinomycetota bacterium | reverse complement strand
CGCGGTCGCCGCCGCGGCCACGGCCGCTCCGTCCTCCTCGCCGATCCCGATCACCGCGCGGCGGCCGGTCGTCGGTCCGCTCACGCGGAGGCGCGTTCTTCGCGCGCTCGATCAGCTCCTCGGGCTGAACCATGTTGCCGTTCTCGTGCTTGGCGATCAGCTTCAGGCCGATGCGCCCGCGCTCCTTATCGACCTCCTGCACCTTCACGTCGACGACGTCGCCACGGTTCATCACGTCCTCGATGTGGCCGACGCGCCCCGGGCCGACGTTGGAGACGTGCAGCAGCCCGTCCGTGCCCTTCGTCAGCTCGACGAAAGCACCGAACTGGGTGGTCTTGACGACCTTGCCGGTGTACTCGTCGCCGACCTCAGGCTCCTTGGTCAGGCCCTTGATCGCGTTGATCGCGGCGTCGGCCTTGTCGCCCTCGGTCGCGTAGATGAGAACGTTGCCGTCCTCCTCGATGTCGATCTGGACGTCGTAGTCGGCCTCGAGCGAGCGGATCGTCTCGCCGCCCTTCCCGATCACCATCCCAATCTTCTCGGGATCGATCTTGACCGAGGAGATGCGCGGCGCGTGGCCGGCGAGCTCCTGGCGCGGCGCCGGGATCGCCTCGAGCATCCGCTCGAGGATGAACTCACGCGCCCGCCCGGCCTGCTCGAGGGCGTCGCGGAGGATCTCCTGCGTGACGCCGGTGATCTTGATGTCCATCTGGAGCGCCGTGATGCCGTCACGCGTCCCCGCGACCTTGAAATCCATGTCGCCGAGGTGATCCTCGGCGCCCTGGATGTCGGTCAGGATCGTGTAGTCGTCGCCTTCCTTGACGAGGCCCATCGCGATCCCGGAGACGGGCGCCTTGATCGGCACGCCGGCGTCCATCAGGGCTAGCGTCGAGCCGCAGACGGAGCCCATCGAAGAGGAGCCGTTCGACTCCAGCGTCTCGGAGACGAGACGGATCGTGTACGGGAACTCCTCGAGCGGCGGGATCATCGGCTCGAGTGCCCGCTGCGCGAGCGCGCCGTGACCGATGTCCCGGCGCTTCGGCCCGCGCATGAAGCCGGTCTCGCCGACCGAGTAGGGCGGGAAGTTGTAGTGGTGCATGTAGCGACGGTCGGTTTCCAGCGAGAGGTCGTCGATCCGCTGGCCCTCCTTCGCCGTGCCGAGTGTGAGCAGCGTCATGATCTG
Source organism: Actinomycetota bacterium (assembly GCA_046723355.1). Classification (GTDB taxonomy): domain Bacteria; phylum Actinomycetota; class Thermoleophilia; order Gaiellales; family Gaiellaceae; genus 13-2-20CM-68-14. Next base: position 19,198 of record JBKOUJ010000145.1, on the reverse strand, counting down.
GGTCTGCCCGCGCGTGAACAGCGCCGAGCCGTGCGGGCGCGGCACGACGCCGACCTCGCAGGTGATTGGCCGGATGTCCTCCGAGCCGCGGCCGTCCGGGCGGCGCTTCTCGACGGCGATCTTCTGCCGCACGAGCTGCTTGTAGAGCGCCTCGGCGGCCTTCTTGACGTACTGCCGCGTGATCGTGTCTTTCTGGACCGGCTCCTCGGCGTCGGCGGCCGCCGGTGCAACGGGAAACGGCAGCTGCAACTGCTCCTCGATCCGGTCGAAGAGCAGATGGCGCTTGGCGGACTTCAGCTCCTTCGGGTCCTGCTCAGCCTCAGTGAGCGCGCGCAGGTCATCCTCGAACTGCTCGCGGACGGGAGCCTCGACGGTCCCGAGGCGAGCACGCTCGAGGATCATCGCGAGGCTTGCGCGGATCTGCATCCGCCTGATGATCTCGTCCTCGGTCGACTCCATCGAGAGCGGCGGGCAGAGCTCCTCGACGATCTCCTCGACGGCGGCAGAGCCCTCGCGCAGGCCGTCGGTGGCAATGCGCTGCCGGATCGTGTCGCCGTGGTCGCGGTCGAGCTCCTCGGTCAGCTCGTTGTCGAGCCACTTCGCCTTCCCGACCCGCTCGCGCAGCTCCTCCTGAACCTCGCAGAGCCTCTTGATCTCCGCGTGGGCCCGCTCGAGCGCCTCGAGCAGCTGCTCCTCCGGGATCTCGGCGGCGCCGGCCTCGACCATCGTCAGCGCGTCCTTCGTGCCGACGACGATGAGGTCGAGATCGCTCGTGCCCTCCTCCACCTCGGCCAGCGTCGGGTTGAGGACGAGCTCGCCGTCGATCCGGCCCATCCGGACGGCGCCGACGGGGCCGAGGAACGGCAGCGGCGAGATCATCAGCGCCGCGGAGGCCCCGTTGATCGCGAGGATGTCGTGCGGGACGACGAGATCGGCCGACAACGTCGTGCAGATGACCTGCACCTCGTTCTTGAAGCCCTTCGGCCACAGCGGCCGGATCGGGCGGTCGATCATCCGCGCGGTCAGGATCGCCTTCTCCGTCGGGCGTCCCTCCCGCTTGAAGAAGCCGCCCGGAATCTTCCCAGCGGCGTACATGCGCTCCTCGACATCGACCGTCAGCGGGAAGAAATCGGCGCCCTCGCGGGCGTCCGCCTTGCCCTGCGCGGTCGCCAGCACCTCCGTATCGCCCTCCCGGACGACCACGGCGCCGTCTGCCTGCTTCGCCAGCTTGCCGGTCTCGAACGTGACCTCGCGGCCCGCGATCTCCACGCTCACCGTGGTCGGGCCCTGCGTTGCAATGCTCATTTAATCCTCCACTTCGTTCTCGAAGGTGGAGGTTTGAGTCAGCCTCGCGACGCCGCGGGACTCGCTCAAACTTCCACCCCCGTGTTGATGTCTCGTGCGCCGGAGCCAGACTGAAGTCTGGCACCGGATTTCGCCATCTATCTCCTGAGGCCGAGCTCCTGAATTAGTGCGCGGTACCCCTCGAGGTCGCGCTTCTGCAAGTACTGCAGGAGCCGCCGCCGGCGGCCGACCAGCTTCAGCAGGCCGCGCCGCGAGTAGTGGTCCTTGGGATGCGCTCGCAGATGCTCGGTGAGCTCGTTGATCCGGCGGGTCAAGAGCGCGATCTGCACCTGGGGCGAGCCCGTGTCCGCGTCGCTGCGGCCATGCTGGCCGATGATCTCCTGCTTTGCTTCCTTGGTGAGAGGCATTGTTTTCCTCCTAGATACGCGTCTCCGCGGTCTCCGCACGTCGCGCCAAGGAACGCGCACGGCCGGGGCCGCGGTCTCGCAGTAGGGTAGCAATCGCCTTGATGGAGCGGGTCTCGCCGGAAACGCTCGCGGAGTTGGCCGCCGAGACGCGGGAACGATGGAACGTGCCCGGCCTCGCGGTTGGGGTGCTGCGGAACGGCGAGATCGTCCTGGCCGCCGACGGGCAGCGAGAGCTCGGCCGGCCGGAGCCGGTGACGCCCGAGACGGTCTTCCGGATCGCCTCGATCACCAAGCCCTTTACGGCGACGCTCGCAATGACGCTCGTCCAGGACGGCCTCCTCGACCTCGACGAGCCTCCGCCGGCTACGCGCATTGAAGCGACGGTCCGGCAGCTGCTCAGCCACCAAGGCGGGCTGGCCGCGGAATGGCCCGACCCGCTCGACGATTCCGGCCTCTTGGAGCTGACCGAAGGCGAGCCGGAGCGCCTCCCGGTCGGGGCAGGCGAGCTCTTCTCGTACTGCAACAGCGGCTTCTGGTTCGTTGCCGCCGGAATCGCCCGCATGCTCGGGACGACCTTCGAGGAGGCGATGCGCACGCGCGTGATCGACCCGCTCGGGCTCGCTTCCACCGGATTCGAAGTGGACGACCCGGCCCGTGGCCACGAGCAGGTCCAGCCGGGCGCCGACGAGCACGCTCCGGCCGGGACGTGGTATCCGCCTGGCCGTACCGCCAGCGGCGGCCTCTGGTCGTCCGTCCCCGACCTGCTCCGCTTTGCCGAGCACCACCTAGGCAGCGGGGGCGCAGCCGGGATTAGCGGTCGCGCGAGTGAATCGCGCGACCTCTTAAGCGGCGTCGCAAGCGACGCCTGGGGCCCGCTGACCGCCTCCTCGGTGGCGGAGATGCAGCGCGCGTGCAGCTCGGGCCCGGGATTCAGCTACGGGCTGGGGTGGTTCCTGAAGCGGCGCCAGGGTCACGACGCCGTCGAGCATCCCGGGTCGGTGCTCGGCTTCCAGTCGCTGCTCATGCTCGTGCCTGAGGAGCGCCTGGCTTTCGCTTCGCTCACTAACTCGAGCCGCGGCTCCGCGGCTATCCGGGACGTCCTGGACGGGCTCGGCCTCGGCGAGGAGCCTGCGCCGTCCGTCGAATCGGCCGACCTCGGCCGCTTCGCCGGCCGCTATCGCGGCCAGGAGGGCGTGGTCGAGTTCACGCCCGAAAACGGCGAGCTGCGCGTCGAGCGCACCGAGATCGATACGTTCAGTCAGGAGGCGATGGTGCTGCCCGCCGTCCGAGCTCGGCGCATCGGCGAGCGTGAGTTCGAGATTGTCGACGGCGAGTGGCGCGGCGAGCGGTTCGACTTCCCGCGGCCAGGATTCGTGTGCATGGATCTGCGGCTGCTACAGGCAGAGTGACCGTCGCTCGCCTCCGGCTCGCTCCCGTGGGGGAAACCCTGTTTCTCCCACGAGCCCCCTTCTCCATAGAACCGGGGGAACCTCGCAGTTCCCCCGAGGACCCCCTCCCCCCGCTCATCGGCCACGAGCTTGGCCGATGAGCGCCGCGATCGCGGCTGGCCACCCGGCGACCGTCGCAGCGGGGCTCGAGATCCTGGAGGAAGGCGGCAGCGCCGCCGACGCCGTCGTCGCGGCTTCGCTCGCCTCCTGCGTCGGCGAGACCGTGATGACAGGCCTGCTCGGCGGCGGGCACGCCATCCACTACGAGGCTGCGAGCGGCCGCGCCGAGAATCTCGACTGCTTCGTCGCCATGCCGGGGCTCGGCGCCGAGCGCCGCGAGGCCGAGCTGCTTGAGCTCGACGTGCTCTTCGGCGCGGAGCTCGTCCACTACGCGGTGGGCGTCGCCTCGTTCGGCGTGCCCGGCGTGCCGGCGGGGCTCGATGCCTTGTGGCGTAAACACGGCACCCTCGAGTGGCCGCGCCTGGTCGAGCCGGCCCTGCGGATCGCACGCACCGGCGTGGAAACGACGCCGGCCCAGGCGTCGTGCCTCGCGATGCTGGCGCCCGTGATGACCATGAACGAGGGCGCGCGGATCTATGCGCCGGGCGGAGAACTGCTGCAGGAAGGTCAATTGCTTCAGCAGCCCGGCCTCGTGCGGGCGCTCGAGCTCGTCAGCGACGAAGGCGCGGTCTCCGCGTACACCGGTTCGATCGCGGGCTCTCTGCTCGGACTGATGGACGAGCGCGGCGGCCTCGTCACGCGAGACGATCTCGAGAGCTACCACGCCGAGTGGCACGAGCCGGTGGTCGCCCCCTACCTCTACGCGCGGTTCCACACGCGGAGCGGTCTCTCGAGACTTCCCGAGACGCTGCCCGGGGTGCCGCGGCTGAAGGGACTGCAGGAACCCGAGCGTGCCGTCGCCCTCGCGCAGGCACTCGACGGCGGCGGCGCCGGGCTCGGCGAAACGACCAACATCACGGTCATCGACGCAGAGGGGAACGCCTGCGTCCTGACGACAAGCCTCGGGCTGGGATCCGGCGACTTCGTCCCGGGCCTCGACCTCCACCTGAACAGCATGCTCGGCGAGGCCGAGCTGGTCAGAGACGCACTCGAGCCCGGCGAGCGGATGGGCAGCATGATGGCGCCGAGCGTCGTGCTCGGCCGGGACGGGCTGCAGCTCGCCATCGGCGCCGCGGGGGGCTCACGCCTCCGCAGCGCGCTGATCCAGGTCGCCGCCGGAGTGCTCGACGAGGGGCTGGCCGCGGACGAAGCCGTCTCCCGGCCGCGCCTGCACGCCGCCGAGAGACGGGTGCAGCTCGAGCCCGGTTTCTCCGACGATGCAGTCGCCGCGCTCGAACAACACGGCTACGAGGCCCGGGTCTGGCCCGGCCGGCACCACTTCTTCGGGGGCGTCAGCCTCGTCACGCCGACCGACGCCGCCGGGGACCCTCGTCGAAGCGGTGGCGCAGCGCGAGTGCCGTAGCGGACGAGGTCATCAGCCAACCGACGTAGCCGCATTGCGGGCACCCCGGGTTCGCGGCAACGGTACCGCCGCGCGCGGGCTTCGAATAGACGATCCCGCAGCTGAGACAGCGAACCGTGTGCGAGACCACGAGCCCCGGCGCCGCCGCATCCGATTCTTCGCCCGACACGCTCATACAGATCCCGCTCTTTGCGGAAACTTGCGGTCGCCGACGTGCGTCAGACCGGCCGTTCGGCCGCACGCGCTGCCTCGACATCGCGCCCGATCTGGTCGACGAGCTCCGCCTCGCTGTCGAACGCTTGTTCCTCTCGCAGCATCTTCCAGAGCTCGAGGACGAGCCGCTCGCCGTAGAGATCGCCGTCGAAGTCGAGCAGGAAGGCCTCGACACGGCGCTCATGGCCGCCGTAATGAGGGTTTGTCCCAATCGAGACGGCCGCCCGGTGTCCGGCAGCCCAACCCGCGTAGATCCCGAATGCGGGCACGAGCAGGTCCGGCTCCACCCGGAGGTTTGCCGTCGGGTAACCGAGCGTTCCGCCGCGCGCGTCGCCTGAGACGACCGTTCCCTCGACCTCGGCCGGCCGGCCCAGCAGGCGCGCCGCTCCAGCCACATCGCCGTCGCGGAGCAAGCTGCGGATGGCCGTCGACGAGACGTCCGGCACGAGGTCGACGCGCTCGATCGCGAATCCGAGCCGCCCGAGCGTGTCGAGGTCGCCCGCCCGGCCGCGCCCGAAGCGGAAGTCGGTCCCTGCCACCACGAGCTCGGTCCCGATCGGGCGCAACACCTGGTCGGCGAATGCATCCGGCGCCATCTGCGCGACCTCCGGCGTGAACTCGACCACGAGCGTCTCGTCGATGCCTGCGTCCACGAGCAACTCCAGCCGGCGTTCGAGTGTCGTCAACAACCCGACCTCGTTGCCGAGCACGATCCGAGGGTGCGGCCAGAAGCTCACGACCGTGGGCGTCAGCGCCGGTCCTTGGTCCACTGCCGCGGCGAGCACACGGCGGTGACCGAGGTGGACGCCGTCGAACGTGCCGACGGCAACCGCCCGCGACCGCGTCTCGAGCTCGCCCGGGGAGCGTGCGACATTCACGGGGAGTCCTCGCGTCCCAGCTCGGCCGGCGCCCGCTCTATCCGCGCGAGAGCCGCGTCCGGAGGAAGGACCCGCTCCGAATCGGCCTCCTCAACCGTGAAGGGCCCGACCTCGGTACGCCGCAGGGTGACGCAGTGGCCGCCGAGCACGTCCGCGATCGCCCGCACGTACGTGCCCGAGCTGACCCGCAGGTCGAGGCGAGCGAGTCCGTCGCTATACGCGATGACGTCGAGCGCGTCCACGCGGGACCGGCGAACCGGCATCTCCACCTCGACGCCGCGGCGGTGCAGCCGGTAAGCGCGCTCGCCGCCGATCTTGACCGCCGAGGCGGCGGGGATCGGCAGCTCGATCTCGCCGCGGAGGCGCGCGAGCCGTCGCTCGAGCTCCTCCGCGTCTGGCGGTTGCAGACGCTCCAAAACCTCGCCCTCCGGATCGCCGGTCGACGTCCGCGCATGCAGGTCGACGTCCGTCACGTATCGCTTGTCGAGGCCGACGAAGCACGATGCCAACTTAGTTGCCGCTCCGGACAACACAAGTAACAAGCCAGTCGCAAACGGGTCGAGGGTCCCGGCGTGCCCCGTACGGGCGCCCGTCCGCCGCCGGATCTCCGCCACGATCGCAAATGACGACGGCCCCGCCGGCTTGTCGACGAGGATCACCCCGGACGGGGTCACGCTACGCCCGGGTCGGGGCACTCGCGAGGAACTCGCGCTGGATGAAGTCCGTGATCTCCTCGATCGACGCATCGCTCGAGAAGCCTGCAGCCTGCCGGTGGCCCCCGCCGCCCGACTTGCGTGCGATCGCGGAGACGTCGAGCTCGTCGTTGCTCGCACGCAGGCTGACCCTGCGCGCCGGACCGTCCGAGCGCGGCGGCTCGCGGATCAGCGCCGCCATATCGGCGCCTTCGACTGCCCGCAGGAAGTCGATGATTCCCTCGGAGTACGCCTCGGCAGCCCCGATATCGGTGAAGTCGGTGCGCAGCAGATACGAGACCACTACCCGACCGCCGTCGTAGATCGTCGCCCGCTCGAGAGCGCGCGCGAGCAGCTTCAGCTTGGCGAACTGCACCGTTTCGTAGACCCCGCGGAAGATGCGGTGGACATCTGCACCCGCGTCGACCAATTCGGCCGCGAGCCGAAGCGCCTTCGCCGTCGTATTCGAGTACTGGAAGCGGCCGGTGTCCGTGACCAGCGCGATGTAGAGCGCCTGCGCGATCTCGGGCGTGATCTCGACGCCGAGCTCTGCGAAGACGTCACGCAGCACCTCCCCCGTCGAGGACGCGTTCGGAACGATCAGGTTGACAGCCCCGAAGCGCGAGTTGTCGTGATGGTGGTCGATGTCGACGACCAGCGGTGCGCCCTGGAGCGGCTCCGGGTCGGGGCCGATCCGGCTCTCGTTCGCACAATCGAGCGCCAGGAGCACGCGCTCGCGCCAGTCGTCGGGCAGCCTGCGCCGCAGCTCAGCCAGCGGCATGAACGAGTACTCCGCGGGGAGCGGAGCATCTCCGTAGAGGTACATGACGCTGTCCTTGCCGAGCTGGTCGAGCGCGAGCTTCATCGCGAGGATCGAGCCGAGCGCGTCGCCGTCGGGATTCTCGTGGGTGACGATGAGAAAGCGGTCGCGCGACCGGATCGCGTCCGCGACCGCCGCTACTTCACTCGTCGTCTGGGGCGAGCTCATCGATCAGCTGCGTCATGCGGACCCCGCGCTCGACGGTCGGATCGTATTCGAACGCGAGCTGCGGCGTCCTCTTCATCCGGAGCTCGCGCGCGAGCCGAGACTGCAGGACGCCGTGCGCCGCCTCGAGCCCGGCGAGGCTGTCCTGCCGGCTTTCCTCGGATCCGAACACGCTCACGTAGACGCGGGCGTGGCGCAGGTCCGTTGAGGTCTCGACGCCGGTGACGGTGACGAAGCCGATCCGGGGGTCCTTCAGCTCCCCGACAGCTTCGGAGAGCACTTGCCGGACAGACTCGTTGACGCGCCGCATGCGCCCGCTCATGCGGCGTATTCAAGCGTCGATCGACGTTCCGGCGTCAGCCGGCCGCAGACGACGACCACTGCCGGCGCGCGAGAGCGCGGCCCGCAACGCCGGTGGCGATCACCGCGGCGCCCGCGGCGATTGCCGACCAAGGCAACGTGACGACAAGTACGAGACAGCCCGCCAGCCCGGCCACGTTCAGCGCCCGCGGCCAGCGCCGCCGCTCGCGGGGCTGCGTGTACGCCGACGCGTTGGCGACCGCGTAATAGAGGAGCACCCCGAACGAAGAGAAGCCGATCGCGTTCCGCAGATCCGTCGTCAGCACGAGGATCACGACCGCAAGCGCAACGGCGAGCTCCGCGTGATCGGGAACGCGGTAGCGAGGATGGACGGACGCGAGCCAGCGCGGCAGGTCGCCGTGCCGTGCCATCGCGAGCCCGGTCCGCCCCACGCCCGCGATCAAAGCGAGCAGCGCTCCGACGCTGGCGACCGCGGCTCCGACCCGCACGAGAGGAAGCGCCCACGCCGCGCCGGCGGCGTCGACTGCTGTCGCCAGCGGCCGAACGCTTACGGCGAGGGCCGCCGGGCCGGCTCCCGCGAGGGCGGCAACGGCGACCGCGAGATAGAGGACCAGCGTGATCGCCAGCGCGACAGGGATCGCCCGCGGGATGGTCACCTCCGGGTCGCGTACCTCCTCCCCCAGCGTCGCGATCCGCGCATACCCGGCGAACGCGAAGAAGAGAAGCCCGGCGGCCTGGAGAACCCCGTAGGCGCCGAACGACGACGAGCCGACGCCCGAGTGAACGTGTCCCGAAGCGGCGATCGCAACCACGACGACGAACAAGGCGAGAATCGACACGGCAACGAGCACCCTCGCAACCTCGGCTGTCCGCGAGATCCCGTGGTAGTTGGCGGCCGTGAGCACGACGACGGCCGCGACCGCCACACCGCGGTCGATCCAGAGCGATCCGGCGGCGGCGTAGGAGGCAAACGTCAGCGCCATCGCCGCACAGGACGCCGTCTTGCCGATTACGAAACCCCAGCCCGCAATGAAGCCCCACCACTCGCCGAGCCGCTCGCGGCCGTAGATGTAGGTGCCTCCTGAGGTCGGGTACTGAGCGGCCAGCTGCGCCGAGGCGACCGCATTGCAGTAGGCGACGGCGCCGGCGATCGCCAGGCCGATCAGCAAGCCCGTGCCCGCGGCGCGGGCCGCGGGCCCGAACGCCGAGAAGACCCCGGCGCCGATCATCGAGCTCAGCCCGATGACGACGGCGTCGCTGGTGCCGAGCCGCCGTGCGAGCGCCGCGGTCGAGGTCACATCGCGGCGGCGACGCGCTCCGCCGCTTCCTCGAGCTCCTCGTCGGAAACGTTCGGCAGGGCGTCTTCCCACAACGGCAGCATCATCCCGGAGGCCTCGAGCATGCCGAGAGGCCTCGGCAGGAACCAGACGTGGAAGTGTGCGCCGCCGTCGCCCCAGCGATAGAGATGGACTCGGGCGACGTCGCCGAGCGAGAGGATGCCACGCTCGACACGGGCGGCGATGCGGCCGAAGTCCGCCGCCAGCTCCTCGGGCAGGTCGGCGAACGAATCGACATGGATCCGGCTGGCGAGCCAGACGGCGCCGGGAAGGCTGCCGCCGTGCGGCGGATGGAGCGTCCAGTTGGCATCGGACCAGACGGCGGCGGTCGTCTTGCCGGCGCAGATCCTGCAGGGCGGCCCTCCCGGTTCGCCGCGGCGCGGCGGCTCGGGGACCTGCCGCGGACCAGGGCCCCGGACGGCGAGCGGTTCCTGATATGGCAGCGTGCTCATTCCTTCTCCATTCCTTGACTGCCTGCGCCCTCGATCCCGTTCAGCACCAGGGCGACGACCCGGTCCCGCGCGTCCGCGAGCTCCCATCCGTGGCGGCCCCGCAGGTGCACGAAGGTCCACGCCACGGCGTTGAAGGCGATGTCCGCGGCGCGCACGACGTTCTCTCCGACCGCCAGCGATCCGTCCCCCGCGCCCTCGCGCAGGAATTGGATGAACGGGTGCAGATAGTCCGGCGGCTGATCGGGCGCCTCTTTCTGATGGAACGCCTCGTCCGTCGCGAGCATCAGCGGCAGGTGACGATCGAGCAGCTCGCAGAGAGCCTCCAGCCCCCGGGTGAACCGCTCGCGCCCGGTCCCGCCAGACGTGAGGATTGGATACATCGTCGCGCGGAAGTCCTCGGCCAGCTCTCCCACGAGTGCGGCGATCAGGGAGTCACGTGTCAGGCCCTGGCGCCAGAGCGTCGAGCGAGCGCGGCCGACGACCTCGGCCACGCGCTCGAGCGTCAGTCCCTCCCAGCCGCGCTCGCGGAGGACCTCGATTGTCGCGCGGCGTAGCTCATCGTCGATGGCCGGGTGCAACGTTTCTGTGGCGCTCATGCAACAGGAGTGTTGCAAATCGGAAACGCGTTGTCCAGGAACTCAGTCGTCCAGCGAGACGATCTCCCGCTCCATGCGCGCGAGCTCGAACTCCTGGCCGGCGAGGTAGCGCTCGGCGCCGTCCAGCAGCTGCAGCACCTCATGATGGTCACGCGCGACGCACGACAGCGTCAGCCGCGAGCGCTGCCACAGCTCGTGGTGGTCGACCTCGGCGACCGACGCGCCGAAGCGCTGCTGCAGCTGCGCCTTTGCCGACTTGACGTGCTTGCGCTTGCTCTTCAGCGAGCCCGCCTCGGGGAAATGGAGCTCGACCGAGAGAATCCCCACGTAGCCGGCGCCCACGGGTGTATTAGAACCGTCGGCGACCAAGACCTGCTCTTCGACGTCTAATCAGGCATGCGTCTCATTCTCAGCGCGCTGGGCGCCGCCGTCCTCGCGTTCGCACCTGCGGGCGCGCACCGGATCCGGCCGCTCGGTCACGCGAATCCGGGCGGAGGCTACACGGGGGACGTCTTCGTGCACCGCGGCTTCGCCTATCTGTCGAGCTGGCATGGCACGAACTGCCCGTCCCAGGGTGTGCGCGTCTACGACCTGCGCAAGCCGAGCAGGCCGCGGCACGTCGCCACCTTCGCGGACGGCTCGAACCTGTCCGTGCGCGGGACCTGGACGGAGAAGACGATCGTCCAGCACGCCTCGACGCCGAGCTTCACCGGCGAGCTCGCGGCCGTCAGCTTCCAGAACTGCCCCGCGACGAACTCCTACCGCGGCTTCGGCCTCTACGACGTCACGAACCCGCGGGCGCCAAAGGAGCTTTCGCTCGTCCGCACCGACCCCGGCGGCTCACACGAGATCTGGCTGCAGACGGTCCGGCAACGCGCCTACGTCTACACGGCGATCCCCCTCGCCGAGTTCCCGGGCCATCCGCCGAGCCCCGGCTTCCGGATTTTCGACGTCACCGACCCGCGGCACCCGACCGAGATCGGCTCCTGGATTGCGCCGGACTTTCTGCGCGGCAGCAAGAGCGGTGTCTTCGTCCACTCGGTGCGCGTCAACCCGTCCGCGAGGCGTGCCTACCTGTCGTACTGGAACCTGGGCACGGTGATCCTGGACATTTCGAAGCCGACGCACCCGCAGTTCCTCGGGCGGACGAATGGTCCGCAGGGATCCGCACACTCGACCGCGATCACGCCGAACGGAAAGGTGATGATCGAGACGCACGAGACGAACGGCGGCCGCCCGTCGTTCTGGGATATCTCGAACCCGCGCCGGCCCCGTCTGCTGAGCGTCTTCAAGCCGCCGGCCCGCCTGGTCAACGCCGCAGAGGCGCGCGGAGCCGCGGGCTACACGCTCGGTGTCCACGACCCGAAGATCCTCGGCAAGCGCGCGTATTTCTCCTGGTACGCGCTCGGCGTGATCGTCGCGGACATCTCGAACCCGCGGCATCCGAAGTTCGTGGCGCAGTTCCTGCCCCCGCCGACGCGCGACCCCGAGAACGAGTTCTGCGCGAAGAAGTCCTGCACGTACACGTGGGGCGTCCACCCGACGAAGACATACGTCGCCGCCGCCGACATGGTCGGCGGGCTCTGGACGTTCCGGCCGCCGCGCTAGGCCGCCGGCTCGGCAGCGCCGCAGCCCTGGAGCTGCCGTCCGCTAAACCCGGCCTGTTAGGAGCCGCCGTCTGAACTGGGCCCGGCGCCGTCGGACAGGTCTGTGCGCTCGACCTGCCGGGTCTCGAAGATCTCGAGGATGTCGCCTTCCTTCACGTCGTTGAAGCCCTCGAGCAGGATGCCGCACTCGAAGCCCTCTGCCACCTCGCGGACGTCGTCCTTGAAGCGCTTGAGCTGGGCGACCGATGTCTCGTGGATGACGGTGCCGTCCCGCACGACGCGTGCCCGGGCGCCGCGGCGGACGATGCCCTGCGTCACGTACGAGCCGGCGATCGTGCCGAGCCGCGAGACGCGGAACAGCTGCCGCACCTCGACCTCGCCGATCGTCTCCTCGGTCGTGACCGGGCGGAGCATGCCCACGAGCGCCTGCTCGATGTCGTCGGTGAGCTGGTAGATGACGCGGTAAGTGCGGATCTCGACGCCCTCGCGCTCGGCGAGCTGGCGCGCCTCGGCCGACGGCCGCACGTTGAAGCCGACGACCATTGCGTTCGAGGCGACGGCGAGGTTGACGTCGTTCTCCGTGATGCCGCCGACGCCCTGGTGGATCACGTTCACGCCCACCTCGGGGTGCTGGATCTTCTGGAGCTCGCTGATTGCCGCCTCGACCGAGCCGACGACGTCGCCCTTGAGAACGAGATTGAGGTCCTGGACGCCGCCCTCCTGCATCTGTGCGAAGAGGCGCTCCAGCGAGACGGCGCCGCCGGCCTGCGTCGCGAGCTGCTCGCGCCGCAGCCGCTCGCCGCGGGCCTGCGCGAACCCGCGGGCGGCACGCTCGTTCTCGACGACGCGGCTGAACTCTCCCGCGGGCGGCGGATGGTCGAAGCCCAGGATCTCGATCGGCGTCCCCGGCGCCGCCTCCTCGACCTTCTCGCCGCGGTAGTTGTAGAGGGCGCGCACGCGGCCCCACGCGTTGCCGGCGACGATCGAGTCGCCGACGCGGAGCGTGCCGCGATGGACGAGCATCGTCGCGACCGGCCCACGGCCGACGTCGAGGCGGGACTCGATGATCGGGCCCGAGCCCTCCGCGTTCGGATTCGCCTTCAGCTCGAGCTCGGCGTCAGCGACGAGGAGAACCTTCTCGAGGAGCTCGTCGAGGTTCTGCTTCGCCTTCGCGGAGACGTCCGCGTACTGCACGTCGCCGCCCCACTCCTCCGGCTGCAGACCCTCTCCCGCGAGATCGCCGCGCACCCGGTTCGGGTCGGAGTCCGGTAGGTCGATCTTATTGACGGCGACGACGATCGGCACCTCCGCCGCGCGGGCGTGCGAGATCGACTCGCGCGTCTGTGGCATTACGCCGTCGTCCGCTGCCACAACAAGAACCGCGATGTCCGTTACCTTGGCGCCGCGCGCGCGCATCGCCGTGAAGGCCTCGTGGCCCGGCGTGTCGAGGAAGGTGATCTTGCGGCCGTCGTGCTCGACCTGGTAGGCGCCGATGTGCTGGGTGATCCCACCTGCCTCGGTCTCGACGACCGCGGACTCGCGGATCGCGTCCAGCAGGGTCGTCTTTCCGTGGTCGACGTGGCCCATGATCGTGACGACCGGCGGCCGGTCTGTCAGGTCCTCAGGCGCGTCCTCGTACTCCTCCGCCTCGAGCTCCTCCTCGGCTGCGTGCTTGATCTGCAGGTCTCGGTCGGGCGCCAGCTCGGCGGCGATCAGCTCGACCTCGTCGTCCGCAAGCGACTGGGTGATGGTGACCATCTTCCCCAACCCCATCATCACCTTGATGATCTCCGGAACGGTCTTCCCGAGCGCGGCGGACAGATCCTTGACGGTGACGCCCGAGGGGACGCTGACCGGCCCGGTAGGCGGGGCGACCGCCTGCTTCGGCGGCCGCTGCTCCTGGCGCTCACGCGCCTGGCGCGGGCTCTCGCGCGGCCGGGCGGCCGCGTTGTCGATCACCACGCGGCGCTTGCGGCGGCCGGTGACGGCGCCCTGGCGGGGCCGGATCGGGCGGTTGGGTCTGTTCGGACCGTTAGCCATTTGCGTCAGTGTAGAGCCGTGCCAGCGCCGGATCGACCCGCACGCTCCGTCGAAGGACTCGGTTGAAGGCACCCCGCGCCGCGGCGCGCTCGAAGCAGGCGAGGCGCCGGCAGGTGTAGACGCCGCGACCCGGCGCCTTCACGGCGGGCGTCAGCGCGCCGTCCTCGGCGACGAAGCGCAGCAGCTCGGCCTGCGGAGCTTTCCGTCCGCAGCCTGCGCACGTCCTGATTGGCAGACTCACGCAGCTTCGGGACCGTCCTCATGCTCGACCGGGATGCCGGCGGGGACCTCCTCGGGAGACGCCACCTCGTGGCGGACGGTGTCCAGGTCGACCTCGCCCTCGGCACCGGCGATCGCGGTCGCGGGCGGGCCGTGCGTTGCCGCTGCGTCCGCGGGCGCCTCAGACTCGATCTCGTCGACCTGCTCGTCGGGAAGCGACGAACCGACGGCCTCCGCGTCGGGCGGCAGTTGGTCCGCCAGCGCCTCGAGCTCCGGCTCCTCCTCGGTCACGATCGGCTCCTCGTCGGGCTGGTCGCGCTCGGCCAGCGCCTGGTGCGCCGGCACCCCGCAGTAGCGCGAGCCCGGGAGCGCCGCGTTTGGGCAGCGCTTGCCGTTCGCGAGGATGGCGCCGCAGCGGCCGCTGAACTCCTCTTCCTCGCCCCCGCCTCCGAAGGCGGCGTCGGCCTCGGCCTGCGCGAACTCGGTGTCGGACTGGATGTCGATCTTCCAGCCGGTCAGCCGCGCCGCGAGCCGTGCGTTCATGCCCTCCTTGCCGATCGCAAGTGCCAGCTGGTCATCGGGCGTCACGACCGTCGCCTCACGCCCGTCGTCGTCGAGGTAGACCTCGCGCACCCGCGCCGGCGAGAGCGCCTTCGCGACGAAGCGCGCCGGCTCCGGGTTCCACGGAATGATGTCGATCTTCTCGCCGCGGAGCTCGGAGACGACCATGCGGACGCGCGAGCCGCGCGGGCCGACGCAGGCGCCTACCGGGTCGACGCCCTGGGCGTGCGACTCGACGGCGATCTTCGATCGGTAGCCGGGCTCTCGGGCGACGCCGCGGATCTCGACGAGGCCGTCGGCGATCTCGGGCACCTCGAGCTCGAAGAGCGTCTTGATCAGCTCCGGATCGCGGCGTGAGACGATCACCTGCGGCCCCTTCGTGCCCGAGCGCACCTCGGTGATCACGGCCTTGATCCGCGAGCCCTGCTCGTAGCGCTCGCCGTCGACCTGCTCGGAGCGAGGCAGCAGCGCCTCGACCTTGCCGAGGTCGACTAGCACGTTGTTGCGGTCGCCGGCCTGCTGGACGATCCCGGTCACGACCTCGGAGACGCGGTCGATGTACTCCTCGTACATCATCTGCCGCTCGGCCTCGCGGATCCGCTGCGTGATGACCTGCTTCGCCGTCTGCGCTGCGATGCGGCCGAAGTTCTCGGGCGTCACGTCCGCGCGCTTGATCTGATTCTCGGGAACGTCCGACCAGTCGATGTCGAGGTCGTCGTCGGTGACGAGCACGTGCGAGCGCTCGCCGGACTCCTCCTCGGCCTGCTCGAGCTCGGTCAGCACCCGCTCACGGGCCTCGTCGAGCAGCCGCTCTTCGATGTCCGGCGGCAGCTCGATCGAGTAGACGCGGAAGTCGCCCTCGTCACGGTCGAGCTCGACCACGGCGTGTCGCGACGCCCCCGGCGTCTTCTTGTACGCCGCGAGGAGCGCGTCCTCGAGCGCCTCGATCAGCGTCTCGCTCTCTATTCCCTTGTCACGCTCGAGCTCCTGGACGAACTCGATGATCTCTCGGCTCATGTGCGTCCCTCGTCGATCAGGTTGCCCCGGACGATCTGGTCGTACGGGATTGAAATCGGGTCGCCGCCTTCGGCGCCGACGCGAACGGATTGGTCGTCCGCGGAAAGAACCTCACCACGGACCTTTGCGCGAGCCGCCGTCTTCAGCCGTACACGGCGCCCGAGCGCGCCCGCGAAATGCTCTCGCTTCCGCAGCGGCCGTTCGAGCCCCGGCGAGGACACGTCGATCGTGTATTCGCGCCGGTAGTCGTCGATCTCGCGCGTGACGCGCTCGCAGAGCGCGTGGTCGACACCCGCGGGGTGGTCGATGTAGACGCAGAAGCGATCCGGTCCGAGCAGCTCGACGGCGAGCACTTCGGTGCCCGGCAGGTGCTCCTCGATTCGGCCGGTCAGCTCCTGCTCGAGCTGCCGCTCCTTCGTGTAGACGTCCATGCCTCCCTCGCGGTCGTCGGTCGACTCATAAAAAATGGGCGCCGCGCGCCCATTTCGCCAAGCCGGTGAAATGTGGTGCAGTGAGGATAGCGAAAGCCCCGTCGGCGCGACGGGGCCCGTTCGCTACGTAATTCCTAGACGCTCGTGGTCTCCGTCTTGCCTTCCTTGAGGCGGCGGATGAGGTCGGCTACGTCGGCCGTCTCCTGCTCGAGATCGCGCTGGTACTCCTCGAGCCGCTGAAGCAGCGTCTCCGCGTCCGGGAAGCGCCGGCCCCGGCGGCAGCCGCCGTGCCGGTGATGTCTCCGTCCGTGCATGTATTTCACCTCCTCTCCTCGTAGCGGTCGAGAAAGCTCTGGACATCGGTCTGTGCCTGGCGCAACGCCTCGGCCCAGCGGTCGAGCAGCCGCCGGCCCTCGGCGGTCAGCTCGTAGGTGCGCTTGGCCGGCCCCGGGAGGTCGGCGCTCCATTCGGAGCTGACGACACCCTCTCCCTCGAGCGAGCGAAGGAGGCGATAGAGGTTGCCGACGTCCACGCGCCCCTCCCCCACGATCTCCGGGAGCCGCTCGATCAGCTCGTAGCCGTGCAGCGGCCGCTCACGCAGGAGCAGCAGGAGCGACGGCTCGACGAAGCGCTCCACGCGCGCCCGCACGTGCCAGTGGCCCGGCCTGGTCCGGTGCCGGCTGCGGGCTCGACGCGGGTGGCGATGTCGCATTTCGCCGAGTATAAGTCAAATACATATGTCTACGACTGACAGGGGACTGACCACGCAGGAGTCTCTCCCAACTGAGGGGGACAGTCCTTGCCTAGGGACGAACGCCTAGCGGCCGGCGGAGGAGGCCTGCCCGACCGCCAGCTGCACCAGCCACAGTCCAACAAGCAGCATGTACGTGATCGCGGGCAGGGCCAGCACGAAGAGAGCGATCAGCACCGACGCCGCGGACGGGAGCCCCGGCACCGCATGGAGCACCGGCCCGAGGAGGGCACCAACGACGACCGCCGCGGTCAGGTGAATCCCGCCAGAGCGGAAGCTTTGCGGCGCAAGGCTCGGTCGGCACAGGCTGATCCAGATTGCGAGCAGGCCTGAGCCCAGCACGAAGAAAAGCATGAACGTGTCCCTACTCATCTCCCCGCTTCTCACTCTCTCCGGATCCGGAGCCGCCGCACCTCTCCGAAGGGCCGGACCCCACAGGCCGGTCGGCTAGGTGCTCGAAAACTACGGACGAGGGGAGCCGGGGTTCTGGGCGATGCGAAGAATTAGGCTCCTCTCTTCGCCGTGGCTTGGGCAGAGTCAGTCAGGGGACCCAAGATCGACTGAACCCCGGCTCGTCAGGCGTATCGACTGCAGCGACGCCGAGCTTGAGCGAGTGTTCGAGCGAGCCGGCGGACCCGCTTCGGGTTGCCCCTACGCGCAGGGCATGCGCTTCGCCAGCCTTCCGACTCGCTCGGGGAGAGTGTTTCCGCGGAGCCTTTGGTTCGCCATCACTCAACCGAGTGAAGTCGTCTGCGAGAGCACGGGCCTGTGGGTCACCGCGCGGACTTCCTGCAATCTCACGCCCAACGTGGGACAATGCAGACGGACTCATCATGGTCCGAGCCGGGGCATCGGCTTCTCCTCTCCCCTGCCGAGGGCGTATGCGGCCGATCCACAAGGCTTGAAGCGCCCAGCCCCGGCTCTCCAACCTGCTTCGCTGAGCTTGAGCGAGAGCGTGACCACGGCCCCTAGCTGGACCTAGTCGGCGTCGTGGACAACGTAGTTGCCTCTGGCAAGTACGAAGGCCGGCGTTGTCGGCACCGGACACGTCATCGGCGGGCTCGGAACGCGGATCGTCTGCGACCTGTCATTCCGGCCGGGTGAGCCGTTGTCCTGAGTGAGCTGGATGAAGCCACTCCCCACCTGGGGAGCGCCGACGCCGCTCGAGCTGCTAACCCTGCCGCCGACGCTGGCCAGGTGACCAACCACCCGGACGCAAGTCACAGAGCCTCTGAACTGCCAACCAAACTCACTGAGGAAGAAGTGCCCGCGCGGGTTCTCGCCGTTGGGCCCGCTCTTCGCGTCGATGCGGACGCTAGCGACGGGGACCGAAAACCTCGCCGAGCCGACCACCTGGTCGTGCTTGGGGCCTTTCCCGGGACTGTGCGTCGCAGTTGCGATCGTGGGGATCGCCGCGAGCACAAGGACGGAGAGCGCGATGACGGACAGACGCGTCATGTCCATCACCTCCTTTGCTGTCCTCGCAGGAGTACGGTTCCTTTTCGGGGCCGAACGGCGAGTCTACTGCGGGACGGGAGAGCTTGAGCGGAGGCGGCAGGTGGAGCACGGAGCCTCCCTTTGCCTTCTGGCCGCTTGTGAGGACTCGGGCCGGACGCGGTCCACGCGCCGGGTCAGGCCTCCAGCACGATCGTGACCGGCCCGTCGTTGACGAGCTCGAGCTGCATCCGGGCTCCGAAGAAGCCGGTCTCGACGCGCACGCCTAGCTCGCGCAGCGCGTCGCAGAACGCTTCGTAGAGCGGCTCCGCCTGCTCGGGCGGGGCCGCGTCGCCGAAGCTCGGGCGATTTCCCTTCGCCGTGTCTACTACCCGCTAAGGGTGAACCGCAAGGCGGTGGCGCGTAGACGAACGCCGCCGCCGACAACCCGCACGCAGCCGCGCGTCGGGACGGCAGCCAGGAGAGGCTCGAGCAATAGGAGCCGGCCAACCGGCCAGGGCATCTCGAGGGCGCTCCGACTAGCTCGGCGTACACCGATAACCCCGGTTATCAGGAACGTACGGCGCGAGCGCTGGGGCCCGGACTGCCAGATCCGAAGGGGAAGGTGAACGGCGACGTGGACGTGCAGGGCGATACGGGCTAACCCACAGCGGTTGGCTCAGCTCGGACAGGGCTCCTAACAGGGGAAAGTGTGCCGTGGGCGAAGCTCTCGGAGTCCTCTGCCCGAGCGATGACGTATCGGAGTGCTCGCTTTCCACGCGTGTTTTTGTAGACCCGGTTTGTTAGCGCGCGGAACGCGGGTCGAACGCATCTCTCAGACCGTCGCCGAGGAGGTTGAAGGCGAGGGTCGTGAAGAGGATCGCAAGGCCGGGCCAGAGCATCAGCCACGGCTGGGTGAGGTAGTACTGGGGCGCGGTCGAGAGCAGGTTGCCCCACGTCGGCGTGGTCGGGTTGATGCCAAGGCCGAGGAAGGAGAGGCTCGCCTCGAGCAGGATGTAGG
>JBKOUJ010000023.1:0-17475 GCA_046723355.1 Actinomycetota bacterium | reverse complement strand
GCGTTCGGTGAATGCGGCGCGCGTGTCGGCGGGGTCGAGCGCGAGCTCCGGGAAGGCCGGCGCGAAGCGCCTGAAAACCGTCACCTTGCCGGCGAGGTACAGCGGCTTCTGCGCGTAGAGGCGCGCGACGCCGGGGTGGGCATCGTCGGTCGTGCGGAACGCGTTCCGCGCCTCGCGCTCCTTGTCGTACTCGAAGACCTCGTCGACCTCGAGGGTCGCGTAGGGCATGCCGGCTTCGTCGGTCAGCGTGACCTCGTCGCCCTGCGGCTCGTGGTCGACCGCGAGGCAGACGGGCAGCGCCCACGGCAGGCCCTTCGCGAGCCGCATGTCCTCGAGAACGCGCTCGTAGTCGTCGCGGCCCATGAAGCCCTCGAGCGGCGAGAGCGCGCCCGACGTGAGCATGTCCAGATCGGACAGCTCGCGCGAAGTCAGCGGGATCTGCTCGAGGCTCTCGACGTTGTCCGGGCGCTCTCCGGTGCGGTCGACCAGGTACCCCCCGTGCGGCGGGATCAGGTGCGGCTGCGTCGCGACCTCGGTCACGCCGCTACCTCCACCGGAATGAGCCCGAGCTCCTCGAGCTTGGCGACAACGAGCGCCGCGCTCTCCTCGGGCTCGTGCAGCTCTGTGTCGATCACCAGCTCAGGATTCGACGGCTCCTCGTACGGATCCGACACGCCTGTGAACTCGGTGATCTCCCCCTTGAACGCTTTCTCGTAGAGGCCCTTGACGTCACGCTCTGCGCAGGCGTCCACCGACGCCTTGACGTAGACCTCGACGAACGTGCCGACCGGCTCGACCCAGTCGCGCGCCTGCTGACGGGTGGCCTCGTACGGCGAGATCGCGGCCGTGATCACGGCGCCGCCCTGGCGCGTCAAACGCGACGCGACCCAGCCGACCCGCTCGATGTGCGTGTCGCGGTCTTCTTTCGAGAAGCCGAGGCCCTTCGATAGGTGCATCCGCACGTTGTCGCCGTCGAGGTACTCGACGACGAGGCCGCGCCGGTCGAGCTCCGGGCCGACGAGATGCGCGATCGTCGTCTTGCCTGAGCCGGACAGCCCAGTGAACCAGAGCGTGAAGCCGCCGGGCCGGACGTGAGTCGTCTCCGGATGCTCGGCCGCGTAGATGTGGTCTGACGTGGGGGAACCCATCGTTCCCCCACGAGCCCCCTCCTTCCGAAAATCGTTGCTCATTGCGTCCTTTCTACGTGGATGCCGCACTCGAGCTTGTCGGAGCCGGCCCACCGGCCTGCGCGCTCCTCCTCGTCGGGTGCGGTCGGACGGGTGCAGGGGATGCAGCCGATCGACCGGTAGCCCGTCTCGTGCAGCGGGTTATATGGAATCTCGTTGACCTGGATGTAGGCCCAGACGCGCTTCTCGTCCCAGTCGGCGAGCGGGTGCAGTTTCCAGACGTCGTAGCGGTCCGACCACTGCAGCTTCGGCGTCCCGGCGCGGCTCGGTGACTGGTCGCGGCGGATCCCGGAGATCCAGGCGTCGTATGGCTCGAGCGCCTCGAGCAGCGGCTCGACCTTGCGGACGTGGCAGCAGCGGTCGGGGTCGGTCTCCCAAAGGTTCGGGCCCTCGCGCTTGTGCTGCTCGGCGACCGTGAGTACGTGCGGCTGCAGCAGCTCGAGGCCGTAGCGCTCGACGAGCCGGTCGCGGGTCTCGTAGCTCTCGCGGAAGAAGAGTTGCGTGTCGAGCTCGATCACGGGGATGTCGAGGTCGAGCTCGGAGACCATGTGGACGAGCACCGACGACTGCTTCTGCCAGGAGCACGTCAGGCAGAGCTTGTCGCCGAACTCCGCGTACGCCCAGCGGAGCAGCTCCTCTGCCGCCATCGCCTCGAAGTCGAGCTCAGGTAGCGGCGGTGCGGTCGCCACCGAGGAGCACCTCCTTCAGGGTGTCGCCTCTGAGCCCAAGCCGCAGCGTCTCGAGCGGGATCACCTCGTCCGGCGGGATGTTGCCGAGGTTGACGTTCGGGCCGAACTCCTTCACGAACCACGCCTGGGACGCCTTCGTCGGCGCCTCGAAGACGAGGTCGGCGACCGCGATTTCGTGGACGATCTCGTCGACGAGACCGGTGCGCATCTCGCCGCTCGGGCGGTAGATCCCCGAGGTGCCGCCCTCACGGCCCTCGGTGATCACCTTCCAGGCGCCGGCGGCGAGCTCTTCCTTGATCCACTCGACCCAGAGGTACGGCGCGTAGTTGACGTCGGCGTCCTTGGAGCCGACCTCGGAGAAGACGACGAAGTCCTGCGCGAACTCCGCGATCAGCTCGAGCTTGCGCTCGCGCGGGATCTCGAGCGTGCCGTCGGAGATCTCGACGTGCGAGAAGCGCTGGTCGCGCAGCCACTGCTTGAACTCGTCCAGCCGGCCCCGTCCGTAGACGGCCTCGAAGAGGGTGCCGCCGCAGACGACCGGCGTCTCGAACGACCGGTAGAGCGCGATCTTCTTCTCGAGGTTGTTGGTGACATAGCTGGTGCCCCAGCCGAGCTTGACGATGTCGACGAACTGTCCGGCCGTGTCGAACATCCCCTCGATGTCGCGGAGGTTCAGGCCCTTGTCGATGACGTGGGTCAGGCCCTCGCTGCGGGGCTTGCCGGGACGCTGCGGGAGGTCCAGGAATCCGTCACTAAAGGCGGGCATAGAGCTCCTTCAGCTTCTCCTGGGCGGCGGACTGCACGTCGTGGTAGAGCGAGTTGCCGTGGGCGTCGATGCCGACGGTGAGCGGCCCGAAGTCCTTGACGCGGAACTTCCAGAGGCACTCGGGCATCAGCTCCTCCCAGACGACCTCCTCGATCTCCTCGATCTGCGTCGTCTCGAGCGCGGCGGCGCCGCCGACGATCGCGAAGTAGACCATCCCGTGGCTGCGCATCGGCTCGATCGCCTCGTCCGGGAAGCCGCCCTTGCCGCAGATCGCGCGGACGCCGTACTTGACGCCGAGCGGCTCCGTGAACCTGACCATTCGGGCGCTCGTCGTGGTGCCGATGCAGACCGGGTCGTAGCCGCCGTCCTCGCGCTTGCGGACCCCGGGCGCGGTATGCAGCAGGAACGCGCCGCGGAGGTCCATCGGCGGCTCGACGCCCTGGTCGAAGATGCGGATCTGCGTGCGATCGCGGATGCCGATGATGTGGCCCTGGACGACCACTTCGTCGCCGGCGCGGAGCTTGAGGATCTCGCCCTCGTCGGTGATCGGGAAGCTGACCTCGTGCTGAGCCATGTCTCGTCAGGCCTCGTCCGGGGTCTGACCCCAAACGGGGCCGAATGTGACGCCTCTGTCACGCCTCACGATCGAACTCCACCTCTCCGTCGGCCGAGATGTGCGCGGAAGCGCGGCGCGCGGCCCAGCACTGGTAGTTGACCGCGACCGGGTTCAGGGTCATGTGCGTGTCGGCATGCTCGATGTGGCACTGCAGCACGGTGACATCCCCGCCTAGACCCATCGGGCCGATTCCGGTTTCATTCAGCAGCTCGAACAGCTCGTCCTCGAGCTGAGCGACGACCGGATCAGGGTTCCGTGTCCCGATCGGCCGCGCGATCGCCTCCTTGGCCAGGTACATCGCGTAGTCCGCGGAGCCGCCGATCCCGACCCCCACGATCCCCGGCGGGCACGGCTTTCCGCCCGCGCCGACGATCGACTCCAGGACGAACTGCTTGATCCCCTTCACGCCGTCGGCGGGGACGCACATCTTCAGGAAGCTCATGTTCTCGGAGCCCGATCCCTTCGGCACGCACTTGACGTCGAGCCCGTCCCAGTCCGAGACGAACTCCCAGTGCACGATCGGAAGCCGGTAGCCGGTGTTGGGCCCGGTGTTCTCGCGCGTGATCGTGTGCACGGCGTTCGAGCGCAGCGGGTGCTCGACGGTCGCGCGCTCGGTGCCATGCTTCAGCGCCTCGTAGATCCGCGCCGGGTGCAATGGGAAGTTCTCGCCGACGCGGCAGGTGTAAACCGCGATTCCCGTGTCCTGGCAGACGAGGTTCTCTTCCTCGTCCGCAACTTGAACGTTGCGGACGATAGTGTCGAGCACCCGCCGTCCCGGCACCGATGTCTCGCGTCCTTGCGCCTCGACGAGTGCGTCACGGAGGTCCTGGGGAATGTCCTTCAAGGCCCACACGTACAAATGCGCCGCCGCATCTTCGATCGCTTGCTGGAGGTCAGTAGCGACGACGTTCATGTCCTAGCCTTCTCGAATGCCACCTTCCCGGCACGGCGTCCGAAGACCGTGCATTCGAGAAGGCTGTTGCCCATCATCCGGTTCCGTCCGTGCGTGCCGCCGGCGATCTCGCCGCAGGCGAACACCCCCTCGAGCGTGGTCTCGCCGTGCTCGTCGATGACGAGACCGCCGTTCTGGTAGTGGAGCACTGGGTAGGTCAGGATCGGTTCCTCGAGCGGGTCGACGCCCGCCGCACGGTACCGGCGCACCATGTACGGCAGTGACACGTCGGCGTCGGCCTCGGGAATCCGGGTCGTGTCCAGGTAGACCGCAGGACGGCCGTCGGGAGTCTCGACGCCGCGCCCTGCCGCCACCTCGTCGAAGATCGCCTGCGAGACCTCGTCGCGCGGCCCGAGCGGGTCGGTGAACTCCTCGCCCTCGGCGTTCAAGAGCGTCGCACCGTAGGCGCGCGTCGTCTCCGGGATGGAATAGCCCTGCATGTTTGCCGGCCACGCGCCGCCGTTCGGGTGGTACTGGAGCGCGTCGAGGTCGCGCGCCTCGGCGCCGAGCTCGAGTGCGATCCGCGTGACCTCGCCGGTCGCGCCGGGATGGTTGGTCGAGAGCTCGCCGCGCTCCTCGGCCTCGCGGTAGCAGCGTCCCCCGGCCGCGAGGACGACTGCGCCGGCGTCGATCACGTGCTCGCCGCAAACTGCCCGCCAGCCGGTCGCCGACGGCTCGAGCAACCTGAGCGGCGCCTTCGCGAACGTCTTGACCGGCGAAGCCTCGACCGCGTCGCGCAGCGCCTTCGTGATCGCGTGCCCCGTTCGGTCGCCGACCTGGAGCAGACGCTTCCTCGACGCGCCGCCGCACTTGGCGAGCCTGTAGCCCCCGTTCTCGCGAGTGAATTCAACACCGAGCTCCTCGAGCCAGTGGATCGCGCCCGGGGCCTCGCCCGTCAACACCTCGACGAGCCTGCGGTCGGCGGTCTGGTGAGAGCTCTTCCAGACGTCCTCGGCGTGCTGCTCCGGCGAGTCGTCCGCCCCGAACGCCGCTTGGATGCCGCCCTGAGCCTTCGCCGAGTTGCAAGACTGGACCGAGCCCTTCGCCGCGAGCGCGACACTGGCGCCGGCCCGGTGCGCGGACACGGCTGCGGCAAGCCCGGAGGCGCCGCTTCCCACCACGAGCACGTCGACGGACACGGGGTCAGCCATGATCGGTCGAGTCTACCACCATGTCCCTAATACAACTCATTAGTTAAACCTTATCGCTCGCTCAAGGACTCCAGCGCCGCCGCCGATCACGAGCCGGTGACCCGCAGCGGCCTCGGAATCGTCTCGCTCGTCGTCAGCCTCGTGCTCGCCGGCGTGCTGTTCTCATCCCAGCTCGGCAGGGGCGGATCGAAACCCTCGAGCCCGGACAAGAGCCCGCTCGTCCAGCAGGCACAGGCCGCCGCGTCGGCCGCGGACGCCATGCAGGCCGAACGCGAGCTCGCGGCGTACCAGGCCGAGAACGCCAGCTTCGTTGGCGCAACGGTCACCGGCGTCCAGGGCGTGACGCTCGTCCACGCGGAGCCGACGAGCTTCTGCCTCCAGGTCGCGACAGACGCCGGCGTCCTCTACGACGCCGGCCCCGGCGGCACGCTCAGCGCCCGCCAGTGCTGACGGCAACGCGTCGCGAAGTCGCGAGCTCGATCGCCTCGTCGAGCGGCAGCTCTCGCCCGCGCTCCTGCTCCTCCTCGAAGCGCCCCGGCTCGAGCTTCAGGCGCGCCGCCTCCTGGTAGACGTCGATCCAGGGCTGGCGCTCCGGCGTCCGCGTCGCGCCGATCGACGCCAGCACTTCCTCGGCCGCTCCGAACAGCGCGGCCGCCCGCGCCCCCTCGCCGCCGGCCGCGGCAATCCCGGCCGCGGTCTCCAAGCACTCGGCGACGGCCCGCGGCTCGTTGAGCCGGCGGACGATCGACAGGCTTTCCTCGACCAGGGACTGCGCGCGGTCGAGCTCCCCGCGGATCACGATCGCGGCTGCGAGCGACCGCAGGCACGCCGCAACCAGTTGGGGCGTCCCGCCCACGCGTGCGAGCGCGAGCGCCTCTTCGCAGCGCTCGATCGCGGCGCCGACGTCCCCGAGCACAAGCTCGATCAGGCTGAGGTCGTGCATCGCCGTCGCCGCGTTGAACGTCGAGCCGAGCCTGGACGCAAGCTCGGCGCCCTCCTCGTAGAGGTTGCGCGCGCGGTCGAAGTCCTGCCGGAAGAGCGCGATGTTGCCGAGATTCGTGAGCACCGCCATCCGCCGCGCGTCGTCGTCGAGCTCGCGCGCGGCTTGGAGGCTCGCCTCGAACGCCTGCTCCGCGGCGTCGATGTCCCCCTGTTCCGCTGCCAGCACGCCCAGCCCGTTCAGCGCCTTCGCGCGCGAGACGAGCGGAGCATCGGGCGCGGCCGCCAGCGCGGCCTCGAGCGCCGACCGCCCCTCTCTCAGGTCGGCGTGAAGCTGCCAGAGCCGCCGTAGAGCGCCGGCGAGGCGCAACGCCGTCGACCCGTCGCCGCTGCCGAGCGCGAAGGCAAGTGCGGCCCGGAAGTTTTCGCGCTCGGCGTCGAGGCGTGCCGCCCAGACGTCCTGGCTCGGCCCGTTGAGCTCCGGCTCGCCCTCCTCGGCAAGGCCGGCGAAGTAGGCCGCGTGCAGTCGGGGGAGGCCTTCGCCCTCTCCGGTCGCCTCGAGGCGCTCGACCGCGTACTCGTGGACGATCTGCAGCATCGTGAAGCGACGCTCGTAGCCGCCTGCGTCTGCGACAAGGCTCTTGTCGGCGAGTGAGCCGAGAACCGGCAGGACGTTCTCTCCGTCGGCCGAGCAGACCGCCTCGGCGGCGTCGAGCGTCCAACCGCCCGCAAAGACGGAGAGCCGGGCGAAGAGCACCCGCTCGGTGTCGTCGAGAAGCTCGTAGCTCGAGTCGATCGCGGCGCGGAGCGTGCGGTGCCGCTCCGGAGCGTCCGCGACGGCGGCGGGCAGCTCCAGGCGCTTCCCGAAGCGCTCGAGCAGCTCGCCCGGGCTGAGGATCTTGACGCGTGCGGCCGCCAGCTCGATCGCCAGCGGCAGCGCATCGAGAGCGGCGCAGAGCGAGACGACATCCCCCACGTTCTCGGCCGAGAGCTCGAAGTCGCGCCTCGCCGCCTGAGCGCGAGCGACGAAGAGCGCGACCGCGGGAGCCACACGAGCCGCATCCACATCGTCGGCCGGCGCCGGCAGCGCCAGCGGGCCGACCGGGAACTCGTGCTCGCCGGCGAGGTGCAGAACGGCGCGGCTAGTGACGAGCAGCTGCGCCTCGGGAGACGCCGCGAGCAGGCTGCCGAGCAGCGGCGCCGCGTCGGTCAACTGCTCGAAGTTGTCGAGGACGAGCAGCGGCGCATCCCGGGCCAGCGCCTCGGCGAGCGCCTCCTCGACCGGACGGCCCCCGACGCTCAGCCGCAGCGCGTTCGCGATTGTCGGCGCGACCAGACCGGCGTCCGAGAGGTGCGCGAGATCGACGAAGACGGCGCCTCGTGCCCCGGCCGAGGCGACCGCGCGAGCGACCTCGATCGCGAGCCTCGTCTTGCCGATTCCTCCAGGACCGGTGAGCGTCACAAGGCGAGCGCCTCCGGATCGGAGCAGGTCCACCGCCTCGGTCAACTCGGCCTCGCGTCCCAGAAGCGGTGTCGGCGGCGCCGGCAGGTCGACGCGCCTCGCAGCACGAGGGGCCGTCGGTGCCGCAAGGCTCTCGTCCTGTTGGAGAATCGCCCGCTCCAGCGCCTGGAGCGCCGGCCCGGGCTCGATGCCGATTTCGTCGACCAGGGTCTCCCGGGCTGACCTGTATTCGGCCAGAGCCGCGGACTGTCGCCCGGCGCGGTAGAGGGCCAGCATCAGCTGCGCGCGCGCTCGCTCGCGGAGCGGCTCGGAGTCCACGAACGCACGCAAGCGGGGAATCAGCTCGTCGTGATCGCCGAGCGCGAGCTCGGCGTCGGCCAGATCCTCGAACGTGCCGCACCGAAGCTCTTCGAGCCGCGCAGCCTCGTGCGCCGCGAAATCGTCGTACGCCACGTCCGCGAAAGCCGGCCCGCGCCAGAGCCCCTCGGCCTGTTGCAGGAGTCGGGCGGCGACCGCGGAGTCGCCGGCGAAGAGCGCCGCCCGCCCCTCCGCGGCAAGCCGTTCGAACCGCCTGCTGTCGAGCGCCTCCTCCGGCGCGTTCAGCTGGTAGCCCGTCGGCGTCGTCGCGATCACGGACCCGCGCTCGGCGCCGCCCTCGAGCACGTCGCGAAGCGTGGAAACGTGTACCTGGAGTGCGTTCCTCGCCTTCGGCGGGGGCGACTCTCCCCAGAGCGCGTCGATCAGGCGCTCGTTGGCGACCGATCGGTTCGGCTCGATCAGAAGCGCCAGCAGAACCTTGCGCGGATTGCCGCCCGAAACGGCGAGAACCTCGTCCGCGCGCCGCACCTCGAGCGGGCCCAAAACCGCATAATCAAGCCGATTTTCGCCGGGCATCCGCCTCCTTCGTCAAGCCTTAAGCGGAGCTTAAGCGGCCGATGGGATGCTGGCCGTGCCGTCAGTTGAGAAGTAGCCGTCAGTCAGAAGTAGCCGTCAGTCAGAAGTAGCCGCGAAACCGAGGAAAAGGGGCGCGCGCGAGCGGCCGGGACGCCGTCACCCGGCCGCGAGCGTCGTCTCAGATCTTCTAGAAGATCTCGCGGAGCAGCTCTTCGATCTCGGCCGGAATGGCCGGGCGAGGGTTGGCTTTCGCACCCCCGCGTACGGACGCCGCCTCGGCCAGCGCAGGTAAGTCGTCCGCCGGGACGCCGAGATCGCGTAGCCGCCCGAAGCCGCCGAGCCGCGCGAGCTCGCTCACGGCGGCCGCGGGATCCTCGGTCTTCAGCGCTTCCCCGAACCGAGCGATCTCCGCGCCGGCGACCGGTTCGTTGAACCGCAGCGCCGCGGGCAGGCAGATCGCGTTCAGGGCGCCGTGCGGGAGCCCGTAGCGGCCTCCGATCGCCTGCGCCATCGCGTGACCTAGGCCGAGGCCCGCCAGCGCGAGCGCATGCCCGGCGGCGTCCGCGCCCCCAAGGAGTCGAGTTCGGGCCTTCCGGTCGTCCAGGAAGGCGGCGACCTGAGGAAGCGCCTCGTTGATCGTCCGAGCGCCTTCGAGCGCAAGCGCGTCAGCCTCCCGGCTTCGGCCCTTCACGTAGAGCGCTTCCGCGCAGTGCGCAAGGGCGTTCATCGCCGTGCCGACGGTCTCCTCGAGCGGGAGTGTGAGCGTCAGATCGGGGTCGTAGACGATTCCCGCGAGCTTCGCGCCCGCCCCGCCCCCCTGCATTCGGCGCTGTGGGTCTCTGATCCCGAAGCTCGGGGCCCACTCGGAGCCCGAGTACGTCGTCGGGACCGAGGCGACGGTAAGACTGGTCTCGACAGAGACCGCTTTGGCCAGGTCGATCGCACTGCCGCCGCCTACCGCAAGCAGGCCGTCGGAACCGCCGGTCCCAGCGGCGATCTCGTCGATCCGATCGCTCGGCACGACGCTCCAGCGGCCGACTGCCGGGAAATCGAGCTTCGACCAGCGCTCGCTGGCGATGAGGAACGGCCGCTCGATACCGAGCTCTCGCAGCAGCTCCGGGAGTTGACCAAGGCCCCAGCGGACGATCACGCCGCGAGCTTGGCACGCGAGAACTCCACGAAAGCCTCGGCGGCCCGCGACGGCGAGCGCCCGGCCGGGCGCACGAGCGAGATCTCCCGCGCGGGCTCCAGCCCCTTCACGCGGGCGGCGGCGAGCGTGCCCGCGGCCAGCTCGGCCTCGACGCCCGAGCGCGAGATGAAGGTCACGCCGAAGCCGGCCGCGGCCGCGCTCTTGACCGACTCCTGCAGGCCGAGCTCGAGCCGCACATCGAGGTCGCGCAGCCGCACCGGCCCGCGGCGAAGCTCGTCCTCGATCACTTGGCGGACGCCGGCGCCCTCCTGCATCAGGATCAGCGGCTCCTCCCGGAGCTGTTCGAGCGTGACCTCCTTGCCGGCGAACGGGTGGTCGGGCGGGACGACGAGAATCACCTCGTCACGGAAGAAGGGCTCGAAGACGACGCCGCGGTGCCGCGGCGACGCGCCGACGATCCCGAGCTCCAGCTCCCGCTGGGCGACCTGCTCGATGACGCGGTTCGTGTCCGAGATCGACAAAGCAACCGTGAGCTCCCGATGCTCGCGCTGGAACTCACCGAGCAGGACGGGCACGACCGTGCCTCCAGGTCCCGTCGAAGCGCCGAGCGTGAGCTCCCCGCGCAGCGTGCCGTCCTCACCGGTGAGCTCGTCGAGCAGCTGCCCCTCGACCGCGAGCATCCGCTGTGCGGCCCGGTAGAGCCGCTGGCCCGACTCGGTCGGCTCGACGCGCCGCCCCGACCGGTCGAGCAGCTTCGTCCCCAGCCGCTTCTCGAGCGACCGAATCTGAAGGCTGACCGCCGGTTGCGTGACCCCGAGCCGCTCAGCGGCCTGGGAGAAGCTCTCGCGGTTGACGACCTCGCAGAACGCGGCAAGCTGGCGCGTGTCCATAAGAATCTATTATGAAGACATGCGCAAGTTATTCGCTCTCGGCGCTGCACTTGCGCTGCTCGCAGCGGGCTGCGGCGGGCGCGACAAGGCGAGCACGACAACGACCACTGCCACACCTGGTCCCGGCGACGAGGCCGCGGCCCGCGCGCTCGTCCGCGTGCAGGCAGAGCTCCGGCGCGGCAACTTCGCGACCGCGTGGCAATCACTCCACCCCGCCCAGCGGAAGGTGGTCTCGGTCCAGCGGCTCGCGGCCTGCTATCCGCGGACCGAGTTCCCCCGCACCGTCACCTTCAGGGCGACGCGCGTCGAAGACGTCGTCTGGCAGGTCCCCGGCACCTCGACGATCTCCGAGGCCAAGGCGGTGACGATCACGGCCACCTCGGGCGGTAAGAAGGTGGCGACCTTCAAGCAGCACACGGTCAGAGCCGGTGGGCGGTGGACCTGGATGCTGAGCAGTGCCTACTTCAAGAAGGCAAAGAACGGCACCTGCTAACTCCCGAGCGCGGCGAGGACCTCCTCGCCGTAGCGCTCCAGCTTCGTCGGCCCGACGCCCGGGACGGACGCGAGCTCGGCCAGCGTGCGAGGACCGCGCTCGGCGATTTCCTCGAGCGTCGAGTTGTGGAAGACGACGTAGGCCGGCACCTCGTCTGCCTTCGCGCGCTCGAGGCGCCACTCCTTCAGCGTCCGGAACGCGGGGGGAAGCTCGTCCTCTGAACGCTTCGGCCGAGCCGGTGCGCGCGTCTCCACGCCGAGCTCCGCGAGGAAACGGCTAGGGCGGCGCGTCCACGTCAGGGCGAGGTGCTTGCGTGCACGCGTGATGCCGACGTAGAGGAGGCGCCGCTCCTCCGCGATCGCGTCGAGGTCGCCGAGCGACTGCTTGCACGGGAGCTCGCGCTCCTCGAGCCGGGGTAGGAAGACCGCGTCCCACTCGAGCCCCTTCGCGCGGTGTAGCGTCAGCAGGTGAACGCCGCCTTGGGCGCCGTGGTCGAACCGGGCGCGCAGCCAGTCGATCCAGGCGCCAACATCCTGTGAGCCGTCGTCGAACTCCTCGGCGAGCTTGATCAGCCGCCCGAGGTCGCTCTGGCGCGTCAGCTCCCGCTCGCCGAGGCCCGGCGGCGGAGTCTCGACGAACCCATGCTCGCGCGCGAGCCTCGTCACCTCGTAGGCGACCGAGCGTGACGTCGAGCCGGCAAGGCTCTTGAGCAGCTGCCGAGCGCCGTCGCGCGTAAGCAGCGCCGCGCCCTGGAACGGGATCTCGGCCTCGCCGAACGCCTCTTCGAAGTCGACCGAGCGCGCGTTCAGCCTGATCAGCACTGCCATCTCCTCGAGCGGCGTGCCGGCCCCGTGCAGCTCGCGCACGCGCTCGACGATGAAGGCGGACTCGGCCTCATCGTCCTCGAACGCGCGCAGCTCAGGGTCCGGGCCCGGCCCGTGCGTCTCGCGCAGTTCCTTCTCGGCCCCGCCGAGCCGCGGAACCAGCCGGTTCGCGAGTCCGAGCACCTGCGGTGTCGAGCGGTAGTTGGCCTCCAGCCGCACCACGGTCGTGTTCGGGAACCGCTTCGGCAAAGCGAGCAGATGCTCCGGCGTCGCGCCGGTGAACGCGTAGATCGACTGGTAGTCGTCGCCGACCGCGCAGAGGTCGTCGCGATCGCCGAGCCAGAGCTCGAGCAGGGTCTGCTGGAGGAGATTGACGTCCTGGTACTCGTCGACCGTGAAGGCGCGATAGCGGTCGCGCACCTGCTCGAGCGCCTCGGGCTCCCCCTCGAGCAGCTGGATCGCGAGGGCAAGGAGGTCCTCGAAGTCGAGGGCGCCCGCGGCCTCCTTGCGGCGCTCGTACTCGCGGAAGACCCGCGCCATCAGGTCGTCCGGAATTGGTGGCTCGTGCGTGCCGAGCGCGCGGCGGTAGGTGTCAGGTGTCAGCCGCCGGTTCTTGGCCCACTCGACCTCGGTCGCGAGGTCGGCGGCCGGCCGGAAGCGGTACGGGCGGGGGAGCGTGTTGCCGATCTGGCGCAGCATCAGCGCCTTCGAGGCGAGGATCCGACCGCGCACCTCACCGCGGAACCAGCGAAGCTGCGCGTAGGCAGCGGAGTGGAAGGTCCGCGCGCGCACCCCGCCCGCGCCGAGCTCCTCCAGGCGGCTGCGCATCTCGCGAGCGGCCTTGTCCGTAAAGGTGACGGCGAGGATCTCGTCAGCGCCGAAGGCGCCGACGGCGACCTGGTTGGCGATCCGCCGCGTGATCGTCGTCGTCTTGCCAGAGCCCGCGCCCGCGAGGATGCAGACCGGCCCGCGCACCCTCTCGACGGCACGGCGCTGCTCCGGGTTCAGCCCGTCGAAGATCGCGCTCGCGTCCACCGGGCCACCCTAGCCCTGCGATGTGACGGCGCTGTGACGGATCCGCGACTAGATGGCGCCGGAGAACGTATCGCAGGCTGCAGGCTTGCCGTTCTCGTACCCGCGCGAGAACCACCGCCGCCGCTGCTCGGACGAGCCGTGCGTCCAGGTCTCTTTGTTCACCTGTCCCTGCGTCTGCTCCTGGATTCGGTCGTCGCCGATCGCCGCCGCCGCGTCGAGCCCGTCGTTGATGTCCGTCTGCGTCAGCTCCTCGATCAGACCGGTCTCAACCGCGTGCGCCGCCCAAACGCCGCCGTAACAGTCGGCCTGCAGCTCCGAGCGGACGGCACGGCTCTCCGGCCCCTGGCGGTCGTTCCCGATCTGCTTCAGCACACCGAGCTGGTCCTGGACGTGATGCCCGTACTCGTGGGCGATCACGTACGCCTGGACGAACGGCGCGCTGCCGACGCCGAAACGGGACTGAAGGTCGTCGAAGAAGCCGAGGTCGATATAGACCAGCATGTCCGCCGGGCAGTAGAACGGCCCGACCTGCGAGTCGGCGAGCCCACAGCCGGTCTGCACCTGGCCGGTGAAGAACACGGTGTCGACGTACTGGTAGTGCCTGCCGCTGCGTTGGAAGACGCCGTCACAGAACTTCTGGACGCTGTTGACGACGGCAACGATGCGGCAGTCCTCGCGCTCGTTCGCGTCCTGGCCGGTCCGGCACGCGGAGGAGATCTCGCTCGGCGTGTCG
This sequence comes from Actinomycetota bacterium, assembly GCA_046723355.1. GTDB lineage: Bacteria > Actinomycetota > Thermoleophilia > Gaiellales > Gaiellaceae > 13-2-20CM-68-14. Next base: position 3,694 of record JBKOUJ010000023.1, on the reverse strand, counting down.
CCCTGGCCGACCTGCTGATTGTCGAGCGGACCGAGCTGGCCGAGGCTGTCGTTGCCGCCGAGCAACGCGACGAGGAGGTAGATGACGAGCGCGATCCCGCCGAGCCCGCCGCCGCCGAGCGCGAGCCCGCCAGGCCCGAAGCCGCCGCGCCCGCGGACGTCGGTGATCTGGCCGGGGTCGAGAGGGGTGTTGCGTCGGAACCGCACGGCCGCTCTCTTACCTTTTTACGACCCGGCTTATGCCTAGGAGGGTTTGGCGCGAAGCCGCTCGTCGACGGCGTGCGATGCTCGTTCGCTGACAAGGACGCAGGGAGCGTCAATAGCCAAAGCTATTGGGCGCGAGTGAGGACGCAGCTCAGCGGGCGAGGAGCGTGCGCCGGCGACACAGACTGTTTTGCGCCAAACCTCCTAGTGAAGCGTGTCCTCGAGGATCGTGTCCGGCGCGGCCGCATATTGCGGCGCGCGTGACATCGCCGTGAGGCGCGAGACGAGCTCGAGCGTCTCGCCCCCTTCGACCAGGCGCTCCAGCTCGGCCAGCTCTTCGTCGAGCCACGTGGCGTCGACGACCGGGCCGCTGACGCGGCGGATCTTCGGATGCGCGGTCGCGAAGACTTGCTCGCCTTCGCCCCAAAGCTCTTCGTGCAGCTTCTCGCCGGGTCGGGTGCCGACGAAGTCGATGCCGATTTCGCCGGGGTCCTTGCCCGAGAGCCGGATCATCTGCTCCGCGAGCTCGACGATCTTGACCGGCTCGCCCATGTCGAGCACGAATACGTGTCCCTCGCCGCCGATCGCGCCGGCCTGGATGACGAGTGAGGCAGCTTCGGGGATCGTCATGAAGAAACGCGTCATCTCCGGGTGCGTGACCGTGACCGGCCCGCCCCGCTCGATCTGGCGGCGAAAGATCGGGATCACGCTCCCTGACGATCCGAGCACGTTTCCGAAGCGGACTGCGACGAAGCGCGTGGACACGTCGGTGCGCGCTCCGTACGCCTCGACGACCCACTCGCAGACCGCCTTCGACTGGCCCATCACCGTCTTCGGGTTGACAGCCTTGTCGGTGGAGACGAGCACGAACCGCGACGCTCCGTACTCGACGGCGGCGTCGGCAACGACCTTCGTGGCCAGTGCGTTGTTGCGAACGGACTCGAGCGGGTTCGCCTCCATCAGCGGCACGTGCTTGTACGCCGCGGCGTGGAAGACGACGTCGGGCTCGTAGCGCTCGAAGACCTGCCGCATCTTCGTCGGGTTTCCGACGTCGGCCAGCACCGGCACGGCCGCCGAGAAGCCGCGCTCGCCGACGAGCTCGCGCTCGATGTCGAACAGCGCGCCCTCGCCCAGCTCAACGAGGATCAGCCGTTGAGGGCCGAGCTGCGTGAGCTGCCGGCAGAGCTCGGCGCCGATCGAGCCGCCGGCGCCGGTCACGAGCACCGTCTTGCCCTCGACATACGGCATCGCGGAGTCGAGCTCGACGTGCACCGGCTGGCGCCCGAGCACGTCCTCCACCTGGACCGGGCGGATGTGCGCCGCGAGGTCGATCTCGCCGGAGATCAACTCGTGAAGGCCAGGCAGCGTCTTGACCGGCACGCGGTGCTCGCGCGCGGTCGCGAAGACGGCGCGACGGAACTCGCCCGAAGCGGAAGGGACCGCGATCAGCACCTCGTCCGGCCGGTTGTCGCGCAGCAGGTGCGGGAGGTCGGCTGTCGTGCCGAGCACGCGAACACCGTGGATGCGGATGTTCTTCTTGCGCGGATCGTCGTCGACGAGCCCGATCGGCGTGTAGCCGAGCGGCGGGTTGCGGTGCATCTCTCGGATCGTGTCGCGCGCCGCCTCGCCCGCGCCGATGACGAGAACCTCCTTGCCGCGCGCGACCAGGCGGCCCGGCGTCGGCCGCTCGAAAACGGAGCGGGCGATCAGCCGCGAGCCGGCGACGAGGGCCAACAGGAGCAACCAGTCCATCACCGCGACCCCGCGCGGCAGCCGCACCTCGGGGACGGGGTTGGCGAAGTAGACCGTGACCGACGCGACGAGCGCTGCAACCGTGACGCCGCGCGCCGCGCTCCACATGTCACGCGTCGACACGTACCGCCACCAGCGGTCGTAGAAGCCGAACAGGATGAAGACGACGAGCTGGATCCCGACGACTATCAGGATCGTCTTCGTGAAGAGCGTCTGGTAGTAGCGCGGCACGCCCTGGTCGAAGCGGAGGTGGAACGCCGCCCACCAGGCGAAGGCGACAAAGCCCGCGTCGGCGACGACCTGCCAGATGCGATGGCGGTTGATCGGGATCAAGAGGCGGCACCCACGGTCGAAGCTTCTCGCATTACGGAGACGACGCGCTCCTGAACGTCCGCCGGGATGCCGGCCCACAGCGGCAGCGCGAGGTTCTCACGCGAGGCTCGCTGGGTCTCGGGCAGCGCCGCGCCGTCGTAGCCGAGGCGTCGAAGCGCGGGCTGGAGATGGGTCGGCGTCACGTAGTAGGACGCATGCCCGATCTCCGCCGCGGCAAGCGCCTCCGCGAAGCGGTCGCGCTCTGGGCTGCGCACGACGTACATGTGGTAGACGTGGCCGGGCTCGTCCTCGGGCAGCTCGCACAGCTCGCCGAGCCCGAGCTCCGCGTAGCGGGCAGCCGCCTCGCGGCGAGCGCGGTTCCAGCCATCGAGCTCGCCGAGAAAGAGACGCAGCACCGCCGCCTGGAGCTCGTCCAACCGCGAGTTTGTGCCCACGAACGTGAACGTCTTCTTGTCCCGTGACCCGTGGAAGCGGAGCAGCCGCACCCGCTCCGCGAGCTCCTCGTCGGTGGCCGCGACGAGGCCGCCGTCGCCGAGCGCGAAGAGGTTCTTCGTCGGGAAGAAGCTGAACGTCGAGGCGACGCCAGTCTTCGCAACTCCACGTGCGCCGAACGCCTGGGCCGCGTCCTCGATGATCGGCACGCCGATCGATGCCAAAGCGTCGAGGTCGGCAGGGCGCCCGAATAGGTGCACGGGCATGATTGCCCGCGTCCGGTCGGTCACCTTCGCCGCGACGTCTTCGGGGTCGACGTTGAGCGTGACCGGATCGATGTCGGCGAAGACGGGCGTCGCGCCCGTACGGATGATCGCCTCAGCCGTGGCGTAGAACGTGAACGAGGGGCAGATCACCTCGTCTCCCGAGCCGATCTCCATCGCCTCGAGCACGAGCATGAGCGCGTCCGTGCCGTTGGCGACCCCGACCGTCTGGGGTACGCCGAGGAACGCCGCCGCCTCCTCCTCGAACGCCTTGACGTTCGGGCCGAGGATGAACTTCCCGGAATCGAGGACGCCCTCGAACCGCTCGAGGATCTGCGGGATCAGGCGCTCGTACTGCGCCCGGACGTCAATGAGGGGGACCGGCACCGCGGGCCAGTGTAGACGTCGGCGTCGCTTGCGATGCCGACTTGAAGGGCCGCGCGAACATGCGCGGCGGGCCGCTCAACCCAACTGAAGGATCACAGCGGCTCGGAGCGGCGTTCCGCCACGGATGAGCGCCTTCTAAAAATCAGCCACGCGGCGACGATGATGACTGCGACCACGACTATGGCGCCGTCGACGTAGCGCAGGTCGCCGTGGACGCGCGAGTACGAGTTGCCGACCGCCCAGCCGATTCCGGCCACCGCGAAGCAGAAGACCGCTATGCCGATGAAGGCGAGCGGCACGAAGCGCCGGAGGTCGACCCGAACG
>JBKOUJ010000039.1:0-2021 GCA_046723355.1 Actinomycetota bacterium | reverse complement strand
GCGAAGTGGTCGCCCTCGTCGACCGTGAACAGGAAGAGGGTGTTCGACTTGTTGATGCCGTCGGCGGCGAGCCGGTCGAAGAACTGCTGGAACGCCTGGTCGTACTCGCGGAGCTGCGTGACATAGCCGGCCTCACCCGGCGCGTAGGCGAAGTGAATGTTCCCGGAGGTGCCGTGCTCGTCGTGGGCGTCCGAGATGTACGCGTAGGTGACCGGGATACCGGCCTCCTGCATCTGGGCGACCCACGAGAGCGACACCTTCGCCTCCATCCCGTCGAAGCCGGGGAAGCCGATGTGGCCGGTCGCGTCCTGAATGACATTGTTGTTGAGGTCCGTCATGGGACTGCCCGGATGAATGACCTCGTCGGTGTACTTCGCGCCAAAGAGGCCCTCGAAGTTGTTGTACTGGCCCGGCTCGTCCGGCAGCAGGTCAGGCTTCGCGTGCGTCGAGGCGGCGCAGATTGCAGAGCCCTGGGCGCAGTGGACGCCGATCCCGACGAAGTCGGCGAATGCCTGGGCGGGATTCGCCGCCACCTCGGCCGCCTCGTCCGAGCCCGGCCCGAACACGGTCGGGATGTCGATTGCAGTGTTCTCAAGGACCGTGTTGGCCGTGGCGATCGAGCCGACGTCGCAGCCGTGCCGCGTGAACGGAACCCACGGCGCGGGCGCGATCTTGCCCTGCTCGTTGATCATCTCCGGCGTCGTGTCCGTCGTGCTGCCGGCGGGGTCGAACAGCGGCGCTGTCCAGTAGGCGAACGAGACGCCGGTGCGCGTCGTTCCGTCGGGCTTGAAGTAGCGGAAGCTGTTCGAGACCGGCTGACCCATCCGGTCCGGATAGACACCGGTCAGCGTCGAGAGGATCCCGGTCGCGGTGTGCGAGATCAGCACCGTGTGGTCGTTCGTGAGCAGCGTGCCGTTGCCGCGAATGAAGTTGAGCAGGTGCGGCATCTGCTCCAGGTCCGACGGCACGTTGCCGCGGTCCCTAAGGAAATGTGTGTTGTCGAACTGAATCTGGATGACGTGCTTGATGCCGTTGGCGAAGGTGCATGACCCGGCAGCGGCGCTCGACTTCTTGTGCCCGCCCGGTGTCGCCGCGGCGACCGTCGCTCCGATCGCAGCGAGTGTGACCGCCGCCGCCGCAACGGCGATCGCAAGCCCTTTCCTCCCCATATCGATTCCTCCCCTTAGGTTTGACTCGCGGAATCTACGCCATCGCCGCGCGGCACGAGAGTCCAACGGATTTCGATCTGGTTAAAACGGCGGAAACGGCTCAGGGTAGGACGAAGCCCATACGCTCGTACATCTGCTCGAGCATGGGCTCGGACTCCGCGCGCGCCTTCTCGGCCCCGCGTGCGAGCATAGTCCGCAGCTCGCGCTCATCGGCGCGCAGTTCGTCGTAGCGCCGCTGGATCGGGACGAGCAGCTCGACGACCGCCTCGCCGACCTCCTCCTTGAAGCGGCCGTAGCCGCTCCCGTCGTAGCGGGCCTCGAGCTCGGGAACCGCATCGCCGGTCGCGACCGACATGATCTCGAGTAGGTTCGTGATGCCCGGCTTTTGCTCGCGGTCGTGCCGGACCTCGGTGCCGGAGTCCGTGACGGCGGTCTTGAACTTCCGGCGGATCACGTCGGGCTCGTCGAGGATCCGCACCGTCCCCTGGGGCGTGCCGCGGGTCGTCGACATCCGGTTCTGCGGCTCCTGCAGGTCCATGATTCGCCCCCCGACCGTCGGGATCTCGGCCTCCGGGATGACGAACAGATCGCCGAAACGGCTGTTGAAGCGTTCGGCGATGTTGCGGGTCAGCTCGAGATGCTGGCGCTGGTCGTCGCCGACGGGGACGAGATCGGTCCGGTAGAGGAGGATGTCGGCAGCCATCAGAACGGGGTACTCGAAGAGCCCGGACGTGACGAACTCGTGCTGCTCGGACTTCTCCTTGAACTGGGTCATGCGGCGGAGCTCGCCGAAGCTCGTGACCGCATTGAGCAGCCAACACGCTTGGGCGTGCGTGTCGACGTGGCTCTGGA
>JBKOUJ010000046.1:0-1035 GCA_046723355.1 Actinomycetota bacterium | reverse complement strand
TTTCTCGGCTCGTGCTACAGATCGATGCCGAGCTTGCGGAGCTCGACGATCGCCGCTCGACGCCAGCGGATCGTGTCGGGAGAGAACGGCAACGTGAACGGCATCCCGTTCGCCTTGCGGAGCGGCTTGCCGTCGCGCAGGACGCGGTAGTGGCCCGGCGTGGGCTCGACCGTGAGCCCGACGGCTTCGAGCCGGCGGATGAACTCGCGAACGTCCTTCCTCATCCCGACCTTGCGGTCGCCGCCGGCGCAGCTATCGCTTGCTCGCGGCGCGCAACGACGATGCCGGCCCGCCAACCCGGCGCGCGTCCGCCAGTCGGGAGAGCGACCGAATCGACGTCGAGGCCGCTGCGGGCGATCAGCCATGAAATCAGCGAGTTCGAGTTCCACATTTCGCCGGTGTGGAGTTCGTCGCGACCCCAGACCGGCGTCGGCACCTGGGGCACAAGCCCGAGCAGCCGCCGAGCACAGTCGGTGTCGTCACTGAGCGGTCGCGGGCTTTCGACCGCCTCGGCGACGTCCGGGATAACCCCGTCACGCCAGCGCCGAATCTCGTAGCGGAACAGCCGAAGGCGACCCGCCGCGCGTGTCCCGACTGAACCCACGGCGACGACGCCGCGTTCGCCGCCCTCGCTCCAGGCCGGCGCCTGCTCGACGACGAACCGTCCCTCTCGAAGGCGTACCTCGAGTGCCGAGTGGTAAAGGTCGCAGCGGTCGCGGTGGTCGATCCGCGCCGCGACCCACTCGAAGATCCGTCCGTTGAGGCGGACCGAGTCGCCGCCGGCGCCGAGCGGCAGCCAGTAGAGGTCGATGGCGCTCGTCCCGACCGAAGAAGCCATTGTCAATGGATGCTCGCATGGTCAGGCATCCTGCGCCGCTGTTGGTCAAGCTCGATGTCATCGGGAAGCTGGTCACGCTCTCCGAGCGCGAGGCGGAAGAGCTTCGCGCCGCCGCTGCGGCCGAGGCAGGCCGGTCGAGCGCGAGACGCGACCTGTCGCTGTTGCTCGACCGCGGTCTGCGCACGCGAACGACCGTC
>JBKOUJ010000025.1:0-26883 GCA_046723355.1 Actinomycetota bacterium | reverse complement strand
GCGACCGCGTTCTACTGGCACTTCGTGAACATCCTGGCGGTGGCCGTCGTCCTGACGCAGCTCTCCCCGCGGCTATGACCGCGGCCGGGCGGCGGTTCACGCCGGAGTTCCTGCAGTGGTTCGGCCTCTTCGGCGCCGCGTTGACCTGGACTGCGCAGCTCGTGATCGGGTTCGGCGTCGCGGTCGCCCGGTGTGGAGCCGCGAACGCGGTGCTCGGAGTCGACTTACGGTCGTGGCAGCTGGCGCTGCTCGGCGCCGGCGTCGCGCTCGTCCTGCTTGCGGAGGCCGCGGCGCTCGAAACTCTCTGGGAGACGCGTGGCGTCGAGCACGACGACCCGGCGCCGGACGGCCGGCGCCACTTCTTCGCGGTCGCTGCCGTACTCGGAAACCTGCTCTTCCTCGTCGCCATCGTGCTCAGCGGCGTCGCCGTCATCGTCCACGAGCCCCCGTGCCAGCCGGCATGAGGAAATGGCTCGTACCGCTCGCCGTCGCGCTGGCGCTGCCGGGCGCCGCGGGCGCGCAGCCGGACGGCGGCGCCAGCCTCCAAAAGGGAAAGGAGCTCTACGCCGAGCACTGCCTGAGCTGCCACGGCCCCGACGGCGGCGGCGTGACCTCGACGTCGCAGCCAACGGGCGCGCTCGGCGTGCACGGGCTCGGCCCACCGCTCCGGGGCGTCGGTGCGCTCGCCGCCGACTTCTACCTGACCGCCGGCTACATGCCGCTTCAGAACCCGCACGATCAGCCGCGCCACACTGAGTCGCCGTTCGACGAGCAGGAGATCGCGTCGCTCGTCGCCTACGTCGCCTCGCTCGGAAACGGGCCGCCGATCCCGAAGCCGCAGCCGAAGCGCAGCGAGATCTCGCGCGGGCTCCAGCTCTTCACCGAGCACTGCGCCGGCTGCCACCAGGTGGTCGCCGAGGGCGGCTACGTGCCGAACGCCGTCGCGCCGCCGCTCCACCAGGCGACGGCAGTGCAGATAGCCGAAGCGGTGCGGGTCGGCCCTTACCTGATGCCGAAGTTCGGCAAAAGCCAGATCAGCGACGGCGACCTGAATGCAATCGTCGCCTATGTCGAGTGGGCGAAGCATCCGGACGACCGCGGCGGCTGGAACCTTGGCCGCATCGGGCCGGTCCCCGAGGGGCTCGTTACGTGGCTGATGGCGGCGGTGGTCCTGATCGGCGTGTGTCTCGCGATCGGGAGGAGGGCGCACACGTGAACCCAGTGAAGCGGTGGGCGATCGCGGCCGGCGTCCTGTTCCTCGGCCGCAAGCGGCGCCGGCCTCTCGTCGCGGAGCCTGACCGGCTCGTCGAGCCGGGGCCGCCCGATCCACGTGCCGAGTGGCTCGTGCTCGCGCTGCTGCTCGGCGCAGCGTGCGCCGCCGCCGGCTTCATCGCCGTCTACTCGTTCAACCACCTCGACCACCAGACGCAGTACCTCGGCCTGGCGCTCGGGCTCGCGTTCGCGCTGCTCGGTGCCGCGCTCGGCGTGGTCGGGAAGCGCCTCGTCGACGACGAGGAGCACGAGGAGGCGTATTCGCCGCCGCGCCACCCGGAGGCCGAGGAGGAGATCGCGCAGCTCGTCGAGGAGAGCGGCGACCGGTTCACGCGCAAGCGGCTGCTGCTCGCAGGCGGCGCCACCGCGGTCGGCGCGCTCGGCGCGGCGCTCGTCGTCCCAGCGCTCTCGCTCGGGCCGTTCCTCGACACCGACCCGTTCTACGAGACGCCTTGGCGGCGCGGGCGGCGGCTCGTCGACGAGGCCGGCAAGCCGTTCCTGCTCGACGAGCTCGAGACGGAGACGTTCTATACCGCCTACGCGGACGGCGCCTCGAAGGAGGAGCTTGGCTCGCCGCTCGTCGTCGTTCGCTTCGAGCCGTCCCAGCTCCACATGCCCGTGCAGCGGCGCGACTGGGCGCCGGGCGGCGTCGTCGCATACTCGAAGATCTGCACGCACGCCGGCTGCGCGGTCGCGCTCTATCGCAAGCCGACCTTCCCGCCGGTCGAGCCGGGGCCGGCGCTCGTCTGCCCCTGCCACTACTCAACCTTCGACCCGACCCGAGGAGGCAACGTCATCTTCGGCCCGGCCGGCCGGCCGCTGCCGCAGCTGCCGCTCTACGTCGATCCACGTGGCGAGCTCCGGGCGGGCGGCAACTTCTCGGGCCCGGTTGGCCCGTCCTGGTGGGGCGTGCGAACCCGGAAGCCGAGCACGGGGCGAGGAACGTGATCCGCGGTCTCGTCCAGTTCGTCGACGAGCGGAGCGGCACGGCGCCATTCCTGAAGAAGGCGCTTCGCTACGTCTTCCCCGACAATTGGTCGTTCCTGCTCGGCGAGGTCGCTCTGTACTCCTTCGTGATCCTCGTCGGCACGGGGATCTACCTGACGCTCTTCTTCGAGCCGAGCACGGCCTCGACGTACTACACCGGCACGTATGCGCCGCTGCACGGGCATGAGATGAGCGTCGCCTACCGGTCGGCGGTCGACCTCTCGTTCAAGGTGCGCGCAGGGTTGCTGATGCGGCAGACCCACCACTGGGCCGCGGACGTCTTCATCGCCGCGATCGTCCTCCACATGCTGCGGATCTTCTTCACCGGCGCGTTCCGGAAGCCGCGCGACCTCACGTACTACATCGGGGTCACGATGCTCGTGCTCGCGCTGCTCGAGGGTTACCTCGGCTACTCGCTGGTCGATGACCTGCTCTCCGGGATGGGGTTGGCGATCGGCTACTCGGTGGCGATGTCGATCCCGTTCTTCGGCGCGAATCTCGCGGCGCTGATCTGGGGCGGCCCGTTTCCCGGCAAGCCCGAGTTCTGGTCGCGGATGTTCGTCGCGCACGTCTTCCTGCTGCCGATCCTGATCGGGACGCTGCTCGCGCTCCACCTGTTCCTCGTCGCCGCCCGGCACCACACTCAGTTCCGCGAGAGTCGGGAGACGACGGAGAAGACCGTGGTCGGGATCCCGGCGTTCCCGGGCTACGCGCCGCGGTCGCTTGCCCTCTTCTGCTCGGTGGCGGCGGTGCTGTTCCTCATGGGCGGGCTCGTCCAGATCAACCCGATCTGGCTCTGGGGCCCCTACCACATCTCGCAGGGCACGAATGGCGCGCAGCCGGACTGGTACCTCGGCTGGCTGATCGGCGCGCTGCGGCTCGTGCCGAACTTCGACGTCACGATCGGCAACTACACGCTGATCCCCAACCCGTTCTGGGGCGGGGCGCTGTTCCCGCTGATCGTGTTCGCGATCCTCTACCTGACGCCGTCGCTCGAGCGGCGCGTCACAGGCGAGTACGGCTTCCACCACCTGCTCGACCGGCCGCGCGACGCGCCCTGGCGGACGGCGCTGGGCGCGGCCCTGTTCGCCTGGGTGTTCGTGATCTTCCTCGCGGGGGCGTCGGACCGCGTCTTCGTTTCCTTCGGGGTCTCGTACCAGGCGCAGATCTGGGTTTACCGCGTGCTCGTCTTCGCCCTGCCGGTCGCGGCGCTCGTCGTGACTCGGCGGTGGTGCTTGGCGCTGCAGGAGTCGGACCGCATCCATCGGCGGCGAGAGGTCGCCGAGGCCGAGGCGCGCGGCGAGCTGCCGCAGCCCGACTAGCGGAGGGACTGTCGCCGAACGGGGACTGTCCCAATAAACGGTTGTTGGGACAGGACCCCTGCGGGGTCAGTCCTCCCTTAGAGCCGAGGCAACAGCTCGCGCTCCGCGAACGCGAGGAAGCCTTCCTGGTCGACCCCGATCTGATGGATGTAGACGTGGTCGTAGCCGGCGTCTTCGAACTCCGCGATCGCTTCGAGCCAGCGGTCGACATCGGGGCCGAGCGGCAGCGTCTCCAGGTCCGCAGGCTCCACCATCTCGGCGACCGCTTCGAAATCGGCCGGCGTGGCGAGCTCCTGATTGAGCGGGCCTTCGAGCCCTGCGTTCGGCCAGTTCTCGTGAGCGGTCCGCGTGGCCTCTTCCTCGCTCTTCGCCCAGCACCCCGTCAGGTGTCCGTAGCGAGGGCCGCTGCCGCCCGCCTCCTCGAACTTCTCGATCAGCTCACCCTCGGGCGCCACGCCGATGAAGCCGTCGCCGATCCGGCCCGCCAGCTCGGCGGCGTTCGGCTCCGCCGCCGCGACGCAGATCTCGGGCGGCTCGTCCGGAAGCGTGTAGAGGCGGGCACGCTCGACGGTGTAGTGCTCGCCGCGGTGGGTCTGATACCCGCCTTGCCAGAGCAGGCGGATCACCTCGACCGCTTCCTCGAGCATCTCGAGCCGCTCGTCCGGCGCCGGCCATTTCGCGCCGAGGACGTGCTCGTTCAGGTTCTCGCCGGTGCCGACGCCGAGGAAGAACCGGCCCGGCATCATCGCGGCCGACGTCGCGGCAGCCTGGGCGATGATCGCGGGGTGGATGCGGATCAACGGGCACGTGACTCCCGTGCCGAGCCGCAAGCGCTCGGTTGCGTGAGCGATCGCCCCGATCACGCTCCAGACGAAGGCGCTGTCACCCTGAGCGTCGATCCACGGATGGAAATGGTCGGAGATCAGCGCGTAATCGATGCCTGCGTCCTCGGCCCGTTTCGCGAAGCGGACGAGGTCGTTCGGCGGGTTCTCCTCGCACGAGAGCGAATAGCCGAGCTCGGGCATGATCCGGTTGGTACCGGACCTGCCCGGGGCCTAAACGCCTTTTTTTCTTAGCCGGACAAGCGGAAGTACAGGAACTCTCGGATCGCCCGCGGCCGGTCGGTCGTGCGGATGATCGTCAGCGTTCCGCGCGCGTTGTCGTAGAGCCCGGTTCCGCCCACGATCGCCAGGTCGTAGAACTGACGGTACCGCACGGTCCCGGTCGCGACCACCTCGCCCCTCGGCAGGTCGAACGTGGCGATGCACGTTCTCGTCCGGCCCGTCGTGAAGGTGCAGAGAAAGCGCGCCGAGCCGATCGGCTTCGGCGTGATCCGCCGGTTGAAGAGCTTGTCGAAGATGATCTCCTGATCGCCGGGGCTGCGCCCGCGCGGGCCGTTGTCGACGCGCGAGTAGGCGAACTGGCGGTCGCTGATCCGGATGAACTCGGGGCCTGTGGCGGCGTTCGAATCCAAGCCGCCGTACGCAGCCGCGCCCACCCCCGCGAGGAGCGCCGCTCCCATGAGCAGCCGAGAGGTACTGGGCATCATTTTCTCCTTCCTTTCCCGGTCTAGCCGGTTGCTGCGGTTGGTATCTCGAACCAGAACGTCGAGCCCTGGCCCTGCCTGCTCTCGAAGTCGATGTTCCCACCGTGGGCCTCGACAAGCGAGCGCGAGATTGCAAGGCCGAGCCCGCTCCCTTCGATGCCCGCGGCGGTCGCGTGGCCGCGGACGAACTTGCCGAAGATCTCGCGCTGGAGCTCGACGGGGATCCCGACGCCCTCATCGGAGACGCTGACCCGGATCACACCGTTCTTGCGCCGGCCGGCTACGCGGACAACGCCGCCCTGAGGGGAGTACTTGATCGCGTTCGAGAGCAGATTCGCGACCACTTGAGCGAGCCGGTTCGAATCGCCGTGGACGGGCAGTGGTGTCTTCGGCAGCGAGACATCGAGCAGGTGCTTCGGGCTCTGGCCGGCGAAAAGCTCGGTCTGCTCGCGAACGACGGAGCCCATGTCGACGAGCTCTTTCGAGATCGACAGCTTCCCTTCCTCGAGGCGCTGCACGTCGAGGAAGTCGTTGACGAGCGCTCCGAGCCGCCGGGCCTGGGCCTCGATAATTCCCAGGTACTCGCGGCGCTGTTCGTCGTTCACATCTCGCTGGAGGAGTACGGACGTGAACCCGAGCACGCTCGCGAGCGGAGTCCGCAGCTCGTGCGCGACGACGCTGACGAGCTCGGACTTCGCCCGCTCGCTTTCGCGCAGCCGACGGTTCTGGTCCTCGAGCTTGCGCCGGCTCGCTTCGAGCCGCTCGGCCATTCGATTGAACGCGTCCGTCAGCTCCGCGACCTCCCCGATCCCGTGGGGCTCGAGCCGGGTCGTCAAGTCCCCGCCGGCGAGCCGAGTCGCGCCGTCTGCGACCTGACGGACCGGGCGCGCGATCGACCGCGCGAGGTAGAGCCCGAAGCCGATGATCAGCAGCGCCGAGGCGACCAGGCCGCCCACTGCGGTGATGATCGCCAGCTCCGAGCGGCGCTGCGCGGCCGACGTCCTGGCGCTCGCGAGAGCGTTCTCTTTGGCGAGGAAGCTCGCGAAGCCGGCGCGGATGTCGGCGAGCTCGCGAGCGCCTTCCTGTCGCACGATCTCCGTCCGGCTTGCCGCCGGCGTCGTTGTCGTGATCTGGACGACCGGCTCGGCGTAGTACGTGACGTACTGGTGGATCTGATCAACGAGGGTCCTGGCCCGCTGCCGCTCGGCGGGACTGGCCGAGGCGAGCCGCTGGAAGCCCTTTAGCTTGGCGGGCAGCGCCTTAACGGCGCCCATCCAGGGCTCCAGGAAGTCGCGCTTCCCGGTCAGCACATAGCCACGCAGGCCGGTGTCGAGATCGAGGACGAGCTTCTCGAGCTGCAGCGTCTGCGCCGTGACTGCCTTGGCGTGGCGTTCGCGCTTCGTCGCGTCGTCGAGCGTCGTGACGGCGAAGACGAGGATTCCGAAGGCGGCAGCGACGAGGAGCGCGAGTACTGCGCTACCCACGACGAGGCGTGCCGAGAGTGAGCTGGAGCGAAGATCAATCCTGGCCATCGTCTTCGAGCAGGGCGAGCACCGCGTCGCGGAGCTCGTCCGGATCGAACGGCTTCGGGACGAACCGGTCGGCCCCTGCTTGAACGGCTGCCTCGTCGGAGTGCGACCAGGCGCTCATCACGATCACCGGAGTCTCGGCGAGCCCGTGGTCGGCACGCAGCTCGGCGAGGACGTCAAGGCCGCTTTGGCCAGGCAGCATCAGGTCGAGCACGATCACGTCCGGGTGGATTCGCCGCGCGAGCTCGAGCCCGCTCGGGCCATCCGGAGCCTCGTAGTAGCGATACGCGTCGCCGAGCGCGAGGCGGACGAGCGTACGCAGGTTCGTGTCGTCCTCGCAGATCAGGACCGTCTTGGCGGCAGTCTCGGTTTCGGCGCTCACGGCGGCGGAGGAGAGGCCTCGGTATTCACAGGTTGTCTGGTACTTCGGCGAACCGCAACCAGACCTAAACTCGGCTGCGATGACAGAGCGGCAGATCGTTGGGCTCGGCGGCGGCGGGGGGAGCGAGGAGGAGACCCGGCGGCTGCTCGGGCACGTCGTCGGGCTGGCCGGCAAGCAGTCGCCGAAGGTGTGCGCCGTGCCGACGGCGGTCGGGGACGACGCGGGCTCGGTGCTGCGCCTGTACGGGCTCCTCCCCGAGAACGCGCGGACGTCGCACCTGCCGTTCTTCCCTTGGCCGCCGGCTGAGCTGCGGCGCTTCGCGCTCGACCACGATGTGATCTTCGTCGGCGGAGGGAACACGGCGAACGCGCTCGCTATCTGGCGCATCCACGGGTTCGACGAGATCCTGCGCGAGGCGTGGGAGGCCGGGATCGTGCTGACCGGCTGGAGCGCCGGGATGATCTGTTGGTTCGAGGCCGGCGTCACCGACTCGTTCGGGCCCCAGCTCGAGGGGATGCGAGACGGGCTCGGCTTCCTGGCGGGCAGCGCCTGCCCGCACTACGACGGCGAAGAGCTGCGCCGCCCGGTCTACACCCGGCTCGTCGCGGAGGGGTTTCCCGACGGGATCGCAGCGGACGACGGCGTCGGGGTCCACTTCCTCGGCACGGAGCTGGCGGAGGTCGTGACCGTGCGCGACGGAGCGACCGCTTACCGGGTCGAGGCCGGCGGCGAGTCGCCACTCCAGGCCCGCAGGCTCGATTAGCGGGCTAGGTGGCGGGTACCGGAAGCGCATGACCTCGTTCCAGCGTGCGGCGATGCTTCAGGCGCTGCTCGAAGGCGTGCCGCTGCCGGCCTCGCGAGACCAGTTGATCGCCTATGCGGAGAAACAGGACGGTGGGGACGCGTTTCGGCCGGAGTTGGAGCGGCTCCCGGACCGCGAATACGGCGCACTCGACGAGGTCGGCGAGGCGCTCGCCCCGGTGCAGCCGTCGTGGGACGGCACGCAGCCGCACGCACCGGAGCCCGAGAGCGGCCTGCCTCCGGGCGGCGACGCGTACACGGATGCTGCGGCCGAGCCCGGCGCCGTACGCGAGCACGGGCCGCGCGGCTAGCCGAGGCTTAGCCGCGGCCGGCGACTCGCTCGCGTTGAGGGATGACCGTGTATTTCGGGTCGCGCGCGGACTGGAAGCCTGCCTTGAACACCGACCAGCGGAGCGCCGCCTCACCTCCGAGCACGAGCGCGGCGCCCGCGATCGACGCGAGCCGGCTTCGTCTGCCTGCCAGCGCGAGCAGGCCGGCGCCGCCGAGCGTGCAGGCCTTGGCGAGCTTGGCGTAGCGGCCGGCCTCGTCCTGCTTGTACGGCTCGCCGATCATTCCCAGCCTCCGCTGCATCGCGACCATGACGGCGTTTTCGATGAGCGCGCCGCCGATCGCGAGGCGGCGTGCCGGCGCGGCCTCGTCGGGAGGGACGGCGATCGCGGCCGCGGCGCCGGCGCTCGCGGCTGCGCTCGAGCCGAACAGGAACGGCAGCTCGCGCCGCGCCTCGTGCCAGACGGGGATCGCCGTGTCCGAGATCAGCGTGGCCGTGTAAACGGCGAGCGGCGCGCCGGAGCCCGCCGCCGTCGCGCGGGCGGCGTCGCTGATCCGGTGGAACCGGCGGATTGCGTGCAGGAAGGCAGAGAGCGAGCTCGCGGCGCTCGAGACTGCGAGGATCCAGCTGCCGACGCTCATCGGCGAGGTGACCTTGAAGACGCGCAACATGTTGAGGAACCGCTCCGGCCGGCCGAGATCGGCGATCAGGAGCAACGGGCTCACCGCGTCCGACGCGGCGCCGATGTAGATGCTCCGCCTCGCCAGCCGCTCGTTGCCTGAGATCCGCGCTACCGTGCTCAGCACGGCCGAAGCGCCGCCGAGGCCGCCGGTGAAGAGGTACCAGGGAATCTCCTGCTTCCAGACCGGCTCCTTGAGCACCGGCCGCCCGTAGTACGAGCGCATCTCGCTCATCGCGACCCTCCGGCGAACGCGGCGACCACGCCCGCGACGAGTGCTCCCGCCGCCACGGCGGCAGTCAGCCACATCTCCGGGAGGTCCCTGGTGGCCACGACCGGATCGGGCGGGAGCCCGTAGACCTCCGGCTCGTCGAGGAGCAGGAAGAACGCGCCGAAGCCGCCGACGCCGTCTTCCGGATCGTGTCCGTAGAGCCGGGCGCCGTTCCAGTTCTCCGCCTCGAGCTTCTCGAGCCGTTTCTCCGCGCGCTCGCGGAGCTCGTCGAGCGGCCCGAACTGGATCGAGTCGGTCGGGCAGGCCTTCGCGCAGGCCGGCTCGTGGCCGCCTTTGAGCCGGTCGTAGCAGAGCGTGCACTTCCAGACGCGGCCGTCCTCCTTCTTGCCGAGCTGGAAGCCGAAGACCTCGACCGGCGGATCGCCGGAGTGGCGCGGCAGATCGCGCCGGTCCAGCACTCCGAACGGACAGGCCGGGACGCAGTAGCCGCAGCCGTTGCAGATGTCCTGCTGCACGACGACCGTGCCGTACTCCGTGCGGAACAGCGACCCGGTCGGGCAGACGTCGAGGCAGGCGGCATGCGTGCAGTGCTTGCAGACGTCTGACGACATCAGCCACCGCAGCGGCTCCTCGCGCAAGCCGCCTTCGGCGCCTAGCGCTAGAGAGGCTTGGTCGCTGTCGGTCTCGATCGCATCGAGCCGCCCAGGCTCGATGCGACTGGGCTCGTTCTGCTCGACGAAGGCGACGTGACGCCAGGTGTTCGCGCCCAGCTCGGAGGTGTTGTCGTACGACTCGCCGGTCCAGACCATGCCGTCGTCCGGGACGAGGTTCCACTCCTTGCACGCGACCTCGCAGGCCTTGCAGCCGATGCAGACCGACGTGTCGGTGAAGAAGCCCATCCGCTCCTTCGCCTCGTCGCCGTATGTGTCCGGCCAGGCGGCCGGGGCGCCGGTCAGTTCCGCGAGCGCACTCATGCGACGCCCGCCTGCCTCCGCAGCTCCTCGACGAACTCGGTCAGCTTCTCCCCGCGCGGGCGGCGCCCCGGCCTGATCCCGACCGAGAAGGCCTTGACCTCCTGGATGTGGACGTTCGGGTCGAGGACGATCGGCGTTAGGTCGTTCGCCGCCCCGCCCGTGGTGAGTCCGCGCGTGCCCCAGTGGTACGGCAGCCCAACCTGGTGCGTCTTGCGACCCTGCACCTCGATCGGCGGGATCCGGTCGGTGACGAGCACCCGCGCCTCGATCGCCGTGCGGCTCGAGTAGACCGTCGCCCAGCCACCGTGCTCGAGCCCGACCTCCTCGGCGAGCTCCGGACTGACCTCGCAGAACATCGCAGGCTGCAGCTCCGAGAGGTACGGCACCGTCCTCGTCATGCCGCCCGCGGTGTGGTGCTCGGTGAGTCGGTACGTCGTCGCGACGTAGGGATAGACGTTCGAGCCTGCATCGCCGTCGGACGGGTTGTACGGATTCTCGGCCCGCGGAAACTGCTGGCGGCGCGGATTCGCGCGCTGCGAGTACAGCGCGTTCGGAAACGGCGACTCGTGCGGCTCGTAGTGGGTCGGCATCGGCCCGTCCTCGAGGCCCTGCGGGACGAACAGCCAGCTGCGGCCGTCGGACTGCATGATGAACGGGTGGTCGCCGGCGATTGCCTCCTCCGCTTTCGCCCCGTCCGGCGGCACGTAGCTCGGCGACTTCGTCTCCTCGAAGTCGGGGACGTCGAGCCCTGTCCACTTGCCTTCCTCCGCGTCCCACCAGACGTACTTCTTCCGCTCTGACCACGGCTTGCCGTCCGGGTCGGCCGATGCACGGTTGTAGAGCATCCGCCGGTTCGCGGGCCAGGACCAGGCCCATTCCGGCGCGACGTAGGTCTGTTCCCAGTGCGGCTTCTTCCTAGCGGCCTGGTTGATCCCGTCCTTGAAGACCCCGCAGTAGATCCAGCAGCCGCAGACCGTGGACCCGTCCGCCTTCAGCTGCGTGTAGCCGTCGTGGAACTTCCCGGTCGCGATCTCCCAACCGCTGATCTCCTGGAGGACCGCCTCGGCGTCCGGCTCCTGGATCGCGGCGTGGGTCGGGTACTCCCAGCGGAGGGCCTTGATCAGCGTGTCGCGCGGGTGGTCGGAGTCGGCGAGCTTCTGCTTGATCAGGTGCCCGAGGTGGAAGTAGAACCAGAGCTCCGAGCGCGCGTCGCCCTTCGGCTCGACGGCCTCCCAGTGCCACTGGAGCAACCGCTG
Organism: Actinomycetota bacterium; assembly: GCA_046723355.1. Lineage (GTDB taxonomy): Bacteria > Actinomycetota > Thermoleophilia > Gaiellales > Gaiellaceae > 13-2-20CM-68-14. The sequence goes on along the minus strand of JBKOUJ010000025.1, from coordinate 15,614 downwards.
GGTGTTCGTGAACGACCCGTCCTTTTCGGTATGGGTCGCCGCCGGCAGGAAGAAGACCTCGGTCGGGATCTCCTCGGTCTTCAGCTCCCCCGACTCGATCTCCGGCGAGTCGTACCAGAAGGCGGCCGACTCGGTCTCGACCACGTCCCGGACGACGAGCCAGTCGAGCTTCGCGAGCGCGAGCCGGTGCGCCTTGGCGTTCGCGTTGCCGACCGCGGGGTTCTCGCCCGCGATCGTGTACCCCTTGACCTTGCCGTCGAGCATCTGGATCGTCGTCCAGTAGGCCGAGTTGTCGTCGTCGATCCTCGGCAGGAACTTGAAGAGCCACTCGTTGTCCTCGGTCGCGTTCTCGCCGAAGTAGGCCTTCATCAGGCTGACCCAGTAGGCGTCGAAATGGCCCCACCAGCCGGTGGGCGACGTGTTCGCCTCGAAGAAGGACTCGAGGTCGCCGTACGACTCGGTGTGCGGCATCGACAGGTAGCCGGGCAGGATGTTGTAGAGCGTCGGGATGTCGGTCGACCCCTGGATCGACGCGTGGCCGCGCAGTGCCATGATCCCGCCGCCGGGCCGGCCCATGTTGCCGAGGAGCTGCTGGACGATCGCGGCCGTGCGGATGTACTGGACGCCGACGGTGTGCTGCGTCCAGCCGACCGCGTAGCAGAACGCCCCGGTGCGCTCGCGGCCGGAGTTCGCGCAGACGGCCTCGCAGTAGTCGAGGAACTGCTTGACCGAGCAGCCGCAGGTGTCGGCGACGAACTCGGGCGTGTACCGGGCGTAGTGCTTCTTGAGCAGCTGGAAGACGCAGCGCGGGTGCTGCAGGGTCCCGTCCTCGGACGGCGGCTCGCCGTGCTTCAGGCCGGCGCCGTGGCCGCCGTGGCCCGACTGCTCGCCGCGGGTCGGGCTGAAGCCTTGCTCACGCTGCCCGGCTGCGCCGTGCACCTCCATACCCTCGTACTGCCACGTGTGGACGTCGTACTCGCCCTGCTCGGGATCCCAGCCGGAGAAGAAGCCGTCGAGGTCCTCGGTGTCCTTGAAGTCCTCGGTGATGATCACCGGCGCGTTCGTGTAGTGCTTGACGTACTCCTCGAAGTACCGATCGTTCTCGAGGATGTAGTTGACGACGCCGCCGAGGAAGGCGATGTCGGAGCCGGCGCGAATGCCGATCCAGTCCGTCGCCATCGCGCTCGTGCGCGTGAAGCGCGGGTCGATGTGAAAGACGCGCGCGCCGCGTTCCCTGGCCTCCATCACCCACTGGAAACCGACCGGGTGGTTCTCGGCCATGTTCGACCCCATGATCGTGATCACGTCGGCGTTCTGGAGGTCCTGCTGGAAGACCGTCGCGCCGCCTCGTCCGAACGAGGTCCCCAGACTGGGGACCGTGGAGCTGTGTCATATGCGCGCCTGGTTCTCGACCTGGACGATCCCCAGGGCGACGCACAGCTTCTTGATCAGGTAGTTCTCTTCGTTGTCGAGCGTCGCTCCGCCGAGGTTGGCGATCGCGAGCGTGCGGTTGGCGGGATCGCCCGAGTCCGTCTTGGCCTGCCAGTTGGCCGCGCGGGTCTCGACGACCCGCTCCGCGATCATCTCCATCGCCTTGTCGAGCGAGAGCTCCTGCCAGGCGGTTCCGTACGGAGGCCGGTACTTGACCTTGTACTCGCGCAGCGGGCTCTGGACGTACGACTTCGAGGCCTGGCCCTTCGGGCAGAGGCGTCCGCGCGAGATCGGGCTTGCCGGGTCGCCCTCGATGTGCGAGACGTCCCCGTCCTTGACGTAGACGAGCTGGCCGCACCCGACCGCGCAGTACGGGCAGATCGACTGGACGACGTGCTCGGCGGCTTCGAGGCGCGGCCTCAGCTGCTTCGAACGGCGCGACTGCGCCGCTTTCCCGAGACCCAACGGGTCCGCCCCCCGGAGCTGGCGGACGAGAGGCCAGCTCGAAATTGCATCGCCGAGTAGCGACACGGGATGTTCCTAGCCCGAAGCATCGTGTTTAAACGCAGCGGAAAGCGATATACATTAATCGTAATACGATTCAAATCAAATGCGATGAAAGGAGGCACGATGACGACCATCGACTCGAGCCGTCGCCAGACGGAGCTCGATATCGCCCGGGACCACACGAGCGACGGCGTCGCGACGCGTGTCTTCCTCCAGCCGATCGCAGCGCCGTCGCTCCTCGGTCTCTTCGGGTTCGCCGGCGCGACGTTCATCGTGGCCTCGAATTTGGCCGGCTGGTGGGGGACGCCCCAGTCGGGGCTTGCGCTGGCGCCGTTCGCCGCGATGTTCGGCGGGCTTGCGCAATTCCTCGCCGGCATGTGGGCCTACCGCGCGCGTGACGCGATCGCGACCGCGATGCACGGAACCTGGGGGGCCTTCTGGCTCGCCTACGGCATCCTGAACATCCTCGTCGCGGCCGGGGCGCTTGCCGCACCCAAGCCGTGGTACCACAACGCCGAGGTCGGGTTCTGGTTCTTCGCGCTCGCGTGCGTGACGGCGTCGGGAGCGCTGGCCGCGCTGGCCGAGAGCCTGGGCCTGTTCGCAGTGCTCTCGACCTTGGCGGCCGGCTCCGGGGTCCTAGCCGGAGCGTTCATCTACGGCTCGCACGGCTGGACCGAGGTCGCGGGCTGGCTGCTCGTTATCTCGGCGGGATGCGCGTGGTATGTCGCGACCGCGATGATGCTGGCCGCGGCCGGCGGCCGGGTCGTCCTGCCGCTCGGGAAGTTCTCCCGGGAGGCGAACCGCCCAGGCGGCCGTCCCACGCGCCCGATCGAGCTCGAGTGGGCCGAGCCGGGTGTGCGCATGGGCCAGTAGGAGATACGAAGCCGAGCCCGTCGCCGGAGGGGTCGCCGGCGGCGGGCTCAACGCGCTAAGGAGCGGCGCCCGCGGACTGGGATTTTCTTCAGGTTGATGCGGCCGAGCTCCCTCGGGACACGCGGCTGCGAGCGCAGCCTGCCGTCGACGACGTCCAGGCCGAGTAGCGTCCGCAGGGCGTGCAGCGGCGCGCCGGCCGACCACGCCTGCGGTGCTAGCGCGTCGGGATACGGCACCGGGATGTTCGTGCCGTCCCGCCCGAAGCCGGCGAAGAGCTCCGGCAGCCGATGCTCGAACGCGACGGCCGCGTCTAGAAGTCCCTCGCAGACGACCCCGGCCTCACGGCGCAGCCCATAGCGCCGCATCCCCTCGGCGCAGAGCGCCGAGTCGTGCGGCCAGACGGTGCCGGCGTGGTATTCGAGCGGGTTGTAGCCGCGCATCTCGCTCGAGAGGCAGCGGATCCCCCAGCCGCTGAATAGGTCGTCGCGGAGCAGCCGCTCGGCGACGGCTCGGGCTCGCCGCCTCGGCACGATCCCGCTCCAGAGCAGGTGCCCCGGGTTCGACGTGAGGGCGTCGACCTGACGCTTGGCTCCGTCGAGGGCGAGGACGTAGGTGCCGAGCTCGTCGCTCCAGAAGTCGCGGTTGAACCGTTCGCGGAGCTCGGCCGCCTTGCGGTCCTGCTCGGCGGCGAGCTCCTCGCCACCCCAGATCTCGCGCGCGAGCCGCGCCGCCCGCAGGCGTGCGTCGTAGGTGTAGCCCTGGATCTCGCAGGTCGCGATTGGGCCCTCGGCGGTCCGGCCGTCGGCGAACTTGATGCTGTTGTCCGAGTCCTTCCAGCAGTGGTTCTGGAGGCCCTTGGCCGATCGGCTCTCGTACTCGAGATAGCCGTCGCCGTCGGGGTCGCCGTGCTCGTCGATCCACGTGAGCGCCGCCCGGGCGCTTGCCTCGAGCCTGCGCACGAAGCCGACGTCGCCCGTCCAGCGCTCGTACTCGTCGAGCACGATGAGGAAGAGCTGCGTCGCGTCGTGCGTCCCGTAATAGGGCCCGTGCGGGTGGAGCCCGAGCGCGACGAGCTTGCCGCGCCGGAGCTCGTGCGGGATCTTCCCCGGCTCGGCGTCGGCGAAGTCGTTGCGTTCGGTCGCCTGGAGGTCGGCGAGCGTCTCGAGCGTCGCCTCGGCGAGCGTCGGGTGGAAGGGCAGGGCCTGGTAGGAGGCGATCAGGCTGTCTCGCCCGAAGACGGTCAGGAACCACGGGACGCCGCCGGCGGGCATCGCCCAGCGCAGGTCCTCCTCACGAGGCCTGATCCTGAGCGCGGCGAGGTCGATCAGGCTGCGGTGGTAGACGTGCTGCAGCTCGTCAGTCGCCTCGAGCAAGGGCGCTCCGTCAAGCCACTCGTGGATCGTGATCGGCATCTCCGGCTCCGGTGCGCCGAACGAGTTGCAGCGAAGCAACGGCGGCGACGGCCTGGCGCCCTCGAACGGCGTGATGTCGACGCAGACGTGCCAGCGCTCGTGCGGCTGGATCTCGACTGGATACACGATCCGGTCGGGGTTGAAGGTCGCCGCTGCGGTTGAACGTGATCCGCGTCGCCCGGCGGAAGCCGTCCTGGTTGAAGGCGAGCGTGACGGAGCGGCCGCCAACGTCGATCTCGGTCCGGTCGCCGTAGGCGCCGGGCACCTGTGCCTCGCTGATGTCAGCGAAATCGGCGGCGAAGCAGAGCTCGAGCCTGAGCAGCCGCACCTCTGCCGAGTTGTTCGAGATCGTCACGTCCTCGTGGACGCCGTTGGCGACGAAGCGGTCGCGCGGGACGGTGAGAGGTGGATCCTTTCCGTCCGGCGCCGCGACCACCCGGCCGGAGAAGTAGTCGACGGCGCGGCTCGTCAGCGGCTCCAGCGGCGTTCCGTCGATGAGCAGCCGCCACTCCGACAAGTGGCGGACGTCGTTGCAGAAGAATCCCTCCGGCTGGTTGGCCTCGGCGTCGCCGTTCTCCTGCGAGAGGAAGAGCGACGTTCCGTCGAGGAGCAGCAGCTGCGCCGTCATCCGCTGACTAGCGCAGACGTGAGTACGCGAGACCGGCCGCTCCTGCGAGCGCGGCGACCGCAACGGTCGCTCGAGCGGCCGTGCGGACCGGGCCCGCCTCGGGCCGCGGCGTCGCGGCGCGTTCGGGATAGGAGCCCGGTGGACCGGCAGGGCCGAACCGACGCGCCAGGGAGAGCACCTGCGCGCTGTGCAGCGCGCGCCGGCCGGTCGCGGTCTGCTCGATCTGGCTGCGGCAGGAGAAGCCGTCGGCGACCACGATCGTGCCCGGCGCCGCATCGCGCACCGCCGGCAGGAGCTTGCGCTCGCCACAAGCGATCGAGACGTCGTAGTGACCGGTCTCGTAGCCCCAGCCGCCGGCCATGCCGCAGCAGCCGGAGTCGAGCTCCTCGACCTCGAGCCCCATCTTTTCGAGCAGCGACTTCTCGGAGTCGATTCCGCCCGTCGCCTTGTGGTGGCAGTGGCCGTGCAAAAGCGCTTTGCGCTGCAGGAGCGGTGGCTCCCAGCCGTCGGCGTGCTCGGCCATGAACTCGGCGAAGTGGTGGGTCTGGGTGCGGAGTCGCTGGGCGTCCTCGTCGTTCGGCCAGAGCTGGACGAGCTCGTCCTTGAACACGGCCGCGCAGCTTGGCTCGATGCCGACCATCGGTGTTCCGGCGCGGATGTCGTCGCGGAGGTGTCGGAGCACCTTGCGGAGGTACGCCTCGGCGAGGTCGAGCATGCCGTAGTCGTAGAGCGGCCGGCCGCAGCAGAGATGCCCTGACGGGACGACGACGTGGAAGCCCGCCTGCTCGAGCGCCTCGACCGCGGCGACGCCCACCTCCGGCTCGAGGTAGTTCGTGAAGGTGTCGGCCCAGAGGATCACCCTGCGCCCGCCGCCGTTCGAGGACGGGCGCGACGCGAACCAGCTCTTGAGCGTCACGGGCGCGAAGGGCGGGATCTTTCGCTTGGGATGCACGTCGGCGGCCCGCTTGAAGACGGCGTCGAACGGCGGCGTCTGCGTGAAGAAGTTCACGACCGCGGGCAGCTTCGAGGCGACCCGCGCCGCCTGGTCGATCAGCCCGAACGCGTAGGCGGGCCGTGGCCGCAGCCGCCGCGCGTAGTGGTGCGAGAGGAATTCCGCCTTCAGCGTGGGCATGTCGACGGAGACCGGGCAGTCGCTCGTGCAGCCCTTGCAGGAGAGGCAGAGGTCGAGCGCCTCCTTGGCCTCCTCCGAGCGGAAGCCCCCGATCTCCTCGCCGTTCAGCATCTCCCAGAGCGTTCGCGCCCGGCCGCGCGTCGTGTGCTTCTCCTCGCGCGTGACCATGAAGCTGGGGCACATGACCCCGCCGTCGGTGCGGCGGCACTTGCCGATCCCGACACAGCGCGTGGTGGCGTGCGCGAACGACCCGTGGTCGTTCGGGAAGGCGAAGTGCGTCTTGACGGCCGGCGGCTCGTAGTCCGTGCCGAGCCGCAGGTTGGACGTGATCGGGTAAGGATCGACGACCTTGCCCGGGTTCAGCTTCCAGTCCGGATCCCAGATCGACTTGAACTCGCGGAAGGCCTCGATCAGCTCGGGCCCGAACATCTTCGGTAGGAGCTCGGCTTTCGACTGGCCGTCGCCGTGCTCGCCGGAGATCGAGCCGCCGTGCTCGACGACCAGGTCGGCCGCCTCGTCGAGGAACGAGCGGAATGCCTTGATCCCGGGTGCGCTCTTGAGGTCGAAGTTCCAGCGCGCGTGCACGCAGCCGTTGCCGTAGTGGCCGTAGAGGGCGCTCTCGTACTCGTACTTGCCGGCCAGCTTGCGGAGCGCGCGCAGGTAGTGGCCGAGCCGCTCAGGCGGCACCGCTGAGTCCTCCCAGCCCTCGTAGGTGTCCGCCTTGCCGGGGATGAAGGCCGTCGCGCCGAGGCCGGCCTCTCGCACCTGCCACACGTGCGCCGTCTGCTCCTCGTCGTCGTAGAGCTTCATGTCCTTCGGGGCACCGGCGCCCTTCTTCAGCTGAGCCATCAACTTGTGCGCCTTCTCGTCGGCCTCATCCTTCGTCTCGCCGCCGAACTCGACGAGCAGGAAGCCGTGGCCGTCCGGGAGCATCGTCAGGTACTCGTCGTGGATGCCGACCGCCTTCATGTCCTCGAGCAGGACGGCGTCGACGCCCTCGCAGCCGAGCGGCTTCGCGTCCAGCACCTCGCAGACGTGGTCGGCCGCCTCGTACTCGTCCTCGTAGCCGAGCACGAGCAGGGAGCGGGCCGGCGGCGAGTGGACGAGATGGACCGTCGCCTCGAGGACGAGCGCGCACGTGCTCTCGGTCCCCGTCAGCGCCGCGGCGACGTCGAAGCCGCGCTCCGGGAGCAGGTCATCGAGGTTGTAGCCCGAGACCCGGCGCGGGATGTCCGGATAGCGGCGCCGGATCTCGTCTGCGTAGCGGTCGCGCAGCTCCGTCAGGCGCCGGTCGATCTCGGGGTCGCCGGAGGTGCCTTTGCCGACGGTGAGGCGGCGGCCGTCGTACAGAAGAACGTCGAGCTCGTGGACGTTGTCCGACATCCGCGGGCCGGGCCCGTAGAACTGGGCCATGATCGAGCGGACGCCGCAGGAGTTGTTGCCGATCATCCCGCCGAAGGTGCAGTGGTCGTGCGTCGAGGGATCGGGGCCGAACGTCAGCTCGTACTGCTCCTCGGCGGGGTTGCGCAGGTGGTCGAGGATCAGGCCGGGCTGGACGCGCGCGAGCTTCCGCTCGGGGTCGATCTCGACGATCTGGTTGAGGTACTTGGAGAAGTCGACGACCACGGCGACGTTGCAGCACTGGCCGGCGAGGCTGGTGCCGCCGCCGTGGCCCAGCACCGGCGCGCGGTAGTCGCGGCAGATCCGCATCGCCTCGACGACGTCGTCCGTCGTCCGCGGGATGACGATCCCGATCGGCACCTGCCGGTAGTTCGAGCCGCCGGTCGTGTAGAGGGCTCGGTCGCCGGGCTTGAAGCGCACCTCGCCGTCGACCGCGCGCGCGAGGTCGTGCTCGAGCCCCCGCACGTCGACCTCCTCGAACGCGGTCGGCGGCGAGGCGAAGCGGCGGTCGGGGTAGGTCGGAACGCGCATCAGGCGGCGTACCGCTCCGCATCGGCGCGCTTCAGCTCGAGCCCGTTGCCGGGGCGCGAGCGATCGGGCTCGAGCGCTCCGTCGGCGGGGTCGATGACGCCGTCGAAGAGCAGCGCCTCGAGGCGGACGTGGTCGTGGAAGTACTCGAGGTGCCGGAACCTCGGCACCGCGCAGCAGGTGGCGACGCTTGCGCCCGGCGCGCAGTGTGCCGAGAGATCGAGCTCGTAGGCGGCGGCGAGGGCGCCCGCCCGCAGGAAGCCGGTGATCCCGCCGCAGCGAGTCACGTCGGCCTGCAGGCAGTCGACGCAGCCGTTCGCGACGAGGTTCCGAAAGTCGGCCGGCACGTAGGCGTACTCACCCGCCGCGATGTCGAGACCGGCGGGCCCCCGGTCGCGCAGCAGCCGCAGGCCTTCGAAGTCCGCCGAGCTGACGGGCTCCTCATACCAGGTCACGCCCCACTCGCGGGCGAAGCGCTCGGCCCAGCGGAGCGCCTGCTTTGGCGTCAGCGCGCCGTTCGAGTCGACGTAGAGCTCGGTCTCGTCGCCTACCGCCTGCCGGGCTGCGTCGAGCCGCTCGGGATCGCGCTCGGGCTCACGGGACACCTTCATCTTCACGCGCGGAATGCCCTGCTCGACCCAGCCGGACAGCTGCTCGCGGATCCGGTCGAGCGAATAGGAGGTGAACCCGCCACTCGCGTACACCGGCGCCCGGTCGCGGGCGCGGCCGACGAGGTCGACGAGCGGCAGCTCGAGCAGCCGCGCCTTCAGGTCCCAGAGCGCGAGGTCGACCGCGGAGAGCGCGCAGAAGGCGATTCCCGGGCGGCCGGCGTTGCGGAGCGCGACCGCCATCGCCTCCCAGGCCTCGCCGACGGCGAAGGCGTCGCAGGCCGCGACCACGTCGGCGAGCTTCTCCTCGACGAGCTTCCCCGCCGCGGCCGGCGCGTAGGTGTAGCCGAGGCCGGTCTTGCCGCCCGCGTGGGCCTCGACGACGACGATCGTGGTCGCGTCCCATTCGGCGGTGCCGTCCGACTCGGGCTCGTCGGTCGGAACGGTGTACGCCGAGACGGCGAGCCCTTCGATTGCCTGCCCCGACCGGACTGCGGTTGCGCTCACCGACCCGGCACGAACTCTTGGATCTTTTGCTTCAGGGACTCCTTGAGCATCGCGCCGCGGTCGGGCTCGCCGGCCATTGCCGTTATGTAGTGGCGCGCCTGCTGGAAGCTGATGTGCGGCGGCAGCGGCGGCACCTCGGGGTCGGTCACGGCCTCGTAGACCACCGGAGTCGTCGCCGCGAGCGCCTCGTCCCAGGCAGGCCCCACCTCGTCGGGCGAGTCCACGCGGATGCCCTTGAAGCCGAGCAGCTCCGCGTACCGCGCGTAGGGGAAGTCGGGGAGCACCTGCGAGGCCTCGTACTTCGGATCGCCCTCGAGCGCGCGCTGCTCCCACGTGACCTGGTTGAGGTCGTGGTTGTTGAGGACGAGCACGACCAACCGCGGATCCCGCCAGCGCTGCCAGTACTTGGCGATCGTGATCAGCTCGTTCATGCCGTTCATCTGGAACGCGCCGTCGCCGACCAGCGCGAAGACCGGCCGATCCGGGTGCGCGAACTTCGCCGCGATCGCGTAGGGGACGCCGGGGCCCATCGTCGCGAGCGTCCCGGAGAGGGAGCCCATCATCCCCTTGCGGAGCTTGACGTTGCGCGCGTACCAGTTCGCGGCCGAGCCCGAGTCGGAAGTGAGGATCGCGCCGTCCGGCAGGCGCTTGGAGAGCTCGTGGAAGACGCGCTGGGGGTTGATCGGGTCGGCGTCCTGCATCGCCCGCTCCTCGATCAGCTTCCACCACTCGCCGACCCCGTCCTCGATCTCCTCGCGCCAGGAGCGGTCCTCCTTGCGCTCGAGCTTCGGGAGCAGAGCCTGGAGCGTCTCCTTTGCGCCGCCGACGAGGTTGACCTCCATCGGGTAACGGATGCCGACCATGCGGCCGTCGATGTCGATCTGGACGCCGCGCGCCTTGCCTTCTTCCGGGAGGAACTCGGAGTACGGGAAGCTCGAGCCGACCATCAGGAAGGCGTCGCAGCCCATCATCAGGTCCCAGCTCGGCTTGGTGCCGAGCAGGCCGATCGCGCCGGTCACGAAGGGGAGGTCGTCCGGAAGCACCGATTTGCCGAGCAGGGCCTTGGCGACGCCGGCGCCGAGCTTTTCCGCGGTTTCGACGACCTCGTCCGCGGCGTGCATCGCGCCCTGGCCGATCAGGATCCCGACCTTCTGGCTTTCGTTGAGGACGCGGGCGGCGCGCTCGAGGTCGCCGTCCTCGGGGACGACCTTGGGCCGCGTATAGCCGAGCCCGGAATGGACGGTGCCGTGCTCGTGAGGCGGTGTCTCGACAGCCTTCTCGGAGGCGAGGTCGTTCGGGACGACGATGCAGGTGACCGTGCGCTGGTCGAGCGCAATCCGCACGGCGCGGTCGACGAGGTGCCGGATCTGCGCCGGGTCGGTCGCCATGTGCACGTACTCGTGCGCGACGTCCTTGAAGAGCGTCGTCAGGTCGACCTCCTGCTGGTAGTTGCCGCCGAGCGAGGCCATCGCCTGTTGCCCGACGATCGCGACGACCGGCTGATGGTCGAGCTTCGCGTCGTATAGGCCGTTCAGCAGGTGGATCGCACCCGGGCCGGAGGTGGCTACGCAGACGCCGACTTCGCCGGTGAACTTCGCGTGGCCGCAGGCCATGAAGGCAGCCATCTCCTCGTGGCGGACCTGGATGAACTCGGGGTCTCCGCCGGCGCGGTCGAACGCGCCGAGGAAGGCGTTGATGCCGTCGCCGGGGTAGCCGTAGATCCGGTGGATGCCCCACTCGGTCAGCCGTTCGAGGACGTAGTCAGCGACGAGTTCCGCCATCTCGGTACCTCCCTTTTGCCTGCGCCCCGTTTCCCGGTTCCTTGCCCGTCCGGCGCGGAGACAATCTTTCGGATTACGAGGTAGTTGCCTCGGCGGCGCCTGGCGAAACGCGCAATCCGAGCACGTCCGGGCGGTGGTAATGGCCGGCGGGGTCGAAGCGCTGCCGCTCCTCGTCCAGCCGGGCCGGATCGAGCTCGGCGTAGAGGATCCCCTCCTCGTCGTAGAGCGGGCCCGCAAGGTAGCTGCCGTCGGGCGCGAGGATCGCGCTGCCGCCGCGTCCGATCACATCGACGCCGTCGAAGAGCTTTCGAAGCGGAAAGTCGTCCGGATAGGACGCCGCCCGCTGAAAGTGGCTCGGGCTGATCACGAACGCCCGCGCCTCGCGGGCGATGTGGATCAGCGTCGACTGCCAGCTGTCGCCGTCGTCGGCGGTCGAGGCGACGTAGATCTCGACGCCCGATTCGTAGAGGGCGAAGCGGGCGAGCGGCATGTAGTTCTCCCAACAGATCAGGCCGCCGAGCCGGCCGAGGTCGGTCTGGATCGCGCGCAGGCCCTCGCCATCGCCCTGGCCCCAGACGAGCCGCTCGTGGTTCGTCGGGACGAGCTTGCGGTGCTTGAGCGCGAGCGAGCCGTCGGGCGCGTGGTACAGGAGCGTGTTGTAGAGCGTCCCGGGCCGCTCGGGGTCGCGCTCGGTGACGCCCGTGACGAGCCAGACCTCGTTCTCGCGCGCGATCTCTCCGAGCCGGTCCGCGGCCTCGCCGGGGATTTCGAGGGACTCCCGCGCGAGCATCGCGAACGCTTCCTTCGCGCCGGGTTCCGCCCAGCCGGCGAGCGCGCGCGCCCAGACCGAGGAGGGATAAGCGGGGATGAACGCCTCCGGGAAGACCAGCAGCCGGGCGCCGCTGCGGGCGGCCTCGGTCGCCAGCCGCGCGACCTTCTCGATCGTGGGGTCCCGGTCCAGGATGACAGGCTCCGCCTGCACGCACGCCACGGTCACAGCGGAGCGCATCGGGTCATTCTGCGCCATCGAACGCGCCCCCGCCACAGTCCGCTCCAGCGAAACCGCCAAGAACGGTGCGCCGAATGCGTGACTTTTTCTCCACACACGTCCGCGAAGACCAGTTTCGGTGGACAGTCCACCGCGAGGTGCCTGCGACGTCCGTCCCCGAGACAACCGCGCCCAAGGACGCTTAACAGAGGCGCAAAACGGGCTTAACGGCGCTGCAACGGGGCGGCGTTATAACCGGTCCGTGCCTGCTCGCACGCAAGTGCTGCCGGTTGTTGCGCTGGTCGCGGCCGGGCTCGTCGGTGGCGTCATCTCGCTCGCCGTGGCCCCGGCCTTCGGCCTCGGCGGCAAGACGACGACAGTCCGGCAGATCCAGCCGGCGCTGGGCGGCATCTCGCCGACCTCGTTCGAGACGCGGCCGGGCAAGGCGCTGACGATCAACGACATCTTTCGGCACGACGCGCCGGGCGTGGTCCAGGTCACGTCGACGCAGATCGTCAGGACGAGCGATCCGTTCAACTTCGGCCTTCCCCAGACGGAGGAGCAGAAGGCTCTCGGCTCCGGCTTCGTCATGGACAAGGCCGGCCACATCGTCACGAACTACCACGTCGTCGCCGGCGCGCGATCTGTCGAGGTCAGCTTCTCGAACAGCGACAACATGAAGGCGAAGATCGTCGGCTCCGATCCGTCGACCGACCTCGCCGTCCTCCAGATCGACGCCCGCTCGCGAGCGCTGACTCCGCTTGCGTTCGGAGATTCGGACCGGGTCCGCGTGGGCGACTCCGTGGTCGCGATCGGGAATCCCCTCGGCTACGACCGCTCGGTGACGGCCGGAATCGTGAGCGCGGTGCAGCGCGCGATCAGCGCCCCGAACCAGTACCCGATCGACCATGTCATCCAGACGGACGCGCCGATCAATCACGGCAACTCGGGCGGCCCGCTGATCAACTCGCGCGGCCAGGTGATCGGCGTCAACGCCCAGATCGCGACGGGCAACTCCGGCACCGACGGCAACATCGGAATCGGCTTTGCTATCCCGATCAACACCGTCCGGGCGGTCGTCGCGCAGCTGATCAAGACGGGCAAGGTCGACCACGCCTTCATCGGGATCACCGCCAAGCCGGTCAGCGCCGAGATCGCGCGCCTCTTCAGGCTTCCCTCATCACACGGCCTCCTGGTCGCCAGCGTGCAGCCCGGCAGCGGTGCGGCTGCTGCCGGGCTTCGCGCCGGGAGCGACACGGCGGTCATCTCCGGCGAGAGCTGGCCGGTCGGCGGCGACCTGATCGTCTCCGCCGACGGCGTTCCGCTCAGCTCCGTCGACCAGCTGCGCGACCTGATCGCGGCCAAACGGCCGGGTCAGTCCATCTCCCTCGAGGTCTACCGCGACACGAACAAGATCACCATCGACGTCAAGCTCGGACGGCAGCCATCTTCTCCCCGATGAGCTGACCGTCCAGGACGGCCCCTGACCCCTGGGGGCCGCGCTTCCGCACGCAGCCGTTGCCAGCGCGGCTGCGGGAGCGCCTACTGGAGGGCCCGATGCCTGCCCGGGCCCTCCAGTTTTTCCGCAGGAAAAACTGGAGGGAATTTGGCCGCGCGCAGACCCTCGCGGCCTTCGGCCGCGAGGCCTTCACGCAGCGGGTCCTGCGCCGAGCCGCGCGCCTAGGGACAGCTGCGGCGGCCGCGTGCAGGCGACGATTAGCCTGCCCGCGTGATCGAGCAGCACTTCGGGGAGAGCCCGCCTTTTTCGATCGGAGTGGAGGAGGAAGTGATGATCCTCGACGCCGAGACGTTTGCGCTCGTTCCCGGCGTGCGGACGCTGCTGGCTGGGGCCGAGGGACGCGAGCTTCCCGGACTCTTCAAGACCGAGCTTCACGCTTCGATCGTCGAGCTGAACACGGGTATCTGCGCCTCGGTGGACGAAGCGCCCGCTGCGTTGGGGGCGCTGCGCCGGACGGCAGCGGAGATCGCGCGTCCGGAAGGGATGGTGATCGCGGCCGCCGGAACGCATCCGTTCAGCCGGGCCGAGGAGCAGGAGGTCGTTCAGGAAAAGCGCTACAAGACCTTCCTCGCGTACGGGGGCGTCTCGGTGCGGCGGCAGGCCGTCAATGGGCTCCACGTTCACGTCGGCGTGGAGAGCGACGAGGCCTGCTTCCACGCTCTCGAGGGGATGCTTCCGTGGCTGCCGGTTGTGCTGGCGCTCTCCGCGAATTCTCCGTACGCCGACGGCGTCCAGACCGGCCTCGCTTCCAACAGGGCCGAGGTGCTCGCGCAGCTGCCGCGGGCCGGGGCGCCGCCCGCATTCGACTCCTACGCGGGGTGGGAGGCGTTCGTCGAGCGGTTCGTCGCCTCAGGCGTCGCGGAGGACTACACGCGTTTTTGGTGGGACGCGAGGCCGCACCCGAAGTTCGGAACGGTCGAGGTCCGAATGCCCGACCAGCCCACTGCCCTCGCGCGGACAGTCGCCTTCGTCGCGCTCCTGCAGGCTCTCGCGGCGACGGCGCTCGAGCGGCCGCTGCTTTCCGATCGACCTGGTCGGCGCGGCGATTACGCGCAGAACCGGTGGGCGGCGCTCCGATTCGGCCCGCGGGCGGAGCTGATTCACCCAGAGGGAGGCCGGCTGGCGAGCCTAGCCGAGCTTACGAGGGAGCTCCTCGAGCTCGTGCGCCCTGCGGCGACGAGGCTGGGCGGCGCGGCCTACCTCGACGCGCTCGATGCCGAGTCCTCCGAGGCGGACCGCCAGATCGCGGTGGGGAGGAGCGACGGCCTGCGCGCCGCCGCGGCGGACGTGGCCGAGCGCACGGTAGTCTCGAAGTGATGGCCGTCCGCACCGAGACGCTCCAGGTCACCGGAATCCGCTGCGAGCGCTGCGTCCAGCGGCTCGGCGCGGCGCTCCGGGGTCACGAGGGACTCGAGTTCGCGAACGCGAACCTGATGGGCACCGTGATGCTCAGCTGGGACGAGGAGCGCACCGACCTCGAAGCGCTCCTCGTCGCGATGGCCAAGGCCGGCTTCAGGCCGGCCCAGCCTGTCTAGAGTCCGCCTGGCGACCGGTCGCTCAGGTAACCGGGCGTCGCGCTCTCCGTCCCGCGCTCCGGCTCCAGACCGCCTTCGCGGGTCTTCGCCCGCTGTTGATCGGCCGGCTCCTGCCCGGCCCGCATGAGGTCCTGGTCGGCCGTGCGCGCCGGGTCGTCGGGGAGCACCTCACCGTAACCCTCCGTGTCGGACGCGGGTGTGCCCTCGGCGAGGCCGAAATGCTCGGCGACGGCCTGGGTGTCGATCGTGCCGTTGTCGAGCTTCGGCGAGCTCTCGACGATCTCCTTGGAGACGCTCAACCGGACGGTCTGCTCGCTTTCGTCGGGATGCGCGAACGTCTCGGGGACGGCGTGCTTGGTCTTCTTGAGTAGGCCGTGCTCGATGATCAGGTGGCCGTTCTCCACGGCGACCACGTGACCGATCTTGCAGTCGTCGCTCGTGACGACCTCGAACCCTTCCATCGCAGCCCTGCCTTTCTGTCGGGTCCCAGCCTCCTACCCGAAGGGCGCTCGGAACTAACGGGAATGCAGGCTGGATCCGGCTCGTTGCAACCTCAAAACGAGCGTTGCTAGGGTGGCCGTTGTGGGTGAGACGGCGCCGGAGACGGAGGCGAGGCGACTCGCCGAGGACGCCAGGGACCGCGTCAGATTCGAGGAAGAAGCTCTCGACCTCGCCGACCAGGTCTACCGCGTCGCGAGGCGGATGGTCTCCTCCCGCGAGGAAGCCGAGGACTTGATGCAGGAGACGTACGCACGGGCGTTCCG
>JBKOUJ010000100.1:0-29630 GCA_046723355.1 Actinomycetota bacterium | reverse complement strand
TGTTCTGCGAGAACGGTGTCGACGGGCTCCCCACATTGACGAGCGTGTCCGACCCCGCCTGTGCCCCTGCTATCGACGCCACGCCAAAGAGCAGCGCCGAGAGGAGCGGGAGCAGTAAAAGCTTTCTCATCTCTCCCCCTTTGTGAGACTGAGAACGAACTCTATATCTATCGAAAATGCGAAGGCGAAAACGTAAAGCGGAGGCCCGATCACTCGGGCCTCCGCTTTTTCGACCTATCCCCGCCTACGGGGTCGGGTCGGCGTACGAGCCGCCGAAGATGTCCGTATTCCCGAACGTCGCCGGGCAGTCTTGCTCCGGCGCCGGCCGGGTCGGGTCGGTAGAGACACCCGCCGCCGTCCCGTTCGCGACGTCGTCTCGGTACGCGTCGATCGCCGGACAGTCGGCCGCATTTCGGGCGTCGTTCCACGCGACCGCTACCGCGTCTCGGGTCGCGAACGCATAGTCGTAGTCGCCGAGGAACTCGTCGATGAGCGCGTTCGCGCTGGAACCGCGAGCGTCGCCTGTGGGTCCTCGATGGATGTCACTCCACGCCCCGATCGCGCCCGTCGCAGGATTGACGTCCGCGTGCCGGACGACTCCCTGGAACAGCCGCGGAGCCGTGTTGTCCGACTGCCACGGCTGCAGGAAGTTCATATACGTCACGTACGCGTCGGTCCCGTCGGGCGAGATCGCGATCGCCGGGAAGTCCGGTCGGTCGCTCCCAGGTGAAGCCACGCCTGACGACGTCCACGACACGCCGCCGTTGGTCGACGTCATCACCCTCACCTGCTCGTTCGGCCCCGGGCTCGTGTCGGACGGAGTCGGTCCGTTCGACCAAGCGAGGACGATCTCGTTGGTCGCATCCGCTCCTGTCGGAGCACCGTTCGCGATATCCACAGTCGGGAACGAGCCGTCGCGTGCGCCGGCTTGCCCGTCGAACGTAAGGTCGCCCGTGAAGTCACGGATCCCGGTTTCGTCGATGTGCGTGACGATTCGAGCCGGCCGCTCGAACGACTGTCCGCCGTCGAACGAGCGGATCATGAAGATCGCGAGCGTCTTCGTCTTGGGATCGATCCCGTCCCAGAAAACGTAGACCGTGCCTTCGCTGTCGGTATTGACAGCGCAGTCCTGCCGGCCGCCAACCGTGTTGTTGTTCACGGACGGAGAGACCTGGCGCGTCCTCCAGGTATTCCCGCCGTCGGCCGACGAGTTGAGGACGATGGGCTCCGGGAAGCCGCCGATCTCCTGGCTCCGGAACGCCGCGTTGCAGACATAGACGTGGCCGAAGAACGGGCTCAACGACGCGTCGTCGACCGCGACCATCTCGTGGTCGGAGAAGAGCGCCGCGTTCTGCTTCGTCACGATCACCGGCGCCTTCCAGGCGGTGTTGACCCCGGCCTTCGCCGCGGCATAGTCCTGGCTGTCGAGGCGCGAGACGGCGATCGCCTCGAAGCCCTTGAACGCGAACTCTGAGCGGTCGGCACTGAAGTTCGAGCTCAGATTCGCATAGTAGAGCCGCCAACCGTTGCTCCACGAGAACTGCCCGTTCGACCCGCGCTGCGGGCCGAAGCCCACGGCCGGGTCGCCGTCGGAAACCAGGCGGTTCTCGAAGTAGTTCGGAAGCGTCCCAATCGGTCCGACATGCGGGTCGCAGTTGTCGGCCGGAGCCGACGACGTGCCGACGAGGCCGAGGCAGTCTCTCGCCGTCCACCCGGTGTAGTTCGTCGGCTGGATCCAGCTCGAGCCGCCGTTATCTGAGAAGTAGATCCCGGACGTGCCGACACCGGTCGTAAACGGGCACGTCTTGTCGTCCCGCTTGTTGCACGCCTCGATGTCGATCTCGTCGTTGACGCCCGCCGCCGCGATGCTCGGGTCGGCCGGGTTCACCGCCACCGCAGGCTCGTTCTGCTTGTTCTGCGGGAACGGTGTTTGCTTGCTTCCGACTGTTATGAGCGTGTCGGAGCCATTTGGTGTCGCTGCCGCCACTCCGGCGACGAGCGCTACCGAGCTCACGGCAATTGCCGTGGCCGTGAAGAATCTCCCCATCTCACCCCTCCTTCGAGGATTCGAAGAGGGGCGGATATTAACGCTTCGATTCTTACTTAGAAGCTGTACCGCTCTTCGCGCCAGTACTCCGCGTCGTTGTGGTACCCGTACCGCTCCCAGAAACCCGGCTCGTCGTGGTCAAGGAACTCGAGACCCCGGAGCCACTTCGCGCTCTTCCAGAAGTAGCGGGTCGGCACGACCAGACGGAGAGGCCAGCCGTGCTCGGGCTCGAGCGGCTGGCCGTCGGCCTCGTAGGCGATCAGCGCGTTCTCGTCCTCGATCGCCTCCAGCGGCACATTCGACGTGAAGTCCTGCTCCGCATGGGCGACGACGAAGCGGGCGCTCGGCTTCGGCCTGACGAGCTTTGCGAGCTCGTGCCAGTGGACGCCGCGGAAGTTTGTGTCGAACCGACTCCAGCGGGTGACGCAGTGGATGTCGATCGTGATCTCGATCGACGGCAGCTCCTGAAGCTGCTCCCACGTCAGGGTGATCGGATTCTCGACCTCGCCGAAGACCTTGAAGTCCCAGGTTGCGAGGTCCGTCTCCGGGACGTCGCCGGCATGGAGGACGGGCCATTTCTCGGTCAGGTACTGGCCGGGCGGCAGTCGCGCGGGGTCGTAGCCGGCGTCGGCGACCTTCTGCTCTGCCTTGGAGCGGAACACGCAGAGCAGTCTAGGGCGAGGCCTTCCAGTTACAGAAGATCGACCACGCGCTCTCGGCGAGGACACGCCAGCCGCTCTCGTCGAGCGCCCCGCGCGTACAGACGGCGAGGCAGCGACTGCCGTCCGGTGCGGCGAGCGCCGCTGCGGATTCGTTCACCCCGAAGCCGAGATGACCCCACGCCGCCCCACAGGGCGAGTCCGCAAAGCGGAGGATCGAGGACATGACGGCGATGCCGGCGCCGTAGCGGTCGAACTCGACGTTGTCTGTCACCTCGACCGTCCGGCGCAGCTCGGTCGTATCGACGAGCTCGTCGCGAAGCAGTGCGCCGAGGAACCCGCAGACCTCCCGCGGCGTCGACTCGATTCCACCGGCGGCCCACGCGAACGACGCGTCAGGCGACCGCGGCAGCCTCGTCGAGCGGAGGTCGAGCGGAGCGAGCACGAGCTCGTCCAATGCGGCATCGAGCGATTTCGAGGTCGCCGCCTCGAGGACGAGCCCGAGCAGCACGTAGTTCGTGTTGGAGTAGCGCCACTCGGAGTTGCGTCCTGTCGCCAGCCCGACGAGCTCGCGAGGATCCCACACCCGCGCCGGCTCACGTAGGTGGGCCTCGATCACGCCGGGAACTGCGACGTAGTCCGGGATGCGACTCGTGTGGTCGAGGAGCATCCGCACCGTCACGTCCGCGGGAGCCAGGTCACACCAACGCGCGGCGGGCTCGTCGAGGCCGATGACGCCGTCGGCCGCCAGGCGGATTGTCGCCGCGGCGACGAATGTCTTCGTGACGCTTGCGATCACGAAAACATCGTCCGCCTCGACGCCGCCTGCCGCAGCCGCCGTCTCCTCGTCAGCGGCCGCGAAGCACGCCGCGGCGCCGGAGACGGAGGGGCCGACCAGGTCGGACACGAGGTTGTCCAGCACGCCCGCGTCTACTCTAGGACGGTGGCGATGACGACGGCACCTGGGGTCTCTCGGTCGCGCGCGTACGTCCGCGTGAAGGGACCGGACGCGGAGGACTTCCTCCAGCGGATGCTTTCGAACGACACAACGCGGCACGGCGTATTCGATGCGTTGCTGCTCACCCCCAGGGGGCGGGTGATCGCGCCGCTGCGCGTGTGGCGCCGCGGGGAAGACGACTTCCTGCTGCTGACCGAGCCCGAGCTCGGCGACATCGTCGGGACGACGCTGCTCCGTGCGCGATTCGCCGCAAAGTGCGAGATCGAGCCCGAGGAGCACACGTCGACGCTGGTCTTCGGTGAGGGCGAGGGGCTGCCAGGTGAGGTGCCCGGGACGGTGGAGGTCCTCGATGCGGACTTTGAGCCGACGCTCGACGAGGGCGAGCTCGAGCGGACGCGGATCGAGGCCGGAGTTCCTGCCTGGGGAAAGGAGCTCGACGACACGATCCTGCCTGCCGAGGCAGGCCTGGACGAGACGCATATCTCGTTCACCAAGGGCTGCTATCCAGGGCAGGAGCCGATCGTTCGACTCCACCACCGCGGCCACGTCAACCGCAGGCTGCGGGTGCTCGAGGTTCAGTCTGCGCAGCCGGGCGACGAGATCGACTACGAAGGCAAGACCGTGGGCCGGATCACAAGCGCGGTCCCCGGCTGGGCGCTCGGCTACGTCAGGACAGCGGTTCCCGACGACGCGGAGCTGTGCGTTGGCGGCGCCGTCGCCCGGCTACACTTGACCCCCGCGCGCCCGTAGCTCAGGGGATAGAGCGCTGCCCTGCGGAGGCAGAGGTCGCATGTTCGAATCATGCCGGGCGCACTTTCGCGTTGCGCGCCTTCGGCGCGCTCGCTCTCATGGGGGAAACCCGGTTTCCCCCATGGGCCTCCTCGTTGGGGTCCACAAGTGGTAACGGGGCCGGCGGAGCCGGCCCCTCTAGGAAGTGAAAAGGGACGCCGCGTTGACAGCGGTGTCGCCCGGGTTCACGATTGCGCTGTCGGTTCGGGCGGGCCGGCAGGCGAAGAGCGGAGAGACTGCGGCCTCAGCCCTTCGGTCCAGAGTCCGACCTTCCCGCCCTTGAAAGGGGGAGTTCCTATGCGACGCACCTGGGCGATCGGTGCGCTGGTGGTGTTAGCGCTGGTCGCAACATCCATAGCGCTGGCCTCGGGTCGGGGCCACAAGAGCGGCACGCACGGCGGGGCACAGATCCGGGCCAAGCTCTCGGGCTTCAACGAGGTGCCGCCGATCCTGACCAACGGCAAGGCCTCGTTACGTGCCACGATCAACGGAAACAGCATGACTTACCGGCTGACGCTCTTCGGCGGCCAGACGAGCAACATCACGCAGTCACACCTGCACTTCGGGGAGCCGGGCGTGAACGGCGGGATCTTTCTCTTCCTGTGCACCAACCTCGGGAACGGCCCCGCAGGGACGCCGGCGTGTCCGCAGCAAGGCACGGTAACCCGGACGGTCACGGCTGCAGACTTCGTGGCGGTGCCGGCGCAGAACGTGCCTGCCGGGAGCTTCGACGCCGCGATGCGGATTCTTCGCAGCGGAGACGCGTACGCGAACGTCCACACCGCGAACTTCCCGGCCGGCGAGATCCGCGGCCAGGTAAAGATCAACCACCACGACGACGACTGAGAAGCGCTCGAACTGATCCGGCCGGGGCGACGCGGAGCGCCCCCGACCGGATCAGTCGCCTCGCCGCCGTAGGTCGGCGTCAGAATGCATTCGCTGCCGACTTCCACTCCTCGAGGCGCTGCGCGATGAGCTGGGCCCGTTCATCCTCGCTTCCGCCGTCCAGCACCTGCAGGTCTGAGGGGTCAGCACGCATGTAGATGCCGGAGGTTCGGGCATTGAGCCCCGGGTCGCGATCTGATCGCGTCGTCCAGTACCCGCTCGCGCGGTCGACGGCCTCCATCTTGATCTCGCCGGTGCCCTCGAGCTGCGGGGCATTCGGGTCCCGAGGGCGCTCGCCCCTCCAGTAGTAGAAGACGCCGGCCGGATCCCTGCGCTCCTTCGCCGCCTCGCTCCAGTAGCGGGAGGAAATCGTGCCGTCCTCTTGCCAGCCCCGGCCATTCACGCTCAGGCCGCCGTCCCGGTCCCGTGAGATGCGCAGGAGGCTCACCGCCGAGGGTTCGTCCTCGGTTCGGACCGTCAGCGAGAGCTGCCACCACAGCCCCTCGATCGGGCCGCGGCGACCCTCGGTCTCGATCGCCTTGCGGAGCTTCTGGTTGATCGCGCGAACCTCCGCCGCGCTGGTGCCCGGGTCGTAGCGGACGGAGGTCAGCCCGAGCAGGTCGGTCGGCAGCTTCGAATCGTTCGCGTGGAGGATGAACGTGCGCCGCATCCCGAGCACGCCGCCGAACAGTCCGGCCTCGAAGACCACGTTGTCCCGCGGCGACGCCTGGGCGGACTGCGACGCGTCCGTCGTCGTCCAATCGTCCTGGGCGAACACGAAAGCGGCGAAATCGACCTCCTGCGAGAGCTCGACCAGCCGGTCCAGGGTGGACCGACCCGGGTTGAACGTGGTCGTCCAGGGCTCGACGTCGGCGATGTCCTTGAGCCCCCGCGTGATTGCCTGGAGGAGCTTGGCCTGCTTGCCCGATGACCCAAGGAAGATGCGCGGCTTGTTCATGCGCGGTCAGTCCTTCGTGAGCGTGCCCTGCACGGAGAGCCTAACCCGCGCAGGACGTAACAAGGTCGTGGCGAACCCGGGCACGTGGCGGCGCCGGATGAGATCGACCTCGGGCGTGACCGCGACCTGCGCGGGCGCGACAAGGATCTTTGGATCCGCCGCGCCATGTTCGCGCTGATCGCCCTCATCCCGGTGCTCGCCCTGTTCAACGTGTTCGGTCAGCGCCCGACGACGGCGAAGGCCACCGTGCCCGCGGCGACGTTGAGCGTCTACGCGCCGACGAAGCTCCGGGGCGGCCTGATCTGGGAGGCCCGCTTCCATATCACGGCCCACCAGGAGTTGAAGAACGCAATTTTGCGGCTCGGCAGGGGGTGGGCCGAGGGCATGTCCATCAACACGCTCGAGCCGAGCCCGACGGGCGAGGCGAGCCACAACGGGCAGCTCGAGTTCACCCTCGGCCACATCCCGCAGAACCAGTCCTTCATCCTCTACATGCAGTTCCAGGTCAACCCGACGAACGTCGGGCATCGGTCGCGCTCGACGACGCTCTTCGACGGCGACACGGAGCTGGCGGCCCTCCACCAAAAGGTGACGATCTTTCCATAGTGCCCCTTCCAGCAATACATGCCGGCTTCTGGCCCGCGATCACGCGGCGCCAGAGCCCACCCTCGCTCTTGCCAACGCTGCCAGCCTTGGCCGAGAGCGAGTGCGGCCTCTGGCTTGGTGCTCGCGACCCAGAAGCTCGGCGGCATCACTGGAAGGGGCGCTGATGGACCTAGCGATCCGGTCAATCGTCCTCTACGCCTTCGTGACCGTTCTCACGCGGGTGGTCGGCCGCCGCGAGCTCTCCTCGTTGCAGCCCTTCGACCTGATCCTGCTGATCGTGCTCGGAGACTCGATCCAGCAGGGGCTAACGCAAGACGACTACTCGGTGACGGGAGCTGTGATCGTGGTCGGGACGATCGCCGTGCTCCAGGTCGCCACCTCGTACGTGAGCTTCCGCGTGCCGTCCCTGCGGCCTGTGCTCGACGGGCAGCCGGTCGTCGTGGTCGAGGGCGGCAAGCCGATCGAGAGGAACCTCCACCGTGAGCGTCTAAGCCTCGAGGACCTCATGGAAGAGGCCCGCCTGCAGCAGATCGCATCGCTCGACGAGGTGCAGTGGGCGGTTCTCGAGACGAGCGGCGCGATCAGCTTCATCAAGAAGTCCGACTCGTAGACTCGCGGCGTGCCGCTCTACCTGACCGAAGCCGAGGTCGGTTCGCTGCTCACCCCGGCCGATGCGCTCGCGGCCGTCGAGGGCAGCTTCCAGCGCCTCGCCGCCGGGGAGGTCGAGAACCGGCCGCGCGAGCGAGTGCGCGTTCAAGACGGTGTCTTCGCGGTGATGGCCGCAGTCGACCGTGAGCTCGAGCTCGCCGGGCTGAAGTCATACACCTGGCTACCGGGCGGGACACCGTTCGTCGTGGTCCTCTTCGACACGCGGTCGGCGGCACTCGCAGCCGTGATCGAGGCGGACAAGCTGGGCCAGCTCAGGACCGGTGCCGCGAGTGGCATCGCGGCCAAGTACCTGGCGCGGCCGGGCGCTTCGAGCCTCGGCGTGATCGGCTGCGGATGGCAGGCGCGGAGCCAGGTGGCCTGCATCCGTGAGGCCTTGCCGGGCATCGAGCGGGTGGTTGCCCACTGCCGGACGCCTGAGCGTCTCGCCGAGTTCTGCGCGGAGACGGGGGCAGAGCCGGGCGAATCGCCGCGCGAGCCGGCCGATTGCGATGTCGTCGTGACCGTGACCACGGCGAAGGATCCCGTCTTGCGCGGGGAGTGGCTGCGATCCGGGGCGCTCGTCTGCGCGGTCGGCGCAAACGAACCGCGGGCCCGTGAGCTCGACAACGTGGTGCTCGAGCGGGCGGCCTTCGTCTGCTGCGACTCGCGCGAGCAGGCGCGGCTCGAGTCAGGCGACCTGATCGAGCCCGTTGAGGCGGGCGTGCTCGACTGGCTCGAGGTGCACGAGCTCCAAGAGGTCGTCGCCGGCGAGCTCGAGGGCCGCCAGGCAGACGACGATATCGTCATCTTCAAGTCGAACGGCCTCGCGGCCTGGGACGTTGCGATCGGCTCTGTCGCGCTCGCGAAGGCGCGGGAGCGAAAGGTCGGTGCCCAGGTCTAGCCCTCCTAGGTCAGGCGGCCTTGTGCTTCAGCGACCGTCGCGCGTCCCAGCGCCTCGATCACCTCGGGTCGCGCGAGCAGCCGCGCGAGCTCAGCAGGAGTGACGCGGTTGCGGACGTAGGGGTCCTCGACGATCTCGTCGAGACGCCTGCCGCGGTCGTGCTCGCGGATCACGTAGGCGGCGATCCGCTGCTCCTTGGACGAGCCGGCAAAGAGGAACGAGAACGGGTTTCGCAGGAAGCTCGAGAACCGGACCACACCTCGATTCTAGGCGCGGCTCGCGGTAGGGTCAGGGTGTGAAGCGTCGGCGTGACCGGTCGACCGCCGTCTTCGCCGAGCGGGTGCTCGAGGGAGTCGACGATGCGGGGGTCACCGAGCGCGTTGTGATCTGGATCGAGCGGAAGCCTGGCGCGGTCTGGGCGGTCGGCCGAGCGGTCAACCCGCAGCATCGACGCAGCGAAGAGCCGCACCCCGACGACTACCTCTTCGAGGGCTACGAGCTCGAGGACGCCCTGGAGCAAGCGAACGCGACGCTCGATGACGACGCCCGCGTCTCCGCCCAGGATGGCCGTGTCGCGGCCTGCGAGCCGTTCGCGCGCGACGAGCTGCTGCGGCCCCTGGAACGCTGGTTCTTTGGCCGGTGATCGCTGAAAGTGCTGCGCACTTTCAGCGAGAAGAGCTAGCCCCTTTTGCTTCAGGCCACTCCAGCGCAGCATTCGGAATCGGATCCCCGTGGGGATCATGGGTTGGGAACCCGAGTGCTCTGTCGATCCGGGCCTCGAGCTCCTCGGAGATGACGTGCTCGAGGCGGTCGGCCTCGGCGTGGACGTCGTCGAGGTCCAGGCCGAGGGTCTCGGCCAGGTAGAGCTCGAGCAGTCGGTGGTGGCGGATGACTTCGACCGCCACCCGCTCGCCGGCCTCCGTAAGCCGGACGCCGCGGTAGGGCTCGTGGTCGACGAGCTGGAGTGCGGCGAGCTTCTTGACCATCTCGCTGGCCGAGCCGGGCGCGACGCGCTGCTCGCGCGCGAGCGCCGTGACCGAGACGCGCCCCCCGCCTTCCTGGAGCTTGTAGATCTCCTTGAGGTAGTCCTGGATCGCGTCCGTGAGCGCAGGCCCCGCCACTGCGGCTCATGGTACGCGCGGAGGACTTCCGGTTGCGTTAGCCTCGCCGGGTGCTGATTCGACTCGGCCACAGCCCGGATCCCGATGACGCGTTCATGTTCTGGGCACTCGCTGCGGACCGGATCGACACCCGCGGCTTCGAGTTCGAGCACGTGCTGCGGGACATTCAGACGTTGAACGACTGGGCGCTCGAGGGGAGGCTCGAGACGACCGCGATCTCGTTGCACGCCTATCCGTTCGTGCAACGCCACTACGCGGTGCTCCCGCATGGAGCGAGCATGGGCTCGGGCTACGGGCCGGTGGTCGTGGCGCGCGAGCCGCTCGAGCGTGATCAGATGCAGTCGCTCGAGATCGCGATCCCGGGGCGCATGACCACCGCATTTCTGGTCCTGCGGCTCTTCCTCGGCGACTTCCGCTTCCGGGAGGTGTCGTTCGACCGAATCCTCGACGAGGTGAAGTCCGGGCGCGCCGACGCGGGGCTGCTCATTCACGAAGGCCAGCTCACCTACGAGGCGGAAGGGCTGCACAAGGTAGTCGACCTCGGCGAGTGGTGGCTGCTCGAAACGGGTCTGCCGCTGCCACTCGGAATCAACGTGGCGCGGCGGGATCTTGGGCCGGCGCCGCTCCACGATCTCTCGGAGGTGCTGAAGGAGTCGATCGAAGCCGGGCTGGCGAACCGGCCCGAGGCGATGGAGTACGCGCTGGGGTTCGGCCGCGGCCTCGACACCGCCCTCGCCGACCGCTTCGTCGGCATGTACGTGAACGACTTCACGTGCGACTACGGTGAGGAGGGGCGCCAGGCCGTTACCGAGCTTCTGCGGCGCGGCGAGGTTCTCGGCGCCTTCCCGGAGCGCGTTCAGCTCGACTTCGTGAGCTAGCCTCGCTCGCGTGAGCAGAGCTGTCGTGTTGAGCGGCGTGCGGACGCCGGTCGGTCGCTACGGCGGAGTTCTCGCCGGCGAACGGCCCGATGACCTCGCCGCCCTCGTCATCCGCGAGGCGGTCGAGCGCGCGGGCGTTGATCCTGGCGAGATCGAGGACGTCTACTTCGGCGCCGCCAACCAAGCGGGCGAGGACAATCGGAACGTCGCGCGCATGGCGTCGCTCCTGGCGGGGCTGCCGGACTCGGTTCCGGGCGTGACGGTGAACCGGCTGTGCGCCTCCGGCTTGTCCGCGATCGTGTCGGCTTCCCACGCGGTGGCCGCTGGCGAAGGTGATTTGTTCGTCGCCGGCGGCGTCGAGTCGATGAGCCGGGCGCCGTTCGTCTTCGCGAAGCCCGACCGTGGCTTCCCGCGCGGCGATCGGACGGTGTACGACACGACCCTCGGCTGGCGGTTCCCGAATCCCCGTATGGCGGAGGTGTTCCCGCTCGAGTCCATGGGCGAGACCGGCGAGAACGTTGCCGGGCGGTACGGCGTCTCGCGCGACGAACAGGATGCGTTCGCGCTCCAGTCCCAGCGGCGGTGGGCGGCCGCCGACAAGGCAGGCCGGTTCGCGGACGAGCTGGTGGCCGTGGGCGACGCTTACCGCGACGAGCATCCGCGGGCGGACACGGATGAGGCGAAGCTGGGGGCATTGGAGCCTGCGTTTCGTGACGGCGGCACCGTCACGGCCGGGAACTCGAGCGGCATCAACGACGGCGCTGCAGCCGTCGTGATCGCATCCGAGGAGAAGGCGCGTTCGCTCGGTGCGGAGCCATTGGGGGTCTTTGCCGGCGCCGCCGTGGCGGGTGTCGATCCGCGCGTGATGGGGATCGGGCCTGTCCCGGCCGTGCGGAAGCTGTTGGCTCGCGCGGGTGTCGATGTGACCGATCTGGATTTGGTCGAGCTCAACGAGGCGTTCGCGTCGCAGAGCCTGGTGGTGATCCGGGAGTTGGGCCTCGACCCGGAGAAGGTCAACGTCAACGGCGGGGCGATCGCGATCGGTCATCCGCTCGGCATGAGCGGCGCGCGCCTGGTCGTGACGCTGCTGCATGAGCTCCGCCGCCGAGGCGGGCGGTACGGGCTGGCGACACTCTGCGTGGGCGTGGGCCAGGGCCAGGCAGCTCTGTTCGAGCGCCCGCAAACGTGACGAACTCGGCACGTTTCGGTCACGGAGGCGTGGGTGTTTGCTCGATAGCGTTTTGGTAGGGGCGCTCGTGCGCCCCCCATGGGGTGCGCGCGCGCGTGGAACATTTAAGGGCGCGTGGCGATTCCGAAGCGGGCTACGAGAGCGGCGGCCGGATGTAGATCGTGCCTTCGTGCTTCATGGGCACGAAGGGCGCGCCGATGCTCATGATCGTGTCCTCGGCGAGGGCGAACAAGTCATCGCACGCCTGCTCGGCGTCGCGGCAGGGGACCTCGATACAGACCTCGTCGACGGGTTTGGCATCCAGGCCCGCATCGCGTAGCTCTTGGAGCAAGCGGTCGCGGTCGGGAATCCGCGCGGCTTCGACCTGAACCGACTGGGCTTCAGCCATGCGATTGGTCTGCCCGCGCCGGAGCGCGCGGAAACCCGCCCGCGAGCCGCTATCGTCCTGCCCCGATGGCGGTTACGACCCAGCGTGAGTACGGACTGTTCATCAACGGCGAGAGCGCCGAGCCGGCCGGCGGTGAGACGCGCGAGCTGAGCGAGCCCGCCACAGGCGAGCCGCTGGCAACGGTCGCGGTCGCCGCCGAAGTGGACGTCGACCGCGCCGTCGACGCGGCTCGAGCAGCGCTGGACGGCGACTGGGGCAAGACACCCCCGACCGAGCGCTCGCGGCTCCTGCACGCACTCGCCGACGCGATCCAGGCGAATCGCAAGGAGCTCGCCGAGCTGGAAGCCCGCAACGTCGGCAAGGCGATCGCGTCGGTCAAGGCAGAGCTCGCCCAGGGCGTCGAGAACCTTCGCTTCTACGGTTCGGCGATCGCCTCCATCGCCGGCCGCTCGAACCCGATCGGCGGCTCGCTGCTCTTCTACTCCCTCAAGGAGCCGGTCGGGGTCGCGGGCCAGATCGTTCCGTGGAACTACCCGTTGATGATGACGACCTGGAAGCTCGCGCCGGCGCTCGCGGCCGGCTGCACGGTGGTCCTCAAGCCGGACTCCATGACGCCGCTCAGCGCGCTGCGGATGGCCGAGCTCGCTGCCGAGGTCGGTTTCCCACCCGGGGCCATCAACATCGTCCCGGGGCCGGGCACGACGGTTGGTGCGCACCTCGTCCAGCACCCTGGCGTCGACAAGATCGCGTTCACTGGATCCACCGCGACAGGCGGCGAGATCATGCGGCTCGCCTCCGGCACCATCAAGCGTCTGACCCTCGAGCTCGGGGGCAAGAGCCCGAACCTCGTCTTCGCGGACGCGAACCTCGCCGACGCGATCCCGAGCTCGGTCTGGTCGATCTACTACTCGGCAGGTCAGAGCTGTGAGGCGCGTTCGCGCGTCCTCGTCGAGAGCTCGATCTACGACGATTTCGTCAGCAGCTTCAGCGAAGCGGCGGGGCGGCTGAAGGTCGGCGATCCGCTCGACCCCGAGACGCAGGTCGGCTCGCTGATCTCGGAGGAGCATCGCGACAAGGTGCACGGCTTCATTCAGCAGGGCCGCGAGGAAGGCGCCGAGGTCCTGGCGGGCGGCGAGCCGCTCGACGGCAAGGGCGCCTTCTATCCGCCCACCGTGCTTGCCAACGTGGACAGCGAGATGGGGGTCGCGCAGGAGGAGATCTTCGGCCCCGTCGTGACGGTGACCTCATTCGAGGACGAGAAGGACGCCGCGCGGATCGCCAACGACGTCAAGTACGGCCTGATGGCGACGGTGTGGACCGGCGACCCGGCGCGCGGCCATCGGATCGCGCGCCGCATCAAGGCCGGCACGGTCGGGATCAACATGCCGTACACCGCCTTCCCCGGCATCCCGTTCGGGGGCTACAAGCAGTCCGGCTTCGGCCGCGAGCTCGGGCTCGAGACGCTCGACCTCTATCTCGAGACGAAGAGCGTGCTCGTCTCGACCAGCCCGAAGCCGTTCAATCCGTTCGGCCTATAGCGTCGCCGGCGCTCCCCATGGGGCGATATCGGTGGGCGGTCCTGGCCGCCGGAACAGGCGCTCAGGCTGCTTACCTCGCGCTGCTAACGGCCCCGGCCGTCCTGGCCCCGGCGCTGCGCAACGACCTGGGCCTGAACCTCACCCAGGTGGGAGTCGTGATCGCCGCGCCGTGGGTCGGGCCGATCGGGACGCTTTTGCCGTGGGGCCTACTGGCCGACCGCATTGGCGAGCGGCGCGTCCTCGCTGCGGGTCTCGGCATCTGCGCGGCCCTCGCGGCTCCGGTCGCGTTCACGTCGAGCTTCGCGGCCGTCGTCGTGCTCCTGGGCGCGGCCGGCGGCGCGGGTGCCAGCGTCAACTCGGCGAGCGGCCGCGCGGTGATGTCCTGGTTCGGACCTGGCGAACGCGGTCTTGCACTCGGCATTCGCCAGACATCGACCCCGCTCGGCGCCGCGGTCGCCGCTCTCGCGCTGCCGGCGATCGAACGCGGCGCGGGTCTCGAGGGAGCGTTTCTCTTTCTCGCCGGCCTGACGTTCGCGGGCGCGGTCGTCGGTGGAGCGGTCGTGCGAGACGTCCCCGGCGGTAGCGGCGCCGGTGAGGCGAGGCGGGTGCTTTCGGACGGCCGCCTCTGGACGATCGGGGCCTCGGCCGGGCTCTACCTCGTTGCGCAGGTCGCCATCACCGGCTTCCTCGTCCTCTACCTGCACGACGAGCGTGGCTTCTCGACGCAGCAAGCGGCGCTGGTGCTCGCGGGCATCCAGGCACTAGCGGTCGCGCTCCGGATCGCACTCGGACGCTGGAGCGACGTGCTCGGCGACCGCATTCGGCCCCTTCGCCTCGTCGGGCTCGCCGCGTTCGCGACGCTGGCGGCGACGGCGGCGGTGCTCGGCGCCTCGACCGGCGCCGTCGTTGTCGCGTTCGTGGTCGCGGGAGGAATGGCGATGAGCTGGAACGGGCTCTCGTTCGCCGCGGCAGCCGAGCTCGCCGGGCGCGAGCGAAGCGGCGCCGCGATCGGGTTCCAGCAGACGATCCTGACCACGACGGCGACCGTGGTGCCGCCGGTGTTTGCGGCGGTCGTCGGCGCGACCTCGTGGCGCGCTGCCTTTGCACTCGCCGCGCTGGCGCCGCTGTTGGGGTCGGCGATGCTCTGGAGCGGCAACGTCACAGCGGCGGCCCCGAGCAGATGACGCACCCGGGTCGGATCGGGGAGCGTCTAGACGAGCTGTATGCGATCGGCGCGGGCACTCGCCGGGGCTACTCCCCGGAGGAGGACGCGGCCCACGAGCTGGCCGCGGGCTGGATGGGCGAGGCCGGCCTCGAGACCGAGGTCGACGAGGCCGGGAATCTGATCGGGCGTCGGGGCTTGCCGCGCGTCTGGAGCGGTTCGCATCTCGACACCGTCCCCGACGGCGGCAGGTTCGACGGCGCGCTCGGGGTCGTCGGGGCGATCGAGGCGGCGGCACGGCTGCCCGACGCGGAACTCGCGGTCGTCGCCTTCCGCGCGGAGGAGACCGGTCCGATGGGGAGCAAACAGCTTGGCGAGCTCCCACCTGCTTTCGTGGAGCTGCACATCGAGCAGGGGCCGCTCCTCGAGCGTGCCGGCGCGCCGGTCGGCGTCGTCACGGCGATCGCCGGCCAGGTGCGAGGGCGGGCGGTCTTCGAGGGTCGTGCCGACCATGCCGGGACAACGCCGATGGGCGCTCGCGACGACGCGGTCATCCAGGCGGCCGAGTTCATCATCCACGTCGCGCGCTGCGCGCACGAACCGGCGGTTGCGACCGTCGGGGCGATCGAGGTGGAGCCGAACGCGGCGAACGTCGTCCCGGCTCGCGTGACCGTGTCGGTCGATGCCCGCGCCCCGGAGGCCGAGCAGCTCGACGACCTCGTCGCCGCGATCGGCTTCGAACCGACCTCGCGCATCGACCCGGTCGCGATGAGCGGCGCGCCGTTCGACGTCCTTTCGGAGTTGCTGCCGGACGCGCCAAGGCTGGTCTCTGGCGCAGGCCACGACGCCATGGTCCTGGCGGCGGCGGGGGTACCGACGGCGATGCTGTTCGTCCGCTCGCTGAACGGCGGCGTCAGCCACTGCCCCGAGGAGCTCTCGAGCCTCGAGGACATCGAGCTTGCAGTCGACGTCCTGACCGCTGCGCTGGCCCAACTGTCCCAACCCGGCACGTCCGGGGTCTGACCCCAAACGGGGCCGTTCGTGACGAGAGTTGGGCACGCAACTGTCCATCGAAAAACGGTTGAACGCGTGGCGCCTCTGTCTGCGTCGGCCACGGCCGGGGTCTGACCCCAGACGATCCGTTTCGGACGGTGCTAGCGCTCTTCGAAGCGGATCGGCTGGGCGCCCTGCCAGAGGACCAGCGGGCCGAGCTCGCGCAGCTGCTCGGCGCCCCGGACGATCGTGGCGAAGTGGTTGCCCGCCAGCACGCCGGCCTTGCTTCCGAACTGGGTCGGCCCGTACGGGAACAGGATCTCCGTCTCGCTGACGCCGCCGGGATAGAGGAGCAGCTCTCCGGGCGCCGGGTAGGCGGTCGCGTTCTCCGGGCCGACCCCGACGTCGAGCTCGCCGAACGGAATCCAGCACGCCTCCCCGCTCCAGCGGGCGTGGATTAGCTTGCTCTCGAGCGGCAGCAGCCGCCGGAACGTCGCGACGGTTTGCGGTGCCGCGCCCTCTTCGAGGCGGGCCTCAAAAGTCGCGCCATCAACGACGATCTCGAGCATGCGCGGGAAACCCTAGTGCCCCGCCCGGCAAATGCACACCTACTTCTGGCCGCGATCACGCGGCGCTAGGGTCCACCCTCGCTCTTGCCAAGGCTGCCAGCCTTGGCCGCGAGCGAGTGCGGCCTCTAGCCTGGTGCTCGCGACCCAGAAGCTAGGCCGCATTACCGACGGGGCACTACCGCCTCTTCGCGCCCTGCCGGATCCATGCGCCGAGGGCGTCCCGTTCTTCCTGCGTCATCCCGGTCTGGTTCCCGAGCGGCATCACCTTCGTGCTCACCGCGACCTGCTCGATCAGGCTCGCCTGCGTCGCGATCTGCTTCGGCGTGTCGAAGACGATCCCCATCGGCGCCGAGTTCACCTTCGTCGGGTGGACCGAGTGGCAGGGGACGCAGCGCGCTTGCACGATCGCCTGCGCGCGTGTGAACGGAACCGCGGTCCCGCCGGAGGAGCCGCCGGGTCGGATTGCGACTGCGACGGCAGCAATCCCGGCCGCAGCGGTGACCGGGACCCACCACGCGGTCCGGCCCGTGTGGCGGACGTTGAAGAAGTGTCGCACCCAGGCGCCGATCACGAGCAGGCAGACGAGGATCAGCCACGAGTACGAGTGCCCGTAGGTGATCGGGAAGTGGTTGCTGATCATCGTGAACACGACCGGCAGCGTCAGGTAGTTGTTGTGCACCGAGCGCCGCTTGGCCTCCAGCGCGGCCGCCGCGTTCGGTTCGCGGCCGGCCTGTTTCGCCCGGATCAGGTCCCAGTGGGCCGGGATGATCACGAAGAAGACGTTGGCGGCCATGATCGTCCCGAGCATGGCGCCGACCTGGATGTATTCGGCCCGGCCCGAGAACAGGTGACTGGCGCCCCAGGCAGCGAGCGTCACGAGCACGAGCAGCGCCGCGCCGACGACCAGGTCGTTCGAGATCGCCCGGCAGAGGCCGTCGTACACGAGCCAAGCCACGATGAGCAGCCCGATGCTGATCGCGATCGCCTCCCACGGCTGCAGGTCGGCGACCGACTTGTCGATCAGGTACGTGTTCGCGTTGACGTAGTAGAGGACGATCAGCAGCGAGAACCCGGACAGCCAGGTCGTGTAGGCCTCCCACTTGAACCAGTGGAGCGGCTCGGGGAGCGTCTTCGGCGCGAGGGTGTACTTCTGGATCTGGTAGAAGCCGCCGCCGTGGATCTCCCAGGCCTCCCCCCCGACCCCCGCCTCCGCGTCGGCCTCGTCCGTCGGCGGACGGAGATGGTTGTCGAGCGCGATGAAGTAGAACGACGAGCCGATCCACGCGATCGCCGCGACGACGTGCAGCCAACGAACGAGCAGGTCGAGCCACTCGTTCGCGTAAGGGTCCATCAGTGCCCCTTCCAGTAATGCCGTCGAGCTTCTGGGTCGCGAGCACCAAGCCAGAGGCGGCACTCGCTCGCGGCCAAGGCCGGCAGCCTTGGCAAGAGCGAGGGTGGGCTCTGGCGCCGCGTGATCGCGGGCCAGAAGCCGGCATGTATTGCTGGATGGGGCACTACCGTCTCTCGTAGCGGTCGCGGGCGATCGCTACGAGCTCGCGCAGGCCGGTTTCGAGCTCCTGCTCCCGGCTCCGCTCGAGCCGCTCCTGCAGCAGGTTGATGATCTCCGACTTCGGCCGCCCGTTCACGAACACCACGAACCGGAAGCCGAACTTCTCCTCGTAGACCTGGTTCAGGTAGGCGAGCGCGGTCAGCACCGCCGGGTGGCCGCCGGCGCCCTGCTCGGCGGCGGAGCGCGCGGATAGCTTCCGGGCGCCGATCGCCGGGTGCGCGTTCAGGGCCTCGCGCTTCTCCTGGTCGGTCAGCTCGGCGATTGCGTCGTCCGCCGAGCCGAGCGGGTCGTCTAGCTCCGCGAGTAGCTCGACCAGGCGTGTTCGGCCCTCGAATAGCTCGGCGAGCTCGTCGACCGTCAGCTGCCGCGGTAGGTCGTGCACGAGTAGGTCGAGATCAAGAGCGGTACGTGGTAGTGGCGCCCCGGGTCGTGGATCACGAGCGTGAGCTCCACCTGGCGGAAGAACTCGCCCTCGACGTGGAAGACGAGCCGGTAATCACCTCCGTCAAGGGACTGCGCGAGCTCTGCGATGCGGCCGTCTCCGTCCGTCACGCCTTCGGCGACGAGCTCGTCGCCGCGATAGAGCCCGACCTTCAGGCCGGCACGCGGCGCGCCGCGCTCGGTGTCGAGGACGTGGGTCGAGATCATGTGGCGAATCTACTCGCCTGCTTCCGCTGCGCACGGGCGATCTCCTGCTCGGAAGCCCGCACGAGCGCGCCGTCGCGGACGACGTCCTCTCCGCCGACGATCAGCCGGTCGACACGGTGCGGCGCCGAGAGGACGAGCCCGGCGACAGGGTCCTCGGCGCCGCCCAGCTCGAGGCCGTCCGTCCGCCAAACGGCGAGGTCGGCGCAGCGGCCGGGCTCGATCGCGCCGAGATCGTCGCGCCCGAGGACGGCCGCGCTGCCGCGGGTCGCGAGGCGGAGCGCATCCCGCGCGGTCAGCGCGGCCGGACCGCCGCGTCCGCGGGCGACGAGCAGCGCCTGCTTGACGTCGAAGAGGAGGTCACTGCGCTCATTCGAGGCTGAGCCGTCGACACCGATCCCGACGCGTACGCCGGCATCGAGCAGCGCCCGAACCGGCGCGACGCCGGCGCCAATGCGCAGGTTCGAGGTCGGGCAGTGTGCAACGCCGGTCCCGGTCTCGCCGAACCTCCGCACGTCCGCTTCGTCGAGGTGGACGCAGTGCGCGCACCAGACGTCGCCGGCGAGCCAGCCGAGCCGTTCGAGGTACTCGACCGGCCGGCAGCCGTAGAGCTCGAGGCAGTACTCCTCCTCCTCGACGGTCTCGGCGAGGTGCGTGTGCAGCGGGAGCCCTAGCCGC
This sequence comes from Actinomycetota bacterium, assembly GCA_046723355.1. Classification (GTDB taxonomy): domain Bacteria; phylum Actinomycetota; class Thermoleophilia; order Gaiellales; family Gaiellaceae; genus 13-2-20CM-68-14. The sequence continues at coordinate 10,448 of JBKOUJ010000100.1, read as the reverse complement.
CGCGCGACCGACGCCGACTCCTCCATCAGCCGGCCGGTCACCGAGAAGGGCGAGCAGGGCGCAACCGCCAGCTGCACGCGCGCGCCCGGGCCGGGCTCGTGCAGCGCCGCCAACCGCTCCGTGTCCGCGAGGACCGCGTCGAGCTCCTCGACCAGCGAGTCGGGCGGCAGCCCACCGTCCGAAACGCCGAGGTCCATCGAGCCGCGCGAGGCGCGGATCCGGACGCCGAGCTCCTGCGCCGCCTCGAGCTCCGCCTCGATCAGCCCGTCCTCGCCGCGCGGGAAAACGTAATGGTGGTCGAAGACGGTCCCGCACCCTGACAGCGCCAGCTCCGCGAGCCCGGTGCGTGCGGCCGCGTACTCCGCCTCGGCGTCGAGGCGCGCCCACACCGGGTAGAGCTCCTTCAGCCAGGTGAAGAGATCTGCCTCCTGCGCCCGTGCGCGCGTCAGCGTCTGGAACAGGTGGTGGTGCGTATTGATCAGCGCCGGCGTGACGACCGCGCCGTGCACGTCCTCGCCCGGCTCAGGCGGCTCGCCCGTGCCGACCTCGGCGACGAAGCCCCCCTCGATCCGGATCCAGCCGCCGTCGATCTCCGTGCCGGCGTCGTCCATGGTGACGACGTGAGCGTTGGCGAGGACCGTCATTCTGCCTCGAGCGACACCAGCTCGAAGCGGTCGACGTCGACGAGCCCTTGGTCGGTGATCTTCAGGCTCGGGATCACCGAGAGCGCCAGGAACGACATCGTCAGGAACGGCGTCGCGCCGGTGCAACCGAGCCCCTCCGCTGCCGCGGTGCAGGCCGCGCTGCGCTCGACGACCTCGGCAAGGGGCAGGTCGGCCAGCAGGCCGCCGACCGGCAGCGGCAGTTCCGCGAGGACCGCGCCGTCCTCGACCGCGACGATGCCGCCGCCGAGCTCGGCGAGGCGCTCGACGACCCGCGCCATGTCGGCGTCGTTCATGCCGACCACGACAAGGTTGTGCGCGTCGTGGGCGACGGTCGAGCCGAGCGCGCCGCGCATAAGCCCGAAGCCGCGCACCAGGCCGATTCCGGTCCTGCCGGTGCCGAGATGGCGTTCGAGCACCGCGATCTTGGCGAGGTCGCGATCCGCGTCGGCGACAGCCTCGCCGTCATGCACCGTCGGCGACGCGACCAGCGAATCGGTGACGACCTGGTCAGGGACGAGCCCGATCACGTGCGCCTCAGCGTCGTCTCGCCACGGGATCCGGAACCGCTCGGGACCGACCGGCTGGATGCGAACGGTGTTCTTCACCCACTCGGGCACCTCGGAGCGCGCGATCTCGTCGACCGGCCGCCCGCGCTTGAGGACGAGCTCCGGCTGGAAGCTCTCCAGGTCCGGCAGGAGCAGGATGTCGGCCTGGTAGCCCGGCGCGAGGGCGCCGAGGTGGTCGAGGCCGTGCCAGAGCGCGCTGTTCAGCGACGCAAGGACGAGTGCGTCCTCGGGGGCGGTCCCGGCAGCGACCGCGTCCCGCACCATCCCGTTGATGTGGCCGTTCTCGGCGATGTCGTCGGGATCCTTGTCGTCCGTGCAGAAAGCGATCCGCTCGGGCCCGAACTCCTCGACGAGCGGGAGCAGCGCACGCAGGTTCCGCGCCATCGACGCCTCTCGGATCAGTAGCCACATGCCGGCCCGCAGCCGCTCGCGACCTTCCTCGACGGTCAGCGCCTCGTGGTCGGAGCGAATTCCGGCGGCGGCGTAGGCGTTCAGCTCCTTGCCGAGGACCCCCGGCGCGTGGCCGTCCACGTGGGTGGCCCCGGTGAGCCCGAGCTTCGCAAGCTCGGCGGGCTCGCCCGCGATCACGCCTGGGAAGTTCATCATCTCGGCGACGCCGAGCACCCGTCGCCGGCGGAGCAACCCCTGGAGGTCGCCCTCGCTGAGCGCGCGGCGCGGCGACTCGAATCGCGAAGCCGGGACGCACGACGAAGCCATGAAGTAGACGTCGAGCGGCAGGTCGGCGCAGAAATCGAGCAGCCAGTGGACGCCGTCGGTGCCGAGCACGTTTGCGAGCTCGTGGGGGTCGGCGACCACGGCCGTCGTGCCGAGCGGCAGGACGAGTCGCGCGAACTCATCCGGCAGGAGTTTCGGCGACTCCAGGTGCATATGCGCGTCGATGAAGCCCGGCACGACGTAGCGGCCTGCGGCGTCGACCTCGTCGGTACCGGAGTAGTCGCCGAGCCCGGCGACGTAGCCGTCGGCGATCGCGATGTCGGTCCCGAGCCACTCGCGCGTGAAGACCGAGAAGACGCGGCCGCCGCGGATGACGACATCCGCAGGCTCGTCGCCGCGGGCGACCGCGATTCGCCGGGCCAGCTCCATTTGGCGACGATACCCGTGCGCCCAATACGCTTGCCCGCGTGGACGTGCTGATCCCGCGCAGCCTCGACGAAGCCGTGCGCCTGAAGGCGGAGCGCCCCGACGCGACGCCCATCCAGGGCGGCACGGACGTGATGGTGGAGCTCAACTTCGACCGCGCGCGGCCGGCGGTTCTGCTCAATCTGAACGAGGTCTTGGAGCTCGGCGCTTGGTCGCGCGACAACGGTTCCGTCCGGCTCGGCGCCGGCCTTACCTACACCGAGGCGATGGAGCCGCCGCTTGCCGAGGCGCTGCCGGCCCTCGCCGAGGCGGCGCGGACGATCGGCGGGCCGCAGATCCGCAACCGAGGGACGATCGGAGGCAACCTGGGCACCGCCTCGCCCGCTGGAGACGCGCTGCCGCCGCTGCTGATCGGCGACGCGGTCGTAGAGGTGGCGAGCGTTCGCGGCGAGCGCACGCTCCCGCTGGTGGAGTTCCTGACCGGCCCGAAGCGCAACGCGCTCGCCGAGGACGAGCTGATCACGGGCGTCCGTGTGCGTGCGGACGCGCAACAGCAGACGTTCATGAAAATCGGGCCGCGCAACGCGATGGTCATCTCGGTCGTCTCGCTGGCCCTGACCGTCGACCGTGAGCGTGACGAGGTGCGCGCGGCGTTCGGCTCGGCCGGGCCGGTGCCGGGGCTCGTGACGGCGCCGCTCGCTGAGCGCGACGAGTTCGCCGAGACAGTCGCTGGGGCCGCCAGCCCGATCGACGACGTGCGCGGCAGCGCCGCCTACCGCCGCCACGCGCTCCGCGTTCTGACCGGCCGGGCCCTGGAGCGCTGCCTCGCATGAGGCTCGAGCTGACCGTCAACGGCGAGCGGCGCGAGGCGGACGTCTGGGCCGGCGAGAGCCTCCTCTACGTGCTCCGGGAGCGGCTCGGTCTGCCGGGCTCGAAGAACGCGTGCGAGCAGGGCGAATGCGGCTCCTGCTCGGTTCTCCTCGACGGGAAGCTGGTCTGCGCCTGCCTCGTCCTGGCGGCGCAGGCGGACGGCCACGAGGTCGTCACCGTCGAAGGGCTGGGCCGGGGCGGCGAGCTGCACCCGGTCCAGGCGGCCTTTGCGGAGACCGGCGCCGTGCAGTGCGGCTTCTGTACACCGGGCTTCATCGTCGCAACGGCCGATCTGCTCGCCCGGAACTCGAGCCCAAATGACGACGAGATCCGCGAGGCGCTGTCGGGGAACCTCTGCCGCTGCACCGGCTACGCGAAGATCTTCGACGCCGTCAGGCTGGCGGCCGGAACGTGAGCACGACCACTCGACGCAAGCTCCAGCACGGGCGCGTCGGCGAGAGCGTCCAGCGCGTCGACGCGATCCCGAAGGCGACCGGCGAGTTCGCGTACTCGAGCGACCTCTTCGCCGCCGGGATGCTCTGGGGCCAGACGCTGCGAAGCCCGCACGCGCACGCGCGCATCCTCGAGATCGACATCTCCGAGGCGGTCTCGATGCCGGGCGTGCACGCGGTCCTCACACACGCCGACGTCCCCGGCGCCAAGACGTACGGCCTCGAGTTTCCCGACCAGCCGGTGCTCGCGATCGATCGCGTCCGCTACTTCGGCGAGCCGGTCGCGATCGTCGCCGCCGAGCATCCGGAGCAGGCGCGCCGCGCCGCTGAGCGCATCAAGGTCGCCTACGAGCCGCTCGAGCCCGTGATCGACCCCGAGCGTGCGACCGAGCAGGAGCCGATTCACGACGGCCGGCCGACCGGAGGCCACGGCTTCCGCGACGACCGCCGCCCGAACGTCGTGCGGACGATCGTGATCCGCCACGGCGACCCGGATGCGGGGGCCGAGGTCTCCGTCTCGGGCGTCTATGAGCTCGGCATCCAGGATCAGGCGTTCCTGGGGCCCGAGTCCGGCCTCGCGATCCCCGACGGCGAAGGCGGCGTGGACGTCTACGTCGCGACGCAATGGCTGCACGTCGACCGCGACCAGGTCGCGCCGTGCCTGGGCCTCGAGCCCGAGCAGGTGCGGATCCACCTCGCCGGCGTCGGCGGGGCGTTCGGCGGCCGCGAGGACCTCTCGATGCAGATCCATGCGTCGATGCTCGCCCTGCACACGAACCGGCCGGTGAAGATGGTCTACAACCGCGAGGAGTCCTTCGTCGGCCACATCCACCGCCACCCGGCGAAGATCTGGATGGAGCACCGGGCGAACCGCGACGGCAAGCTCGTCAACGTACGCGCCAGGATCCTGCTCGACGGCGGAGCCTACGCTTCCAGCTCGGCCGCGGTCACGGCGAACGCCTCCTCGTTCGCGTGCGGGCCGTACGCGGTCGAGAACGCGCTGATCGAGTGCACCTGCGTGTACACGAACAACCCGCCGTGCGGCGCGATGCGCGGGTTCGGCGCCGTCCAGAGCTGCTTCGCGCACGAGGCCCAGATGGACAAGCTCGCCGCCGGGCTCGGGATCGACCCGGTCGAGCTCCGCCTCCTCAACGCCCTCGGGCCCGGCGGCTCGCTTCCGACCGGCCAGAAGATCACGGGCTCGTTTCCGGCGGCGGAGGTGATCCGCCGCGCCGCCGAACTGCCGATCCCCGAGCCGGAGGAGCTGCCGCGCGACCCGCTGCGCCTGCCGGGCGGCTCCGGGAACACGACCCGGGGCCAAGGCGTCAAGCGCGGCGTCGGTTTCGCGGTCGGCTTCAAGAACGTCTGCTACTCGGAGGGCTTCGACGATTCCACGGCCGCGCGCGTCAGGGTGACCGGCACGCAGGACGGGCCCGCCGCAGAGGTGGACTGCGCCGCCGCCGAGGTCGGCCAGGGCGTCGTCAGCGTGATCCTTCAGACCGCCCGCACAGAGCTCGAGCTCGACGACGTGGTGCTGGGCTCGGCCACGACGAGCTCGGTCGGCTCGGCCGGCTCGGCCTCTGCCTCGCGGATGACCTGGATGGCGGCCGGGGCCGTCCAGCTCGCCTGCCGGGCGGCGAAGGAGGAGCTCGCACGGCGTGGCGGCCTGGCGCCGGGCGAGACGATCGACGTCGAGCGCACATACCACCACCGCCCGACCGTTCCGCTCGATCCCGAGACCGGCCAGGTGACCGGTGCGAGCGGCGCCCACGTCGCCTACATCTGCGCAGCGATGCGCGTTGTCGCCGAGGTGGACGTGGAACTCGGCCTCACGCGCGTCGTGTGGGTCGGCACCGCCCAGGACGTCGGCAAGGCCGTCAACCCGCAGGCCGTCTACGGGCAGATCGAAGGAGGCACGGCGCAGGGTCTCGGACTCGCGCTCATGGAGGAGATCCAGACCCGTGACGGCTTGATCACGAACGCGAGCTTCACCGACTACCTGATCCCGACGACGCTGGACATGCCTCCGGTGGATGCCGTGCTCGTGGAGGAGCCCGAGCCGGACGCGCCGTACGGCGTCAAGGGCGTCGGCGAGCCGCCGACGGTCGTCTCGACGGCTGCGGTCGTGTCAGCGCTCCGGGCCGCCTGCGGCCGCGAGCTCACGCGCGTCCCCGTCCGCCCCGACGACCTCGCCGGTCTCTAGATCGACCGCCGACTCGCGCCTGACGACGATAGCGACGGCAGCGAGGATCAGCAGAGCCCCGAGGACGACCCGGAGCGTCAGCTTCTCGTCGAGCACGACCACGCCGAGCGCGATCGCGACGACCGGGTTCACGTAGGCGTAGGTCGAGACCTGTCCGAGAGGCGCGTTCGCGAGGAGCCAGGCGTAGGCCGTGTAGCCGACGACGGAGCCGACGAGGATCAGGTAGACGAGCCCGAAAATCGAGCGGGCCGACCACGTCGATGGGTCCAGGTCCGAGGGCGACGTGGTCGCCAGGCCGATCGCGAGCAGCACGACCCCACCGGTGAGCGTCTCGTAGCCGGTCGCTACGAGGGCGTCCCGCGGAACGGGAATGCGCGGCGAGAGGAAGGAGCCGAGCGCCCAGGCGACCGCGGCGAGGACCGTCAGCAGTAGGTAGCCGAGCGGCCCCGAGCTGGCGCCGGGCCGGACAAGCACGATGATCCCGGCGAAGCCGACCAGCAGTCCGAGCGAGGCGACGCGGTCCGGCCGCTCGCCGACCGACAGCCGCAATAGCAGGACCCAGAGTGGCACCGAGGCGATGATCAGCGAGGTCAAGCCGATCGGGACCTTCTGCTCGGTGACGAAGAGGATCGAGTTGGCGCCGGGCAAGAGCAGCCCGACGAGCGCGGCCGCCGCCAACTCAGCACGTCCGATCCTCAGCGCCCGCCGGCCCCGCCTCCAGACGACGATGCCGAACATCACCAACCCGACGATCGTGAAGCGCACCCCGGCGCCGAAGACGCCCGGGATCGTCTCGCCCGCGAGCTCGATGCCGAGGTACGTCGAGCCCCAGACGATGTAGACCGTCCAGAGGCCGATCCAGACCGTCGCCTTGTGACTCACTTGCATGACAACGCGCGCTACCCGCTAGCCCATCCCATTAGGCTCCCACCTCGTGATCCGCGTCTTCGTCCTCTACTCCGAGGCACCCGATCCGGAGCGGTACGCCGAGCACGTCGAGCTCAACCGCCGCGAGGTGCCCTCTGCGACGATCCGCCACGGCCGCGTCCTGGGCACGCCGCAGGGTGAGTCGGACGTCGCCTACTACTTCGAGTACGAGTTCCCGGATCGCGAGAGCTGGAAGGCCGCGCAGGACGGGCTGATGCGTGGGGCGGAGGACGCGCGGGGGCTGGGCGTTCCGTTCCGCGTCTACTTCGCCGAGGTCGACTAGCGCCTTAGAACGAGCGCTGTTCCCGCCGCTAGCAGCGCCAGCCCGACAAGCCTCGGCCAGCCGATCGCGATCCGGTCGAGCCCGAACAGGCCGTACTGGTCGACGATGATCGCCGCAGCGAACTGGCCGACGAGGAAGACCGCGACCGTTGCCGTCGGCCCGATCCGCGGGCCCGCGTAGGTAATCGTGAGGACGACGATCGCGCCCATCAGCCCGCCGATCCACATCCACGCCGGCTGCTCGACAGCGTCTGCGAAGCCGACCAGCGACCGCCGCGCGACGAGCAGCACCGCGACGCCGACCCCGGCCGCGACCACCGCCGCGAACGCAAACGCGGCGACGACCCCGATCCGGTCGCCCAGCCGACCCATCACGGCGATCTGCACCGTGCCGGCGACACCGGCGACCAGGCTGAACGTCACCGCCAGCGCGTTCCCTCCCGACACGCCGGCGATGCTATTAGTCTCGCGCCCGTGACCGAGCCGGACGCGCCGACGCCTGTCTCGCCCGAGGAGCTCGGTTTCGAGCGAATCGTCTACGAGAAGACGCCGCCGCGCGCGACGATCAGGCTGCACCGGCCCGAGGTGTTGAACGCGTTCGATTTCCGCATGCTGCGCGAGATCGCGCGCGCCTGCGAAGACGCGAGCTGGGATGACGAGATCCGCGTCGTCGTCATCACCGGCACGGGCCGCGCCTTCTGCGTCGGGGCCGACCTCAAGTCGTGGGGCGCCGACCTGCTCGACAACCCGCGCGAGTACTGGAAGTGGTTCGGCGCCTTCAAGGACATGCACGACCGGCTGCGCGAGCTCGGCAAGCCGACCGTCGCGCGCGTCCAGGGGATCGCTGTCGGCGGCGGCAACGAGCTGCAGATGGCCTGCGACTTGGCGGTGATGGTCGAGGACGCCTTCATCCGGCACGTTGGACCGGAGCACGGGTCCGTCCCGGCCGGCGGCGCGACGCAGTGGCTGCCGATCTTCGTCGGCGACCGACGTGCACGAGAGATCCTGCTTCTCTGCGACGAGATCCCGGCCCGGCAGGCCGAGGAGTGGGGGCTCGTCAACCGCGCGGTGCCGGAGGCGGAGCTCGACTCTGTCGTCGACTACTACGTCGAACGGCTTGCGGTGAAGCTGCCGCAAACGCTTCGCTACACCAAGCAGCAGCTGAACTGGTGGCGGGACATCGCGTGGCACGAGACCGTCGGCCACGCCCGCGACTGGCTGGCGATGTCGATGCTTGGAGACGAGGCGAAGGACGCTGTTCGCGGCTTCCTCGATCGATAGAGTCGCGCTCACTCGAGAAGGGGGGAAACGATGCGTCTTTCGACCCTTGCCACCGCCGGCATCGCGGCGCTCGTGCTAGCGAGCACCGCGTCCGCCGGCCCCTACACACTCACGTCGACCGCCACGGCCTCCGGGCCGAGCCCGTTCTCGGGCTGCACGGTCGACAGCAGGGCCACACAGGAGGCGGGCGGCAGCATCCTGTATCCGAACTCCGAGCCAGAGATGCGTTCGGACGTCAACCCGACGAACTCGGCCAACATTGTCGGCGCCTACCAGCAGGATCGCTGGAACGACGGCGGCGCGCGCGGCCTCGTCGCGAGCTGGACGAAGGACGGGGGCACCACCTGGCATCCCGTGGTGATCCCGGATATATCCGCGTGCTCGGGCAACCTCAACTACGCCCGCGCGTCCGATCCGTGGGTCTCGTTCGCCCCGAATGGTGACCTCTACTCGATCTCGTTGAGCTTCAACGAGCCCGGAATCCCGTCACCGGCGAATGCGATCCTCGTCAACAAGTCGACGAACGGTGGGGAGTCGTGGGGCGCGCCCATCACGATCGCCGCCGACAATACGAACGGGCTCGACAAGCAGTCGATCACTGCCGACCCGTTCGACTCGAACTACGTCTACGCGGCATGGGATCGCTTCGTGTCGCCGCCGGGCTTCCCGCCCTCGGACTTGGGCCGCTTCCACGCGGCGTCATATGTGCAGCAGGCGTTCTTCTCCCGCTCGACGGATGGCGGCGCGACCTGGGAGCCGGGGCGCGTCCTCTACAACCCGGGCACGCAGGCGGGGACGATCGGCAGCATCATCAACGTCCTTCCGGACCGGACGCTCGTCGACGGCTTCGTCGTCTTCGCGAATCACAAGCGCGAGATCCGTGGGGCGTACGTCGCTGACGTCCGCTCGACCGATCTCGGTGCCACCTGGTCGAAGAAGGCGACGCTGATCGCGCCGGTCGACGCGAGCTTCCCCGGCCCGACCGATCCGGACCACCCCAACCTGATCATCCGCGGCGGGGAGCTGCCGGACTTCGCGGTCGACAGTGCGAACGGGAACCTCTATGCGGTCTGGGACGACGACCTTCCCGATGGCCTCGACAAGGTCTTCTTCTCGCAGTCCACCGACGGCGGGCTCACGTGGAGCGACCCCGTGAAGATCAACAAAACGCCGACGAACGTTCCGACGCTCGACCAGCAGGCGTTTACGGCGACCGTCAAGGTCGCGGCGGACGGCACGGTCGGCGTGACGTACTACGACTTCCGCAACAACACGTCGGCTCCGGGTCTGACGACCGATTACTGGTTCGTCCACTGCCACGGGAGCTGTACGAATCCGGACAACTGGGCCGAGACGCATGTCGCAGGGCCCTTCGACGAAGAGCAGGCCCCCTATGCGCGCGGCTACTTCGTCGGGGACTACGAGGGCATGGTGACGATCGGGAACGTCTTCGGGGCCTTCTATGGGCAGGCGGTGACCCGGGACGGGGAGACGACGCCGCCCTTCGATTACAACCCGGCGTTCAACCCGACCGACGCGTTCTACTCGACGTTGACGCCTTAGAAACTGGCTGCCGGGGGAGGGCTCGCTCCTCCCCCGGCAGCACTTGGCAAGATCCGCCGATGCCGCTAGTCCTCGTCGAGCGCGACGGCCCGATCGCGGTCGTCCTGTTGAACCGGCCGGGGTCGCTGAACGCGCTCTCGGACGAGCTGATGGACGAGTTCGTCGCGCGGCTCGGCGAGCTCGACCGCGACGAGGCGGTGCGCTGCATCGTGATCGGCGGCAACGAGCGAGCGTTCGCGGCCGGCGCCGACATCGGCGAGCTCGCCAGCTCGTCCGCGATCGACCTCTACTACCAGCGGCGCGTCGAGCGCTGGGATGCGATCCGCGGTCTCTGGACCCCGCTCGTAGCGGCCGTCTCGGGCTTCTGCCTCGGCGGCGGCTGCGAGCTCGCGATGTCCTGCGACCTGATCGTCGCCTCGGAGACCGCGCAGTTCGGGCAACCCGAGACGTCGCTCGGGATCATCCCCGGCGCCGGCGGCACGCAGCGGCTGACGCGGGCGGTTGGCAAGGCGCTTGCGATGGATGTGATCCTGAGCGG
>JBKOUJ010000121.1:0-26541 GCA_046723355.1 Actinomycetota bacterium | reverse complement strand
GCGCCGTCGACGTAGCGCAGGTCGCCGTGGACGCGCGAGTACGAGTTGCCGACCGCCCAGCCGATTCCGGCCACCGCGAAGCAGAAGACCGCTATGCCGATGAAGGCGAGCGGCACGAAGCGCCGGAGGTCGACCCGAACGACCCCGGCGGGAATCGCCACAAACGAGCGCGCGAGAGGTAGGGCGAAGCCGAGCGGAACCGCGAGAGCGCCACGGTCATGAAATCGCAGTTCCGTGCGGTCGAGCTTTACTGCGTCGACGTGCAGCCAGCGGCCGTGCCTCTCGAGGAACGGGCGGCCGCCTAGCGATCCGATCGCCCAGCCGACCGCGGCGCCGATCATGTTCGCGACGATGCCGGTGATCGTGACCGCCAAATACGCCCAAACCGCCGTCTCGATCGGGTGGCCGAACGCGGTCACGTGCGTGCTCGCGAACGCGCCCGAGGCCACAGCGCCCGCGTAGAGCATCACGAGCTCGCTTGCGGCCGGAAAAACCGCGGAAACGAGCATCAGCAGAAAGACGGCGTAGAGCCCGTAGTCGCCGATGAACGACGTCACGGAGCTCGTGACGGAGGCGAGCACGAGCGATGGCACCTGGGCGGTGAGGCTAGCGGTGCGCCAGGAAGGTCTGCGTGAGCGAGCTCGGGCCGAGCTGATTCTGCGCGCGCACGCGCAGGACGTAGCGCCCGCCGTAGACGAGGTTGCGGCGCCGGTCGCGCCCGTCCCAGCGCACGCTGGCGGCGCCGGCTCCGATGCGCGCCGTGCCGACCTTCCGCACGATGACGCCGTTCGTGCTCTCAACCGTCGTCGTCACCTTCGCCGGACGGGTGAGCATGAAGGTCGCGATCACCGCGCGACGTCCAGCCCCGACGCGCACGACCCGCGGGACGCGGAGCTTCCCGATGGTGTTGTTCAGCGAGAACGGCTGGTCGACGCGCGACTGGCGGCCGAGGTCGTCCACCGCCGTCACGGTCCAGTGCCAGCGTCCTTCGGTATCCACCGCGCCGTTCGTCTTCGTCCCGGCGAACGTGAACTTGTACGTGCCCGGCGCCTGCGTCCCGCTTTGCGTGAAGCGGGCGACGCCGTCCGGGCCGACGATCTTCGCGGTCACGGTCGACGGGCGGACGACCTTGAAGCTCAACAGCTCCTTGTCGCCGGCGCCATCCCCGTTGGGCGAGAGCACCGGGTCGGAGGGAGCGGGCGCGTAGACACCGGCGTACGAGACGAGCAGGCCTTCCGAGACCGCGCGCTCGCCGCTCGGGTCCGAAGGCCGGTTCAACAGTTGTCCGTCGAAGGCCATGGCCGACGAGGCACCCGGCTCGAGACCCGCACCGGTGACGCAGCCGAGGCGCACGAGCTGCTGGGCGAGCTCGTAATTCGTCAGCCCAACGCTGTAGCCGACCTGCCCACCGTCGGCGACCACGAGCACGATCGACCCGTCTCGGCGCTGGCCGATTGCCGTCCGCGCGACGCGCGGCGCAAGGATCGTCGCGGAGAAGTCCTCGAAGGCGCGGAAGACGGCCTTCCCGTTGCGAACGAGCAGGGGCCCGCCGCCGATCGCGTCCAGGTCGGTCGCCCAGCCGGAACTGAGCAGGTAGCGGATCGTCACGCGCGCGCCCGGCGGCGCCTCGGCGTCGAGCTTCTGCGCCGACCCGCCCGTCGCGGAGAGGACGGCGCCGCCTGCCGGAATCGGCGTGTTGCCGCCCTGCGTGAACTGCACGACGTTGCCGCTCAGGTCATTCCCCGGAACCAGCGCCGGGAACGGGTAGATGACCGCCTCCGTCACGCCCGCGGCCGGCGGCGTCGCCGCTCCCCAGGCGGGGGTGTAGAGCGTGATGCCGCCCTGATTGGCCGGCTCGTTCAGACCCGTGAGCGGGCGGCGCTGGCCACGGCCCTGCCAGAAGGCGTTCCAGGCCGCATGGCGGATGTCGAGCGCGCCGTTCGGCTCGATCCCGATGCTCGACCGTCCTGAATTCGGGACCGACTGGAGGACCCGGTTCTGCATCACGATCCCGTCCGGACGCCCGTCGGCGGCGTTGAAGTAGTCGCCGTTGACGCCTGCGACGGTCGCAGCCGCCGAGGCCTGGCGCTCGATCCCGGTCAGCCGTTGACGCCCGGAAATCGCGCCGTCGGAGAGCGTGGGATCGAGGCTCCAGAGGCCGCCGGGACGCGGCGCGACGAGCACGTGCTCGATCACCGGGCCGTGCGGCGTAAACAGAAGGTGGCGCGTGTAGGTCAATCCCGGAAGAAGGGTCTGCGTAGCCGCGCCGGCCGGCGGCGCGAACGCAAACGCAAGCAGCGCGACGATGAGGACCCGGCGCAGCAAACTGACCCCGCGCCAAGTTAGCGGAATTTCGGCCACGATTCCGTGGTGACGAAGCTCGCGGTCGCCCTGGCGGCCTTCGCTCTCGCCTCCGGCGGGGCGAGCCCTGGAACCGTTCGCCCGCACAACCGCCCGGTGCCGATCCTGATGTACCACGTGATCGGCTCGCCGCCGCCAGGCACGCCGTTTCCGGACCTCTACGTCGGCCGCGAGGACTTCGCCCTCCAGCTCGCCTGGCTCCACGCCCACGGCTACCACGCTGTCTCGCTTCGCCGCGTCTACGACTACTGGAGGCGCGGCGACGCGCTGCCGCCGCGGCCGATCGTCCTCACCTTCGACGACGGCTATCCGCAGGACTTCACGCGCGTTCGCCCGCTCCTGGCCCAGCGCCACTGGCCGGGCGTTCTCAACCTGGCCGTCCGGAACCTGCTCGACGGCAAGCTGACCGTCCGCCAGATCCAGCGGATGATCCGGCAGGGCTGGGAGGTCGACGCGCACACGATCAACCACATCGATCTGACCACGCTCGGCGGGTCCTCCCTGCGACACGAGGTCGCCGGCTCACGAGCCCGGATCCGGCGTCGCTTCCACGTCCCGGTTGCATTCTTCTGCTACCCGTCCGGCCGCTACGACGCGCGCGTGATCGCAGCGGTGCGCGCGGCCGGCTTCCTCGGCGCGACGGTCGAAGGCGCGGGGCGAGCCTCACCGCGCGACGGCTTCTTCACGCTGCCGCGAATCCGCATGTCCCGTTCCGATGGCGTCTCGGGCCTGGCGGCGAAGCTCGGCGGATAGGGTTGCGGCTGTGAGCGCACGCACCGCTCTCGTCGAGGACCTGATGGCGCGATTCCCGCACATCCCGCGCGAGGCGGTGCTCAAAGAAGACCTACTGCGAACCGGCTTCGCCTTCGACGAGTCGGCGCTGACCGACAACCTCGACGGCGAGGTCAAGCCGAAGTCGTACTTCATCTTTTCGTTCGACCAGAAGCCGCTCGCGGAGCTCGGCGAGGCCGCGAAGCGTCGGCCTCCGGAGGAGGTCGCGCTCACCGGCGGCCCGTACGACTTGCGCCGGACGATCGTCTCCGTCCGCGTGAACCCGTCGTCGCCGTACCGAGTCGCGCGCGAGGACGGCGGCCTGCGGCTCTCGCTAGAGGGCCGCGAGATCGCGAGCGTCGCGCTGCCGCCGATGCCCGAGTACTACCGCCACACGCTCGCCAACGGCAAGACGGTCATGGAGACTGCGCCGACGATCCAGTGGGGCTACCTGATCTACCTGACCGTGCTGCGCCTCTGTCAGTACTTCGGCGCGCACGAGGAATGTGGCTTCTGCGACATCAACCACAACTGGCGCCAGCACAAGAAGGAGGGCCGTCCCTACACGGGCGTCAAGCCGGTCGAGGACGTGCTCGAGGCGCTGGACCTGATCGCACGCTACGACGACGGTGGCTCGAAGGCGTACACGCTTACCGGCGGCTCGGTCACGTCGACCGTGGACGGCCTTGCCGAGGCCGACTTCTACGGTCGCTATGCGAAGGCGATCGAGGAGCGCTTCCCCGGCCGTTGGATCGGCAAGGTGGTCGCGCAGGCACTGCCGAAGGCGGACGCGCAACGGTTCAAGGATTACGGGATCACGATCTACCACCCGAACTACGAGGTCTGGGACAAGCGCCTCTTCTCGTTGATCTCGCCCGGTAAGGAGCGGTACGTCGGGCGCGAGGAGTGGCACCGGAGGATCTTCGACGCCGCGGAGGTGTTCGGCCCACGCTACGTGATCCCGAACTTCGTCGCCGGCGTCGAGATGGCGAAGCCCTTCGGGTTTGCGACGGTCGACGAGGCGATCGCGTCGACCACGGAGGGCCTCGACTACTTCATGACCCGCGGCATCACTCCCCGGTTCACGACCTGGTGCCCGGAGCCGACGACGCCATTGGGAAGAGACAATCCGGACGGCGCGCCGCTCGAGTACCACGTCCGTTTGCTCGAGGCCTACCGCGCCGCAATCGACCGGCATGGGCTCGAGCCGCCGCCCGGCTACGGCCCGCCCGGGCCGGGGCGCGCGGTCTTCTCCGTGAGCTCGTTCATGGACTCGCTGGAGCTGGTGCCGGCATGAGGATCAGCATCGACGAGGCGCGGGAGCTCTGGCAAGGGCCGGACGACGAGCTGATCCGTCGGGCGAACGACGTCCGCGACCGCTACCACGACCCGAAGCGCGCGACCTACATGGTCATGCGGATCATCAACTACACGAACGTCTGCGTCGCCCAGTGCGACTACTGCGCGTTCTACGTGCTGCCGAACCAGCAGGGCGGCTACGTCCTCTCCCGCGACGAGGTGTTCGCGAAGATCGACGAGCTCGTCGAGTTCGGCGGCGACCTGGTCGGCTTCAACGGCGGCTTCAACCCACGGCTGCCGCTCGACTACTACTGCGATCTGTTCGCCTCGGTGCGCGAGCGCTACGGCGACCGAGTCGAGTTCTACGCGCTCACGATCGCAGAGTTCGTCTTCCTCGCCGACCGGGCGGGGCTCACGTACGCGGAGGCGGCCGCGCGGCTGCGAGACGCCGGCGTGCACTGGGTGACCGGCGGCGGCAGCGAGATCCTCACCGAGGACTTCCGCGCGCGGCACGCCAAGTGGAAGTACACGGTGGCGGACTACTTCGAGGCGCAGCGCGCCGTCGTCGAGAGTGGCATGCGCACGACCGCGACGATGGTGATCGGCTTCGACGAGACGTTGGACGAGCGGCTCGAGCACTTGCAGCGCACGCGCGACTTCCAGGACGAGACGGGCGGCCTCTTCTCGTTTCTCTGCTGGACGTACAAGCCGTACGGAACCGCGTTCGGCGGCCGCGAGATCTCGCCGCAGGAGTACCGGCGCTGGATCGCGCTCTCCCGGATCTTTCTGGACAACGTGAAGCACGTGCGCACCTCGGTCCTGACGCAGAACGAGGAGGCGTTCCGGGCCCTCGACTACGGCGCCGACGACTTCGACCTGCCGATCGAGGACGAGGTGACACAGAAGGCAGGCGCCCGCATCGACCTCGACCTCGAGGGACTACTGGCAATCCCGCGCCAACTGGGCTACACGGTCGAGTACCGGCGGGCGGAGCGGCCGGCCTCGCTTGTGGCCTAGAGCTGAGCGACGTGCGGCGTGTGCTCATCACTGGCGGCGATCGGAGGGTCTGACCCCGCACTCGCGGCCTCGTAGGGATGCTTCAAGTCGCACTCAACGGCCACCGAAGCCCCGAGGGGCATCCGGCAATCCCGCGAACGCCTGAAGAGCTCGCGCGAGAGGCGCGGGCCTCGGTCGGCGAAGGGGCCGAGGTGGTGCACGTCCACGCGTACGAAGATGGACAAGAGACGTTCGATAGCGAGCAGTGCGCCGCGATGGTGCGCGCGATCCGCGCCGCCTGTCCCGGCATCCCGATCTCGCAGACCACGGCGCTCTACATCGCGGGCGAGGACCCGGAGCGCCGGTTGGCGCTGATCTCCCGCTGGACGGAGCTGCCCGAGCTCGTCACGGCGAACCAGGGCGAGGACGGCATCGTCGAGCTGTGCGACCACTTGATCGGCCGCGGCGTCGGCATCGAGGCGGGCCTGCTCTCCGTCGGCGACGCCGAGGCGTTCGTGGAGTCCGGAATCGCGGACCGCTGCACCCGCGTCCTGGTCGAGCCGCTTGAGCTGGATTCCACAGTTGCCGTGGCCCACGCAGAGGCCATGGAGGACGTGCTTGCAGTCGCCAGGATCGAGCTCGAGCAGGTCCACCACGGCGAGATGATCGCGAGCTGGGTAGTCTCGGAACGAGGCGCCCGCAGAGGCCACGGCGTGCGCACCGGGCTCGAGGACGTGACTGTCCTCCCTGACGGCACGGCCGCGCACGACAACGCCGAGCTCGTCCGGTACGCGAAACGGCTCTTGTCGACGATGTAGCGGACATGGCTGAATCTGCGACTTGCCCCAGATGACCGCGAACTCGCAAGCTGTTCGTGTGACCGAACCCGTGATCGAACGCGGCGAAGTCGTTGGCCTACTCTTCAACGTGAGCGACATCGCTGTGACGCTCACGGAGATCGAACGACTGCTCGGAGGCGACGATGAAGAGGAAGAAGCGGACGAAGGCTGAGCGCGAAGAGATGGAAGCGCGCCACGCCCGCGTCCTCGCAAACGCCGAACGAACTCGGAAGCTCGCCGAGCGCGCACAGGCGAAGCTCGACGCGCAGCGCTCCGGCGACTAGCTCCCCCGTAGCCCGAGGGCGATCGCGGCACCGTGATTTATGCGCTCCTGCTGAGTCTTTGTGGAAAGACCTTGCCGCCTACCTCGCCGGGCGCGACCGCAGCGATGCGGCCGCCCGGTTCGAGGAGCTCTTCCCTGCCTACAAAGATCGGGCCGCCGACGTCAGCTAATGCTAGTCCTGGCTCAAACCCGTCTACCCAGAGACGGTTTCCCTTTGATCGAGCAGTGACCTCAAGTAATCCTCCATTTTGTTGAAACTGTCTTCCTGGCCGTCGGACCTGGTCATGTGGTCGCGGCCGGCTTTGTCGCGGAACGCCAGCTTCATCGTCAGCTTCGTCACTCCGTCCGTTTCTTCCAGATCCACGGACTCGACGGCGTCCGCATCTGGCCACCCTTCGAATAGCCACGTCGCGACCGTCCGGGTCGGCGGCTCGACTTCCGAGTAGGTTCCCCGAAACGCGCACTCTCTTCCGTCTTCGGTCACGAAGACGATGTGGTAGCTCCCGCCGACGCGCAGGTCGATCGAGCACTCCGTCACCACATCCGTGAATGGGGCGAACCAGTTGCGCACATGCTCCGGCTTTGTCAGTACGTCGAAGACGAGCTCGAGCGGAGCGTCGAAGGCTCGAGTGGTGACGATCTCGAGTTCGCTCGGAAATTCCACGACTGAAGATCCATGCCGATTAGGTGTCACTGCCGCTCTCCTTTTCTTGTAGCTCTTTGAGGTAGTCGTCCATCCGATCCAGCCGCTCGTTCCACGCCCGCTCGTACTTGGCCAACCATTCGTGAAACGGTTGCAGGCGCGCGGGTTCCAGGCTGTACAGCCGGCGACGCCCTTCAGCCCGGCACGTGACGAGCCCGACGTCGCTGAGCACCCGCAGGTGCTTGGAGACCTGAGGCTGCGACATCGAGAGGTCGGCCACGATCGTCCCGACCGCCTTCTCGCCTGCGATCAGAGTGTCCAGGATTTCGCGGCGGTGCGCCTCGCCAATTGCGTTGAAGACATCCGACGTCGTGGAGGAGCGGGCCACGGGCACATCATATTCCTATATCGGCATGTGTCAACCACGACAACGATGGGAGCTACGGATGGCTCGTCCGTCCGTGGGGGATGGGCTGCTAATTCCCGTCGGGTTGGGCTGCGCCCTCGTCGTGTTGGGCTGCGCCCTCGTCGTGCTGCGCTGCGCCCTCGACCGGCGGGATCCAGCTCTCACGCCGCTTCACCCAGATCTCATCCTCGGGCTTCAGCCCGAAGGGCGCGTCATCGAGACTTCCAATCCGGATCTCGACGAGTGTGTCGCCAGGGTCGGATGTATCAAGGAGCCGAGACCCACAGCGGGGGCAGAAGCCGCGGCCGTCATAGCTCGAGATCTCGCCGCTCATCTCGAACGCCTCGACGGGCCACACCGCATACACACTGAACGCGCTCCCGGACTCCTTTCTGCAATTCGCGCAGTGGCAACGCCGGACGTGCACAGGGTCACCGCGAACGCTGTAGCGGACCGCGCGGCACAGACATCCGCCGGTGCGTACTCCCGCCTCCACGCAAGCAGATGCTACGGAACACTGCGGTGCCCGAGTGTGCCGCAATGTCCTTTGAAGGACCTAAGCCCAGGGCAGACGGGACCAGCTCGGCGGCCGCTCTCGTCGGAACCGCTCGGCCGTCGCATAGGCCTCCTCCGGATCGGACGTCTCCTTCTCCACGCTCGCGCCGTAGCGCGCGGGGAGGTCTGAGATGGGGTAGTGCACTTCCGGGCCTAAGCGTGTGCCGACCATCAGGATCACGCATGGCCTGTCGCCCGCCCCCACGAAAGCGTGCTCCGTCCACGGGGGCGAGTGGAAGAAGTCCCAGGGCCGGAGGCGTCGCTCCTCGCCCTCGACGAGCAGCCTGCACTCGCCTGCCAGAACAAGGAACGCCTCCTGATTCGACTCGGCGTGATAGACGCCGCTCTGGCCCGGCTCGAGAACCGTGACGTTGATCCCGAACTGCGCGAACTCGACCGGCGGATCGCCGTACTCGCTCTCGAAGTTGCACGCCGCTCCCCTGCTCTCCGCGAACCACCACTCGGCATCGCGCACGTTGACGACGAACCAGCCATCCGTGACGGGGGCAAGCCCGGAGCCAGAGTCCTCGAGCCGCGCTTCGGCCACGAACCTGATTCTCGCAGTGCAAGCGACATCTGCTCGATGTGGCGAGCGTCCTTCCGATCGAGCCGCTGAGACTCTTAAACGGCCGCTTCGGCTCGGGCCACGAACCGGAGCTCCGGAACCTCCTCGAGCTCGCCGACGTCCCGGGCGAGTTCCAGGAACGTCAGCAGGCCGGCGCGCTCGCGGGGGCCGAACGAGTAGCGGAGCTTCTCGAAGTAGCGCGCCAGGAAGCCGGCCGGGTAGCCGTAACGCTCGCTCGACTCGTGCGCGAGCTGCTCGGGCTCGGCGCGCGCGCGGCGCACGGACACGACGAGGGCTTCCTCGAGCTCGTCGAGGCCTGCCGGCACCGGCTCGGGCGCTGCCCAGACCGCGAAAACCATCGGCAGGCCTGTCCGCTCGAGCCAGAGACGGCCCAGGTCGTAGTGCGGCGTCGGGTCCTCGAACGCGGATTTGAGCGCGGCGTCGCCGATCAGCAACGTCGCCTCCGCCTCCTCGCCGAGCGGCACATGCTCGGCTTCCGGAAGCAGCACTTTCGTCAGCACAACCGAGGTGGCGCTCTCGGGCGTGACCGCGACGGTGCGGACGTGCTCCAACGGGACGTGCGAGACGAGCTGGATCGAGTCGACGGCGCCCTCGGAGCCCACGCACAGCCGCGGGAGGATCCGCAGTCGTCCGGCGTTGCGCGCGTACTCGATCGACGAGATCGGGGCGAGGTCGCACTCGCCGGACAGCAGAGCTCGGTTCAGGTCCGTTGGAACGCCGACGAGCTCCTCGACGTCGGCGTCGAGCCGGTAGAAGACCGGCGCCATGTTGACGTAGCCGATCCGCCCGAGCCTGATCACGTGCGCCTCTCGACGACGGCGTAGGTCATGGCCTCGAGCTCGGCGCTGCGGATCCCCCCGTTCAGGCACGCGCGGGCCTGCTCTGCGTATTCGAGCGCCACGACCCGCGATCGGTCGAGCGCGCCGGTGGCGGCCACGCGGACGAGCGCGCCGTCCAGCGAGCCGCCCGCCAGCGCCTCGTGAACCACCGCGTCTTCGCGCGCGGCGAGCAGAAGCGGGAGCGTCGGCGTTCCCTCACGCAGATCGGTGCCCGCAATCTTGCCGGTGTCGATCGTCTCCCCCGTGCAATCGAGGATGTCGTCGACGATCTGGAAGGCGATCCCCAGCGCGAGGCCGAACTCGGCGAGCGCCGGCGCTTCCGACCTCGTCACGCCCGCGCCGAGCAGGCACGCAGCCTCGAACAGCTTCCCGGTCTTGAGCGCGCAGCGCTCGAGGTAGCTCTCGACCGAGGTCTCGGGATCGTGCGTCTGGGCGCGCTGCAGCGCCTCGCCCCGCGCGAGCGACAGGCACGCCGAGGCGAGTGTCGAGACCGCCCGCTCCTCGCCCGTCGAAGCCAGCTCTGCGAACGCGCGCGCGAACAGGTAGTCGCCGGCGGCGCGCGCCGCCTCCGGCCCGAACCGAGCCCAGGCCGAGGCCCGCCCCCGCCGGTATCCGGCGCGGTCGATCAGGTCGTCGTGCACCAGGGTCGCCATGTGCACGAGCTCGACCGCGACGCCCGCCGCGTATGGCGGCTCACGGTCGGCCGGCGCAGCCAGGAAGACGAGCAGCGGCCTCAGCCTCTTGCCCCCGGCCGCGAGCGCCTCGGCGCCGACGGTCGAGGCGAGGCCTGGATGGCGCCTCACCGCCACGAGCAGGCGCTGCTCGATCTCCTCCAGGTAGATGTCCAGGCCTTCGGTCTCGTGGATCTCCGTCAGCGCGCTCATTCCGCTACTCCCGTGTGCAGCGCGACGATGCCGCCGGCGAAGAACCGGTAGCGCACCTGCTCGAACCCAGCGGACTCCATCAGCTCGGCAAGCTCTTTCGCCTCGGGGAACCGGCGGACGCTCGCCGGCAGGTAGGTGTACGCCGAACCGCCCGGCAGCAGTTTCCCCGCGAGCGGCACGAGGCCGTCGAACCACAGCTTGTAGAACGGTCGGAGAAGCCCGCGCGGGGTCGTGATCTCGAGGATCCCGAGACCGGCACCCGGCCGCAGCACACGCCGCAGCTCACCGAGGCCTTTCCCGAGGTCCTCGAGGTTCCGCACGCCGAAGCCGACCGTGGCTGCGTCGAACGAGCCGTCCGCAAACGGCAGGGCAAGCGCGTCGCCTTCGACCCACTCGATCTCGTCCGACTTCCTGCGGGCCCGGTCGAGCATGCGCTCCGAGAAGTCGAGCCCGGTCACGCGGCCGCCCGCGCGCAGGCAGGCGATTGCCAGGTCGCCCGTGCCGCAGCAGGAGTCGAGCACGCTGTCGCCGGGCGAGACGACGGCGCGGGCGGTCGCGGCGCGCCAGCGCCGGTCGAGCCCGGCCGTCATGGCGCGGTTCATCGCGTCGTAGACCGGCGCGATCCGGTCGAACATCGTCCGGACGGCATCCGGAGCGAGCCTGCCAGTCTCAACGGTCACGTTTGGCCCCAGCGTGCGGCTTCGTGCTCGATTCCGAGTTGGTCGAGGAGCCGCGCGACGATGAAGCTGACGAGCTGATCGACCGAGTCCGCCCCGTGGTAGAAGCCCGGCGCAAGGAAGAGGATCGTCGCGCCCGCCTCCTCCGCCTCGAGCATGTTCCGCAGGTGGATCCGCGAAAGCGGCGTCTCGCGCGGGCAGAGAACGAGTTTCCGCCCCTCCTTGAGCGCCACCGAGGCGGCGCGGTGGATCAGATTCGACATCGCGCCGGAGGCGATCGTCCCGAGCGTCCCCATCGAGCAAGGGCAGATCACGTAGGCGTCGACCTTTGCGGAGCCGCTTGCGTAGGGCGCGTTCCAGTCCCGCTCGCCGTAGATCGCCACCCCCTCGGCGCCGCCGGACAGCCGTTGCGCGATCTCGTCCTGCGGCAGGGACACGTCTCGATAGAGCTCCGTCGCCAGCACCTCGTAGCCGGCGCGCGAGATGCAGATGCCGAGCTCCGCGTCGGCGTCGACGAGCGCCTCGACGAGCCGTGCCGCATACGGCGCGCCCGAGGCGCCGGTTATGCCGAGGAATATCCGCACTACGCCGCCTTTACTGCGGGCCCTTGGAGGCCTCGAGGAAGGTGGCGATCTTGCGCAGGTCCGCTTCGCTGAAGTCCGCGAACGACGGCATCGGGGAGCCCTTGTTCACACAACTCGGGCACTTGAGGTGGTCGATCTGGAAGGTGATTCCCTTCTTCTTCGAGCCCTCGGCGCTCAGGTTCGGCGCGCCCAGCTGCGAGCCGCCGACGCTGAGGTACGTGTGGCAGTTGAGGCAGCCCGAGCTCGCGAAGAGCAAGGCGCCCGCCTTCGCCTGAGGGGGCAGCTTCTCCTTCTTGATCCACCCGGGAACCGCTGCCTTGAGCTCGGCGCCGAGGGCTTCCTTGGCAGTCGCGCCCTTGTACGTCAGCACGCCCATCGACAGGGCCACGAGCACGACGGTGACGATCGCGACCGGACGGCGCAGCAGCCTCCTCTCGCGGCGTAGGTCGATGAAAGGCATCGCCAGCAGAAGGAGCAGGGCGATCGTCGGTATCCCGACCGTCCCGAGCACGACGGTGTTCGGCCACTTGAAGATCCGCAGCAGGTAGAAGAGGAAGTAGAAGTACCAGTCGGGCCGAGGGACGAAGCTCGTCGTGCCCGGATCCGCCTTGGCCGTCAAGGACGGGCCGAGAATCGTCGTGTAGTGCCAGATGAAGGCGAGCCCGACGATCACGCACACGACGACGAGGCTCATCACCGTGTCGTGGAACATCGCGTAGGGGTAGAAGGGCTTCCCCTCACGCTTTACGTCATCCTTGTAGCGCTGGAACGCGATCCGGTTCTCTTCGAGCCGGCGGCTAGCCATCGGCAGGTCTCCGAGCCGCGCCACGAGGGGCGGGGCTGACCAGCCCGGCGCCGCGGGGCGCCGGCGCCTCGTCGCGCTCGCGCCCTGCGGCCTCCGGCGACCACGGCGGCGACGAGACCCCGAGGCGCACGACCAGGTAGAGGTGCAGACCGATCAGGCCGATGATCGCGCCGGGCAGGAGCAGCATGTGCAGCGAGTAGAAGCGGGCGAGCGTGTCGCCCCCGATCTCGGAGCCGCTGCGCAGGAACGACGCGAGGAAGGGCCCGAGGAAGGGCGCCGTCCCGTTGATGTTGATGCCGACGACCGTCGCCCAGTACGCGGTCTGGTCGTAGGGGAGCAGGTACCCGGAGAAGCCCTCGAGCAGGGCAGTCGGGAGGAGCAGCGCGCCGACGATCCAGTTCAGCTCGCGCGGGTACTTGTAGGCGCCGAACAGGAAGACCCGCGCCATGTGGAAGAAGATCAGGATGATGAAGACGCTCGCGCCCCACCGGTGCATGCCACGGACGAGCCAGCCGAGCGTCACGTCGTTCGTGATGTGCTGGACGGACTCGTAAGCCCCGTTCGGGTCCGGCTTGTAGTACATCGCGAGGATCACGCCGGTGCCGAGCTGGACGAGGAACGCGGTCAGCGTCGCGGAGCCCAGCGTGTGCCACCAGCCTGAATCGCGAGGGACCTTCCGGAAGAGGAAGTACCTGATGCCGCCGACCAGGCCCGAGCGCTCCTCGAGCCAGTCGAGCGGGTACTGCGCCGCCCGCATCATCTCCTCCTTGCGGCTGCGCTTGCCCGGCATCAGCTGGGGGGTTGGAGGGGGTAGAGCAACTGTTCTACGCCGTCGACGTGCTGGCCCGGGCCGGTGAGCTTGTACTTCTTGATCTTCGCGTTCGCGCCCGTGCCGTCCACGTGGGCAACGCTGTACGTCTTGCCGAGGGAGAGCCGGCCGTTGCGGATGTAGAACTCGTAGCGGTCGAGCGCGCGAACGGGCGGCCCGGCTGTGCGGTTGCCCTCCTGGTCGTACTGCCCGCCGTGGCACGGGCAACCGAAGCCGCCGGCCGGCAGGGTCGGGATCAGCGTCACCGGGCCGCTCTTCGTGTGCTGCTCGAGCTTCTTGGCGTCGAACATCGGGCCGTTCGGCTGCACCGGGCAGCCGAGGTGCGCACACCGGTTCGAGATCGCCGTGAAGCTCGGCTTGGTGCCCAGGAACCCGTTGTTGCGGATGTACGCGGTGCGGCGCGAGATCTCGCCTTCGGACGCGTTGCTCAAGAACGTCGCGACCACGAACTGGCCTTCCTTGAAGTTCGAGATCGGGCCGAGGTCGATTTCTTCGTGATGCTGGTGCTGGAAGACCGGTCCGATCGCAAAGCCGACGATCGGCACGGTGACGATGCCGGTGATCACGCCGCCGAGGCCGAGCGTCGCGCCCTCGAGGAACACGTTGCGCGAGAAGGTCTCGCCGGGCTCCGGCGGAGGCAAGGCCGCCCCGCCGCGGTCGGCCGGGATCGCCGGCGCTCCTTCGGTCGCCGACTCAGGGCCGCCGACGGCCGGCTCAACGCCCACGTCGCGGCGCCGGTAGCCGCTCGTGACGTCCCGGACCCAGAGAAATCCGAAGATGACCGCCAGCACGACACCGACCGCGGCCGCAGGCCAGCTGACGATCAGGCCAACGAGGATGCAGACGACGCCGATCGCGAAGCCGATCGGCCAAAGGCTGGGAGGCGGAAGGTTCGGTTTCTCCTGGCCCGGCTGGGGCTCCACCTAGAGCGCCTCCCTTCTCCCGCTCACCTGGTCGGATTCAATCGGCTTTGCCCGCCACCCGTCAACGACGTAACAGATGCCGCAACGGCCGCGAAATATGACGCATTGCGCCATTCGTCGCGTCGGGTTGGATCCCGATCGCGTACTCGTCCCATCGTCGATCGACGAGTGCACGGATCTCGTCACTCATCTCGATCTCCTCCGGCCACGGCCGCGTGCCTTCTTCCGGGCCCTTCGCGGTGGCGTCGATGCCCAGCTTGCCGCCGAAGAACTGATGCGTCGGCGCGTGGTCGAGGTGGTCCAGCGGGCCCTCGCTGATCACGACGTCGCGGGCCGGATCGACGTTGGCCCCGACGTAGAAGAAGACCTGCTCGTAGTCGTGGACGTCGACGTGCTCGTCGACCACGACCACCGCCTTGGTGAGGCTGAGCATTCCGAGCCCCCAGATCGCGTGCATCACCTTCTTGGCATGGCCGGGGAAGGCCTTGCGGATCGAGACGATGCAGCAGTTGTGGAAGACGCCCGCGACCGGCAGGTCGTAGTCGACGATCTCCGGGACGGTCATGCGAACGGCCGGGAGAAAGATCCGCTCGGTCGCCTTGCCGAGCCACGCGTCCTCGGCGGGCGGCTTGCCGACGACGATCGACGGGTAGATCGCGCCCTCGCGCATTGTCATCGCGGTGACGTGGAAGACTGGAAACGGCTCGGCGGCAGTGTAGAAGCCGGTGTGGTCGCCGAACGGCCCCTCGGCGGTCAGCTCGTCCTTTTCGATGTAGCCCTCGAGGACGATCTCGGCGTTGGCGGGGACTTCGAGGTCGACGGTCTTCGCCTTGACCAGCTCGACCGGCTCGCCGCGCAGGAAGCCGGCCAGCATCAGCTCGTCGATGTGCTTCGGGAGCGGCGCGCTCGCGGTGTACGTCGTCACCGGGTCGAGCCCGAGCGCGACCGCAACCTCGATCCGGCCGTCTGTGGCAAGGTAGTCGGCGCGGCCGTCCTTATGGATCTGCCAGTGCATCGCGGTTGTGTTCCTGTCGAGAACCTGCATCCGGTACATGCCGACGTTGCGGCCGCCGCTGCGCGGGTCCTTCGTGATCACGGCCGGCAGCGTGATGAACGGCGCGGCGTCGCCGGGCCAGCAGGTCTGGATCGGCAGGCGGCTCAGGTCGACGTCGTCGCCCGTCAGGACGACCTGCTGCGCCGGTCCCCGGCGGGTCGTCTGCGGCATCGAGTCGGCGATCGACTTCAGCTTCTTCAGGCCGCGCACCTTGTCGACGAGCCCCTGCGGCGGCTGCATCTCGAGCACATCCTCGAGCCTCGCGGCGACGTCGTCGAGCCGCTCCACGCCGAGTGCGAGGCACATCCGCCGCTCGCTGCCGAACTGGTTGATCAGCAGCGGGTGGCTCGACTTCGGGTTTTCGAACAGCAGCGCCGGCCCGCCCGCCTTCACCGTCCGGTCGGTGATCTCCGTGACCTCGAGGTGCGGATCGACCTCGGCCTGGACGCGGACGAGTTCCCCTTCGCGCTCGAGCAACGCAATCCATGAGCGAAGGTCGCGCTGGGTCGCCACGCGGTCAGTCTACGACGCTACCGGGACCTTCTTTCTCAGCGCGAGCTCGACGGCCTGGTCCCACGTCATCGATCGTCCTTCGTCGAAGACAGTCGTGGCCCGCGGCTCGCCGAGCCTGGCGTGGGCCGGGACGAGGTCGCGCTTGCGCCAGGCCTCGGAGAGCGGTGGCGCATGGTCTACGCCGAACTCCTTCCATTTTGCGGCCACGGCTCCCTCGAGGTGCAGGGCGTCCTCGTCTCGGTCGAGGCCGGCGGCGGTGAAGGCAAGACCCAGGATCTCGATGGTCTGTTGCATCACGTCACCAATGGCCAGCGTGGTTTCGAGGGCACTCACCCGGTGCTGTTCCGCGAGTGCGTAGTCCCGCTGGTGCATCGCGCAGTCAGCCAGGTAGTGGTCGGCCGACACCATGCACCCGACGTCCTCGCTGTCGCGCGTCGAGGCATGGAGCTCAATAGCCATCGGTTCTGCACGCTCGAACTCGCCGGTTGCCACGAGCAGCTGGCAAACGCCGGCGATCGAGCGGATGACCAGAGCTTGGTGTCCGAGACGGCGCGCGAGCTCGAGGTTCTCCTCGAACGCCTGAAGAGCCCGCGACTTCTCTCCGTTCATGTACAAAGCCCAGCCCAGCCCCTCGCGGGCTACCACCAGCTCCGTTTCGTTCCCGAGGGCTAGCCAGATCTGGATCGCTTGCTCGTGCCTAACCAGCGGGGCCGATGCGTCGACCTCGATTACTCCAAGGGAGGTCAGCGCCCGGGCCGTGAACGGTCCGTCCTCCGCGGATGACGCCAGCGCTTCCTCGAGCCGCCGGGTCGCCTCTGCGAAGTGGGATCTCGCCAGCCAGAACCAGCCGAGCGCGCCGGCTAGCTGGAGGTAGCGGAGGGAGTCGTGGTCCTGCAGGTAGTCGAGCGCGGCGCGGAGGTTGTCGTGCTCTGCCTCGAGCCTTCGCACCCAGGTCAGGCCGCGGTCGAACCGCTCCGTGTAGGCGAGCTCGGCGAGCGCGAGGTAGTGAGCGGCGTGCCGCTCGCGCACAGCGTCGGCTTCGCTGCCCTGCTCGAGGAGCTCGTGAGCGTACTCACGGATCGTCTCGAGCATCCAGAAGCGCTCGCCCGTCCGCCGCAGCAGACTCTTGTCGAGCAGCGATTGCAGGCCCGCGACATCGGCGCCGGCGACCTGCTCGGCGGTCTCGAGGGTGCAGCCTCCCCGCAAGACGGCCAGTCGAGCAAAAAGCCTCTTCTCGTCGTCCGCTAGCAGGTCATAGGACCAGGCGATCGTCGCCCGCAACGTCTGCTGGCGCGGGTCGGCATCGCGCCCGGCGCTGAACAGGTCTAATCGCTGCGAGATCCGCTCGAGGATCTGGGCAGGGGTGAGCACGCTGACCCGCGCTGCGGAAAGCTCGAGGGCAAGAGGCAGGTTGTCGAGGCGGCTGCAGAGCTCGACAACGGCATCGTCCGGCTCGATGCCTGCCCGTGCGCAGAACAACTCCACAGACTCCGTTTCCGCAAGAGCCGGAACCTCGTAGACGACCTCGCCGTCGACCCGCAACACCTCCCGGCTCGTCACGAAGACCCGCAGATTCGGACAAGCCTGCAGCACGGCCGCAAGCGCGACCGCAGAGTGGATCACGTGCTCCAGATTGTCGAGCACGAGCAGCAGCTGCTTGTCGCCGATGTGCTTCGCCAGCTCCTGTCTCGCTCCGAGGGTCTGTGCGATCGTTTCCACCACCAACGCCGCGTCGCGGACGGGCGCCAGGCTGACCCAGAACACTCCGGCCCCGAACTCGCTCACGAGCTCCCCGGCCGCCTCGAGCGCCAGCCGCGTCTTCCCCGTCCCGCCCGGGCCGGCAAGCGTGACCAGCCGCGCGCCCTGCTCCCGGATTAGCGACAGGACCTGCGCCACCTCACGCGCACGCCCGACGAAAGACGAGAGCGGTACCGGCAGGTTGGTGTTCGAGATCGTCCGCAGCGGCGGAAAGCGATCGGCTCCGAGCTGGAACAGCGAGACCGGGTCCGCGAAGTCCTTCAACCGATGCTTGCCCAGGTCGAGCAGGTCCTCAGCAACCAGCTCGCGGGTCGCTCCCGACAGCAAGACCTGACCGCCGTGAGCTGCGCTCATGATCCTGGCCGCCTTGTGTACGTCGGCACCGACGTACTTCGGGGGATCGAGCACGGGCTCGCCCGTGTGCACACCGACCCGGATCCGGACAGGCCCGTCGGCGAGCGACGCCATGGCCCGCGCGACCGCCGACACGGCTCCCGACGCCGACGCGAACGCGTAGAAGAGGCCGTCGCCCGCCTCGTCGACCTCGTAACCCGCATATGCGGCGAACGCCTCCCGCACGGTTCGGCGGTGGTCGGCCAGTACGTCGCGGTAAGCCTCCACGCCGACGTCGTCGAGCAACGCTGTCGAGCCTTCGACGTCGGTGAACACGAACGTCACGGTTCCCGACGGTTGCACCGCCACAGCCACAGTCACATGATCCGCCGCGCGGAACTCCCGCACAAGCGCTCAGACGGCGGCGTATTCGAACGCCTCGGCCGGCGAGAGCAGGCGCCCGCGCGCCCGGCCGAGCTCGAACTGCTCGTGATCGTCGGGCTTGACGCGCGAGCGGTAGTCCTCTCTCTCGTTCTCCCACTGTCCGATCGGCCCGCGTCCTTCTTCTCGCTCGACCGCCCCCCAGAGGACGCCCGACCGCTCTGCGTCGCCCTGGGCGGCTGCAACGGCCGCGAGCAGCGCGAGCAGGTACACGTTCAGCTGCCGGTTGCCGATCTCCAGCGAGAGCGCGAGGCCCTCGCGCCCCCATCGTTCTGCTTCGCTGAGCCGTTCAAGGTTGAGACACATCTCGCACGCGGTGTAGAGGTAGTGGACCCGCCACCACGTGAAGCCGGCTTCGCCCGCGAGGGTCGCGCACTCCAGAGCCAGCTCCAGCGCCTCTTCATAGCGACCCTCCCGCCTCGCGATGTCGGCGAACACCCCCACGGCCATCGCCTCGGCTGACCGAGACCCCTGGCGTCGACTTATAGCGAGGCTCTCGTCGGACAGCGCCTTGGCCTCGTCGTACTCGCCATTGTGCGCGGCATTCATCGCCAGGCGGTGGAGCACGTGCGCTACCGCCAGCTCGTCGCCGAGGTCGCGAAACGCCTCGAGAGCCTGCTCGTGAAGCGCCGTTCCGCGTTCGAATTCGCCCAGCATGAAGACTACGCCGCCGAGAGCGCGGAGGGCTTGGGCGTTGACCTCGGGCGGGAGCTCTCCGGCGGCGTCGATCAGCTCCTCGTACCTGCGAACCCCTTCGTGGGGCTGCTGCGCGACCCACAGAGACTCGAGCGCGAGCGCTATCTCGAGCGCTAGAGCGACGTCACCGCTCTCGGCCGCCCAGTCGATCGCGGCGCGCAGGTTGTCCAGCTCTGGGGTCGCGATCTCGAAGCGTTGCCCGAGGTCGGTCGTCTCGGCGCTCAGATGCGCCGACTCGGCGAGACGCAGGAAGTACTCGGCGTGCCTGCGCCGAAGCTCCGCCTCCTCGCCCGAGTCTTGCAGCCGCTCGGCCGCGAACTCCCGGATCGTCTCGAGCATCCAGAAACGCTGGCCCTCGCGCACGCGGACGAGGCTCTTGTCGACGAGCGACTGCAGCCGGTCGAGATCGGCGTCGCAGATCGCCTCCGCCGCCTCGAGCGCGCAGCCGCCGCGGAACACCGCCAGGCGCGCGAGGAGACGCTGCTCGTCCAGCTCGAGCAGGTCGTACGACCACTCGATCGTCGCCCGCAGCGTCTGCTGCCGCACCTCGGCGTCGCGGCCGCCTCGGAGCAGGTCGAGCCGGCTGCCGAGGCGGCTGAGGAGCTGCTCGGTCGAGAGGATCGCCACTCGGGCCGCGGCCAGCTCGAGCGCCAGCGGAAGGTCGTCGAGCCTCGCGCAGAGCTCGTCGAGCTCGTCAGTCTCCTCGAAGTCGGGATGTACCGCCCGCGCCCGGGTCGTGAAGAGAGCCCGAGCCTCGGAGCGCGCGAGCACAGGAACCGGGTAGACGTGCTCGCCTTGCAGCTGGAGCCGTTCGCGGCTCGTCACGACCAAGTCGAGGTTGGGGCAGCTCGCAAGCAACGGCGAAAGGCGCGGCGCCGCCTCGATCAGGTGCTCGAAGTTGTCGAGCAAGAGCAGCAGCGTTCGGTCGCCGATCGCCTCGTCGAGCGATGCCGAGACACCGAGCGCGGCGGCGGCTGTCTCGAACACGCCCTCCGGATCGCTCACCGGCGCAAGCGGAACCCACCAGACGCCGCCGGGATAGCCGTCCGCGGCAGCGCCCGCCGCCTGCAGGGCGAGGCGCGTCTTCCCGCTGCCGCCCGCTCCGGTCAGCGTCAGCAGGCGGCGGTCGGGGTCAGCGAGCAATTCGCCAACGGTCGCGAGCTCATCCTCGCGGCCGAGGAACGGCGTGGCCGGAACAGGCAGGTTCGTCTGATACAGGGTTTTCAGCGGTGGGTAGTCGCCGTCGCCGAGCTGGTAGATCCGCTCCGGCGCGGAGAGGTCCTTGAGCCGGTGCTCGCCGAGGTCCCGTAGGCCGTCCGCCCTGGCGAGGTCGTAGGTCGTCTTCGACACCAGGATCTGGCCGCCATGGCCCGCGGCCGCGATCCGCGCCGCACGGTGGACGTCGATGCCGACGTAGCCCTCGTCGGTGACGAGCGGCTCGCCGGTATGGAGGCCGATCCGCACCTTGATCGGCCCTGCGTCGAGGCCTCGCTGCGCCTCCTCGGCGGCCCCGAGCGCGTCCTTAGCTCGGGCGAAGACGACGAAGAATGCGTCCCCCTGCGTGTCGACCTCGATGCCGCCATGGCGGTCAAACGCGTCGCGCAAGACCCTTCTGTGCTCCGCGAGCGCCTCTGCGTAGTCGTCGCCGAGCTCCTGCAGGAGCTTTGTCGAGCCCTCGATGTCGGTGAAGAGGAAGGTGACGGTGCCGGTCGGCAGCTCGCGCATCACGAGCGAAGGATGTCTCGCGCCAGGTGGGGTTTCTAGTGCCGTCGGCGGTGACGTAGATAACGCGAGGTCTCGCCCAGGGCGATCACGCTCACGAAGATCAAGCCGACGATCAGCATCGCGATGATCACCTTCTTCCCCTCGGAAGCGGCGTCCGCAAGCAGCAGCGCGAGCAGCATCGAGACGCGACCCTAACGAACTCGGCGGGTGTGCACGGCTAGCGCCTGCTCGAGCGCGTCGCTGTCGGTGTGCGCTTCGGCCAGCGCGGTGAGCGGTGCAGCGTCGCCGCCGTCACGGAGCGCGGCACGCGCCCCCTCCAGCTCGCCGGCTCCGAGCAGCGCAGCGCTCGCCGCCCAAGCGAAGCCGTCGCCGGGCGCGGAGTCCGCGCGCAGCTGCGCGCACAGCGAGATCAGCTCCGCGAGATCGGCGACCGCCTCGACGGTTCCGACGTCGGCGATCCGGACGAGCCCGTGCGCGTAGAGATAGTCGCCGAGGAGAAGGGCGGTGTCCTCGTCGGCGGGCTCGAAGAGGCGCGGGCGGCCGTAGTGGATGAGGTAACCCTCGTAGATCGTCTCCAGACCGAGAGCGTGATGCTCCTCGCCGAGGGGTGAGAAGACGGGCTCGGACTCTCTGTCCACCCGCAGCGCGTCGCGCCAGAGCGGGCTCTCCTGCCCGGCCTCGATCGCGATGGTTTCCCACAGGTCAGCCGTCGAAATCGGCA
The DNA here is from genome assembly GCA_046723355.1 of Actinomycetota bacterium. Classification (GTDB taxonomy): domain Bacteria; phylum Actinomycetota; class Thermoleophilia; order Gaiellales; family Gaiellaceae; genus 13-2-20CM-68-14. The sequence continues at coordinate 5,020 of JBKOUJ010000121.1, read as the reverse complement.
ACGGCCTGCACCGTCCTCTCGATCGCCTCGTCGCCGTGGGCCAGCGACACGAACAACGCCTCGAACTGCGACGGAGGGAAGTAGATCCCGCGTTCGAGCAGATGGCGGAAGAGCGCGGCGTAGCGTTCGGTGTTCGCGCGGGCGGCGTCACCGAATGACCGAACCGGGTGCGCGGCCATGAAGAGCGTGGCCATGGCTCCGACGCGTTGCACGCGGCCGAACGGGGCGAGGCCAGCCTCCAGCTTCGCTCCGCGGTCCTCGAGCTCGTCGTAGAAGACTGGGTCGCGCAGGCGCCGCAGCACGGACAACGCCGCCGCGGTCGCGAGCGGGTTCCCGCTCAGCGTTCCCGCCTGGTAGACCTGGCCGCTCGGGGCGAGCTGCTCCATCACGTCTCCGCGACCTCCGAAGGCGGCGAGCGGCAGGCCACCACCGGCGATCTTGCCCAGCAGCGTCAGATCGGGGGTTACGCCGAAGCGCTCCTGCGCGCCGCCGCGTGCGACGCGGAAGCCCGTGATCACCTCGTCGAAGACCAGGAGCGCGCCGCTTGCATACGAGAGCTCGCGTAGCGCCTCGAGGAAGCCGGGCTCCGGCGGGACGACGCCCATATTCCCGGCCACGGGCTCGACGACGATTGCGGCGAGCCCCTCGCCCCAGCGCTCGACGGCCGCCGCGGCCGCCTCGACATCGTTGTATGGGACGACGATCGTGTCGGCCGCAGCGCCGCTCGTGACGCCGGGGGTGGCCGGGATGCCAAGCGTCGCCAGCCCCGAGCCGGACTCGGCGAGCAGGGCGTCGGCGTGGCCGTGGTAGCCGCCCGCAAACTTGACGATCCGGTCGCGGCGGGTCGCCGCGCGCGCAAGCCGCACCGCGCTCATCGCCGCCTCGGTCCCGGAAGAGACGAGCCGGACCATCTCGAGCGAAGGCACGGCATTGGCGAGCTCCTCCGCCAGCTCGACCTCGCGCTCGGTCGCCGCGCCGAAGGTCGTGCCCTCGCGAGCCGCGGCGATCACGGCCTCGACCGTCTCGGGATCCGCGTGACCGAAGATCAGCGGCCCCCAGGACATGACCCAGTCGACGTAACGCCGGCCGGCCTCGTCCTCGATGCAGGCACCCTCGCCGCGACGGATGAAGAGCGGCTCGTCGAGGCCGACCGCCCGCATCGCGCGCACCGGCGAGTTGACGCCGCCCGGGATCACCTCGCGAGCCCGGCTCCCCAGGCCCGCGGTCACAGCCACTCGGCCAGCTCTTTCGTCCAGTAGCTGACGATGAAGTCCGCCCCGGCGCGCTTGATCGCGGTCAGCGACTCCAGCGCGGCCTGTCGCTCGTCCAGCCAACCGTCGCGCGCCGCCGCCTTCAACATCGCGTACTCGCCCGAAACGTTGTAGGCGCCGACCGGCAGCTCGAAGCGCTCGCGCGCGGCCCGCACCACGTCGAGGTACGGCAGCGCCGGCTTCACGAGCAGCGCGTCGGCGCCTTCACGAACATCGAGCTCGCACTCGCGAAGCGCCTCGCGAACGTTCGCCGGGTCGAGCTGGTACCCGCGCCGGTCGCCGAACGAAGGCGCCGACTCGGCCGCCTCGCGGAACGGGCCATAGAACGCCGACGCGTACTTGGCCGCGTAGGAGACGATCGGGATCTGCTCGAACAATGCGTCGTCGAGCGCGGCGCGGATCGCGCCGACACGCCCGTCCATCATGTCGCTCGGGCACACCGTGTCGGCGCCCGCCTCGGCGTGGCTGACCGCGGTGCGCGCGAGCAGCTCGAGTGAGGCGTCGTTGTCAATCTCGTCGCCGCGCACCACGCCGCAGTGCCCGTGCGACGTGTACTCGCAAAGGCAGACGTCGGTCGCGAGGACGAGATCCGGGAAGCGCAGGCGGAGCTCGCGAAGCGCGCGCTGGACGATCCCGTCCTCGTCGTAGGCGCCGGAGGCGTCTTCGTCCTTGTCCTCAGGGATGCCGAAGAGCAGCACCGCCGAGACGCCGAGGGCCGCGAGCGTCTCGACCTCGTCGACGAGCGCGTCTACGGAGCGCTGCGCGATCCCCGGCAGGCCCTCGAGCGGGCGCGCGACGCCGTCGCCCGGACAGACGAAGAGCGGCATCACGAAGTCGGCCAGATCGAGGCGCGTCTCGCGGACGAGCGAGCGCAGCCGCCCCGTGCGCCGCATGCGGCGCAGACGAGTCGCAGGGAAGCTCGGTGTGCTCATAGCGCACGTTGCTGTTGCGGGGCCTTGGCCGGTCCCTCGCTACGAGTTCTGCGGCGAAACTGGACGCGTAGCGTGCTCACGTCAACAATCTACGCGCTTCGAACCGGGCCAACACCCCGAAGACGCCGCCGAGACCGGCGAGCCAGAGCGCCTCGTGCAACAGCGTCCCCCACGGGCTCGCGTCGTACAGCGCCGCACTGAAGAAACGCACACCGTGGACGAATGGAAGGGCGTCGCTGATCCAGCCGGCGACGGGCACGATCTCCTGCGGGACGAGGCCGAGAAAGACGATCGGTAGGACCACCAACAGCGCCACGAGCGACGCCGTCCGCGCCTCGCGCGCGATCGCCCCGAGGAGCGCCCCGAGCGCCCCGAGCGCCCCTCCGGCGAGCAGCAGCCCGAGCGCAAGCAGGGGCACCCGGCCCCACGGCTCGCCGCCGATCACGTTGCCGATCTGGATGATCGCCCCGAACACGAGCGCCACGCCCAGCCCGAGCGCCAGCGCGACGACCGCCGCGAGCAAGACCTTCGCCCAGACGAGCTGGCCGAGGGTGACGAGCCCCCGCGCGAGCCGCCCGACGACGTTCTCGTCCCGCTCCGCGGCGAGAGAGCCGGCGGCGAGGACGAGCGCGAGGAAGCTGATCGTCAATCCGAGTGCGTAGGCCTGCACGTCGGCAGAGAGAGCCCACGTCCGGCCCCGGCTCTTCTGCCGGTCGATCTCGATCGGATGGGCGGTCGCCCGCAGGGCGTTGCCGGTCTGCGCGAGGGCGAGCCGCGCGTCGCCGACGAAGTCCTGGAGCTTGCGCGCCCGTGCCCCGGGCTCCCGTGCGAGCAGCCGCTCGGCGCCGTCCAGACCGAGAACGGTGAAGTTGTTGCCGAGGAACGAGCCGTTCCCGCCGTGGAGGATCAGATCGACGTAGCCGAGATCCGTGCCGATGTAAGCCGTCTGCAGTTGCCGGTTCAGTCCGTAGACGAGCGCCTGCACCTGCTCGTCGACCCGCGAGGAGATGATCCCCCGCGCCTTCTGCACCTCCAGCTTCGGGCTCGCGACCATCCCTTTCAGCGTCGCGACGAACCCCTCAGGGACGGTAAGGACGGCGACGACCTTGCCCGAGCGGAGTTGACGCTGCGCCTCGTCGGGCCGAAGCCGGACAAGGGTCACGTCTTTGCTCACGCGCTTGATCGTCTTGTCGACGTCGAACCGGTGCCCCCCGATCGTGACGAAGCGAGGCAGCCCGTCCTCGTCGACGAACGCGACGCGCGGCTTTGCGTTCGCGTAGCCGGCAACGAGGCCGACGAGCAGCGCGATCAGGAGCGGGTATGCGAGCAACAGCCCGAGCAGGAGCGGCGAGCGCCGCAGGATCAGAGCGTCCTTGCGGAGAAGCAGCCCGACCCGGCTCATGCGGCCACGTACTCGGCGGCCGGCCCTGCGAAGGCGACTGCACCCTCGCGAAGCGCGACCACGCGGTCGGCGTGGCGCTCGACCTCGTCGGCGTGCTGCGTCACGAAGAGCAGCGCGACCCCGCTCTCGCGTTGGGCGTCGAGCCGTTCCCAAAGGCGCCGCCGCTGCTCGGGATCGAGTGCGGCCGTGGGCTCGTCGAGGAGCAGCGCGTCCGGGCTGCCGAGCAGCGCGATCGCGAGGTTCAACCGCTGCCGGTTCCCCACCGAGAGGTCGCCTGCGAGGACGTCGTCGTCAGGTAGCTCGAACTCGCGCAGCAGCTCCCCCGCCTGCTCCGGGCGTGCGCCGCCGTCCAGACGTGCGAACAGCTCGAGGTTCTCGCAAGGCGAGAGGCGGGCGTACTGGGCGGGGCGCTGCGGCGCCCACCCGATCCGCGCTCCGGCGCGTCGCTCGACGGCGCCCGACGTGGGCTCGAGCGCCCCGGCCAGGAGCGCGAGCAGCGTTGACTTGCCGGCGCCGTTCGGCCCGACCAGGGCGACGGCCTCGCCGTACCCGAGCTCGAAGTTGGTCGGCGCGAGCGCGAGGTGCGACCCGAAGTGCTTGGCCGCCGCCCGGGCCGCGAGCAGCGGCGGCCGGCCGTTCATCTCCGCGCCGAGCGTCGCGTGATCCGCGTGGGCGCCTCCGGCTCCGGTGGCGTCTCCACCTCCACCGGCACAGGCACCGGCTCGGCGCCCTCCTTGCCCCACGGCTCGAACTGGATGCGATCGGAGAAGAACTCCCAGACGGCACGCGCCGCCGCGAGGAACGGCAGCGCGACGAAGACCCCGGGCAGCCCGTAGATCTCCCCGCCGGCGAGCAGCCCGAAGATGACGAGCAAGGGATGCAGCCGGAGTGCCGAGCCCATCACGTTCGGCACGACGACGTGACCCTCCACTTGGTGGATGAACAGGAACAGGAGCGCAACCCAGAGGGCCCCGATCGGGTGGACGATCAGCTGGTAGATGAACGGGGGCACTGCTCCCAGCCACGGCCCGAGATAGGGGATCAGCTCGGTGAACGCGACCCACGCGCCGAACACGAAGGCGTACTTCTCGAGGCCGGGACAGAGCCCGATCGTGCCGAGCAGCCACATGCCGAAGCCCGCGCTGACGCCGATGATGAACGAGAGCAGCGCCTGGCCCTTCACGTACCCCACCAGCGCGTGCTCGATGCTGACGAGCAGCGGCGGCGACCCGCGTGGGGGCGGGAACCGCCGGTCGATCGCCCGGGAGAAGCGGTCCATGTCGAGCAGGATGTAGATCGAGACGACGATCAACAGGACGAGGCTGAAGAGGAGCTTCACCGTTCCGATCGCCGCGCCCTCGACGAAGTCGATCACCCTCGACGTGTACTTCTGGACGTCCTTCGTCTTGATGCTG
>JBKOUJ010000077.1:0-1705 GCA_046723355.1 Actinomycetota bacterium | reverse complement strand
CGTTGCCGAGCGGCGAGACCATGCCGAGGCCGGTGATCACCACCCGCCGCCGGCCGTTGTAGCTGGGTTCCATTCCGTTCGACATCACATTCCGAGCCCGCCGTCCACGAGCAGCACCTCACCGGTGATGAACTTGGCGGCTTCCGAGCACAGGAACCGTACTGCCCCGGCCACGTCTTCCGGGTCGCCGAGCCGACCCAACGGCGTGTTCTGGAGCATCAGGGACCGCATCTCCTCCGAGATCTCGTCCGTCAACCTGCTCGTGATGTACCCAGGAGCGATGACGTTCGCACGTACCCCGCGACTGCCGAGCTCGCGGGCGAGCGCCTTCGTCAGGCCGATGATCCCGGCCTTCGACGCCGCGTAGTTCGTCTGCCCGGGGTTGCCGTGGATCCCCACGACACTCGAGATGTTCACGATGGCGCCCGCCCGGCGTTTCATCATCGGCCGAACAGCTGCGCGGCAGGTATAGAAGACCGAGGAGAGGTTCGTCTCGATCACGTCGCGCCAATCCTCGTCGGGCATCCGCGGAAGCAGGCCGTCGCGCGTCAGGCCGGCGTTGTTGACGAGCACGTCGGGCTCACCGGCGTCGGCGACCAAACGCGCGGCCTCGTCCGCATCGGACACGTCAGCCTGCACGGCGCGGCCGCCCGCCTCCTCGGCGACGGCTTCTGCCTCATCCTTGCCGGAGCGATAGCCGACGACGACCGACGCGCCCGCGTGCGCAAGCTCGAGCGCGATGGCGCGGCCGATCCCGCGCGATCCCCCGGTGACGAGCGCGTTCCTCCCCTCGAGCGAGGCGAACTCGGACACCTGCTACGTAGTTGCGAGCTCTTCCTCGAGCTTCGCCAGGCTCGCGAGGTTGTTCACCGGAATCGCCTTCGCGGTCTTGTCGATCCGTCGCAGTAAACCCGAGAGGACGTTGCCCGGCCCCACCTCCACGAACGTCTTCACGCCCTCGCGGGCGAGCTCGCTCGCGGCCTGCGTGAACTTGACCGGCGCCGTGAGCTGCTCGACGAGCAAACCCGCCATCTTGTGAGCGGGCTCGATCTTCGCGGTCACCGTCGACATGAAGGGCGCGGTCGGCTCGTGGAACTTGACCAAGTCGACCGCCGGCTTGAAGCGCTCCGCTGCACGCGCGACGAGCGGGCTGTGGAAGGCGCCGGAGACCCGAAGCTTGACGGTTCGCCGGGCTCCCTCGTCCTCGGCCTGTTCGCAGCATTCGTCCACCGCAGGGTTCTCGCCGGAGACGACGATTTGCCCGGGGCAGTTGTAGTTCGCAGGCCACACACCGATGATCTGGCGGCAGAGCCGCTCCACGACGGGATCCTCGAGCCCGAGGATCGCGGCCATAGAGCCCGGGTGCTCGCGCGCGGCGTCCGCCATCGCCAGCCCGCGCTCGCGTACGAGCGCAATCGCCTCTTCGGTCGGCATCGCGTTCGCGGCCGCCAGCGCGGCAAACTCGCCCACGGAGTGCCCGACCACGAAGTGCGGCTCGATCCCGCGCGCCTTCAGCGCCGCGAGGATCGCGAGACTGGTGACGACGAGCGCCGGCTGCTGAACAGCGGTGTCGACGAGCTCGGCCTCCGAGCCCTCGAAGCAGAGGTGCCGCAGGTCGAGCCCCGAGGCCTCGCTGCCGGCGAGGAAGACCTCCATCGCCTCAGGAAAGGCCTCCGCGATCTCGCGGCCCATCCCGGCCTCGACC
>JBKOUJ010000004.1:0-2346 GCA_046723355.1 Actinomycetota bacterium | reverse complement strand
CAGTAGCTCGTTCCGGTGGCGGTCCGCCGTCGGCGTCGACGCTCGCGACCTGCGCGAGTGCATGGACGCCGGTGTCGGTCCGGCCGGCCACGGCGAGGCCGTCCCAGCGTGGATAGACGCCGCCGAGTACCTTGCGAAGCGCCCCTTCGACCGTGCGCAGCCCAGGCTGCGCCGCCCAGCCGCGAAACCCGGTGCCGTCATATTCGAGCGTTAGCTTGAGCCGTTCCATGTGGGGTCAACCGAAATCAGCAGGGGTTAGCGGTCAGCCACGCGTCAGGGGCTCCTGACGTCGCTTGTCAGGTTTGCCTTATGATCACCCAACTTGCATATCGTCTGGTAAACTCTAATGGAGTGACCGACCGCCACGTCTTTCTGTTGCAGCGTGTCCAGCCGGCGATGGTCGGACTGATCGACGGCTCGCTCTCCACGCTCGCGCCCATCTTCGCGGTCGCGCTCGCGTCCCACGACACGCGGTATGCGTTCATCGCCGGTCTCGCAACGTCGCTCGGAGCTGCGATCAGCATGGGATTCTCCGAAGGGCTCTCCGATACCGGCGAGCTGACGGGCCGCGGGAACCCGGTCATCCGCGGCGCGATCACCGGCGTCGGCACCTTCATCGGAGGGATCCTGCATTCGCTGCCCTTCCTGATCCCGCACTACTCGGTGGCGTTGTTCTTCGCCCTTGCGGTCGTCGGGCTCGAACTGCTCCTCCTCGCCTACTTTCGCTGGCGCTTCTTCGAGGACACGTTCATCCGCGCGCTCGGGATCGTGACGTTCGCTGGGGTCGTGATCGCCGGGATCAGTGCTGGGCTCGGCAGCGCCCTCGGGTCGCCGGTCAGCTAGCTGAGTGGGGGAACCTCCCGGTTCCCCACGCCCCTTCCACTGGTCCGCTACGCGGACAGGGCGCTTACGCGCCCGGGACGTAGTCGACGAGCTCGAGGTAGGCCATCTCGGCTGCGTCACCCTGGCGCGGGCCGAGCTTGACGATTCGCGAGTAGCCGCCGGGGCGATCGGCGAAGCGCGGACCGACGTCGCTGAAGAGCATGTGGACGACGTCCTGGGAGCGCAGGAACTTCAGGGCCTGCCGCCTGGCCGGCACGTCGCCGCGCCGCCCGAGCGTGATCATCTCCTCGGCCACGGGCCGGACCTCCTTCGCCTTCGCAAGCGTGGTCTTGATCCGCCCGTGCTCGATCAGGGACGCGGTCAGGTTCGCGTAGAGCGCTTTGCGGTGGGCGGCATCTCGCCCGAGCTTCCTGCCGGCGCGCTGGTGGCGCATCGGACCTAGGCCGCTCCTCCGCCGCCGTTCTCGCCGCGCAAAGTCAGGCCGTGCGTGGCGAGGGTCTCCTTGACCTCCTCGATCGACTTCTTGCCGAAGTTCGGGATCGCCGCGAGCTCGTTCTCGCTCTTGACGACGAGATCGCCGATCGTCTCGATGCCGACGCGCTTGAGGCAGTTGTACGAGCGCACGCCCAGCTCGAGCTCCTCGATCGGGAAGTTCTCCATCCCATGCGCGAGCGCCGGCTCGGCCCCCGCGCCACCGTCGGTCGCGGCAGCGGCCTCGCCGAAGCCCTCGATCCGGTCGAGATCGGTGAAGATCGCGAGCTGGCGGATCAGGATCTCGGCAGCCTGGCCGATCGCGTCGCGCGGATCGATCGAACCGTCGGTCGTGACGTCGAGAATCAGCTTGTCGTAGTCGGTGCGCTGCCCGACACGAGCGGCTTCGACGTCGTAGGAGACGCGGCGCACGGGCGAGAAGATCGAATCGACCGGTATGACCCCGATCGTATGCTCAGGCCCGCGGTTCAGCTCGGCCGGGACGTAGCCGCGGCCGCGGCCGATCGTCAGCGTCACTTCGAGCTTGCCCTTGTCGGACAGGTTGGCGATCTCGAGGTCGGGATTGAGGATCTCGAGCTCCGCAGGAGCTTCGATGTCCTTCGCCGTGACGGCGCCCGCGCCGCGCTTCGAGAGGCGTACCTCGATCTCGGGCGAGTCACCGTGCAGCCGAGCGATCAGGTTCTTGAAGTTGAGGAGGACGTCGGTCACATCCTCCCGGACGCCAGGCAGCGTCGTGAACTCGTGCGCGACGCCCTCGATCTTCACCGAGGTGACCGCGGCGCCCTCGAGCGACGAGAGCAGCACGCGGCGCAGCGAGTTGCCGAACGTGTAGCCGAAGCCGCGGTCGAGCGGCTCGATCTGGAAGATCCCGCGGTTCTCGTCGACCTCCTCGTGGACGATCCGCGGGATCTGGAACTCCATCAAGCTGGTTCTGACTGCCATTTTCTCCTTCGCTTTCGAATCACGGATTGTGGATCCTGGGACGCGTAGCGTTTACTTCGAGTAAAGCTC
>JBKOUJ010000164.1:0-6878 GCA_046723355.1 Actinomycetota bacterium | reverse complement strand
GGACGTGACGCGATCGGGAGCGAGGTCGAAGAGACGAACCGTCAGCGCCGGCTCGAACTCGAACCCGGGTGCGACCGCCTTGAAGTAGAGGTCCTCTCCGCCGGTCGGGACGCGGATCACGGTCGACCACCACCTGACGTGAAACTGGTCGAGCTCGCCCGTCACAGCGACCCGCTCATGGATCCAGGCCTCGGCCTCCGCGAGCCACGCGGGCTCGGTCCAGCGCACTACGACGGCAGCTCGATCGAGGCGAGACCGCTCAGGTCGAGCCACGTTCGGTCCGGTCCGCGCACGACACGCATGAGGACCGAGTGGCAGTGCGCACAGCGCACGACCGTGCCGGGCGCCTGCACGTAGACCTCGAGCCGCGCGACGAGATCGGCGGCGCCGCAGCTCCCGCAGACCCCGGTCGCGGTCGTCATTTCGACGCCGAACAGTTCGAGCAGGAGCCCGCCGATCGCGTTTCCGTCGAGTCTCATGTCGCTCGTTTGCATCAGCCCGTCGCTCCGAACCGCTCTGTCTTGATCGACTCGGGCTCGTAGCCGAGCTCCACCAGCCCATCCGCGGCGGCGTCGACGAACCGTGTCGAGCCGCAGATGAAGACGTGCGGCTGTTCCGCTGCTGGCCACGCCACCTCGCGCAAGAGCGCCGTGTCGATGCGCTTCGCGTAGCCCGTCCAGCCGGGCGGCTGCGCACGCGTCAGCGTGTAGACGACCTCGACGCCGTTGCCGTCACGTTCGGCGAGCTCGTCCCGGTAGATCACGTCCTCGAGCGTGCGTGACGAGTACAGCAGGCGCATCCGCGCGTCGCCCGAAGCCGAGCGGATCATCGCCATCAGTGGCACGACTCCCGACCCGCCGCCGACGAGGAAGACCGGACGACCGTCATCCTCCCAGACGAAGTATCCGCCGATCGGCCCTCGCACCTCGAAACGGTCCCCGTCGCGCGCCTCGTCGACGAGCCAAGGTGAGACCTCGCCGTCTGGGAGCCGCTCGACCGTGATGGCGAGCGGCTCGTCCGGCGCCGAGGCGATCGAATAGCTGCGCTGCGCCTGATACCCATCGTCGGCCGTCAGCCTGACGTCGAGGTGCTGGCCCGGCCGGTGCCCGGACCAGCCATCGGAATCGAGCAAGAGCGTTCGAACCCGAGGCGTCTCGTCGAACTTGCCCGTCACCTCAGTGACGAGCCACGGTAGGCGCGCCTGGCGGAACGGAGTCTGTGCCGCAGGGCCGCGCTGCTCGCCCGCTGTCAGCGTCCTCGGTTGCGCCAATAGCTCTTCGCTATTGACGCGCCCTGCGTCCTCGCCAGCGAACGACCATCGCACCCCTGCGACGAGCGCCATCCCACCAGGCCCGCCTAGTCGCCCCAGTACCGCTGTTCCAGCCAAGGGTCGCCGAGGAGGTGGTAGCCGTTCGACTCCCAGAAGCCGGGGTCGTCCTCGTCGCGGAGCCGCAGGCCGCGCACCCACTTCGCGCTCTTCCAGAAATAGAGGTGCGGCACCAGGAGTCTTGCGGGACCGCCGTGCTCCGGCTCGAGCGGCTCGCCGTCGTAGTTGTACGCGACCCACGCCTTGCCGTCGGTGACGTGCTCGAGCGGCAGGTTCGTGGTGTAGCCACCGTCCGAGTACGCCAAGAGATATTCGGAGTCGTAGTCGACGTGGCCCAGGAGGGTGTCGATCGAAACACCCTCCCAAGCCGTGTCGAGCTTCGACCACTTCGTGACGCAGTGGATGTCGACCGTGACCTCCTCGCTCGGGAGCGCCTGGAACTCGTCCCATGTCCAGCGGACCGGCTCCGCGCCGCCCTCGATCGTGAACGTCCATTCCTCGAGGGGCGTGTGGGGCGTCGGCCCGGCCGAGAGCACGGGGAAATCGTCGACCAGGTGCTGTCCCGGCGGAATCCGGTCGGCGGGGCCTTCGCGGCCACGCCCGTGAAAGCCGCGTGAGATCAGAGGCACGGTGCGACTTTCTCAGGTCGCGGCGAGTCCGGCAACTGTCTCCGGTAGCCCGTCGACGGCGCCGATCTCGGCGAGCCGGCCGTCCGCGCCGACCGTCCAGCCGTGGACCTTCTGCGCGTCGGCGTCGAGCGCGTACAGGAAGCGCCCGTCGGCGCTGAGCGCCTCGTCACGAACGCCGGGCTCTCCGAGCCGCGTCGCCGCTGCAACCGCCTCGGCGAGCTCGATGCTGCCGTCCTCTTCGATCCGGTAGCTGGAGATCGTCCCGTCGCCGAAGTTGGTGACGTAGACGAACCGGCCGTCGTTCGTGATCGCGGCCCAGCAGACCTCGCTTCGGGTGTTCGCTACGGAGCCGCTGACGTGCTTCACCTCACCGGGCCCTCCGACCGCGTACGACGAGGCCGCGGCCCTGCCGACTTCGCCGCCGAAAGCCTCGGTGACGACGAGCGCGCCGGCCGCCGTGAAGTCGAAGCCGTACGGCGTCTGCCCGGCCGACGGAATCGTTGCGGGCCCCTCCGCGTAGCCGCGTTCGTCGACGGCGTACGCGCTCAGCGAATTGGTGCCGCGCTCGGTGACGACGAGCGTCGCGCCGTCCGGGCTGAACGCGATCTGCGCGCCGTCTGCGCCGTCGCTGCTCAGCGGCCGCTTCGAGTCAGCGATCGGCTCGAGCTTCCCGCCGGCAATCCGGAAGCCGTCGACGGTCGCGGAGCCGTTGTTGAGGACGTAGACGATGCTGTCGCGGACGGCGATGCTCGTCGGCCGCGATCCGCCCGACGGCGTCGTGTCCGCGAGGCGCAGCCCGTCGTCCTCGACCGCGAACAGCGAGACGTCGTCGCTGCCTGCGTTCGCGACGAGCAGGTACCCGCCCGCGACGACCAGCGAGCTCTGCGACGGTAGGTGCCGTTCGCCGGTGCCGCGGCCTCCGGTCGCGAAGGTGCCTGCCTGGGTAAGAGAACCGTCGGCTGCACGGCGGTACGCGACGACCTCGTTCGTCTCGGCGTCGTTCGTCTGCACGTAGACGGCGCCGCTCGGTTCGTTCTCCATTGTCACTCCTCCTGCGACCCCTCGGTTGTCGCAGTGCAGTCGCGCTGGAACGCTCGACGTTACAACGCGGCCGGACGCAGTGCGTTCGCCGCCGCCTCGAGGTTCGCGCGGCCTCCGCCATAGCTCGCGATGTACGACGCGCCCTCCGGTTGCCAGAGGGGGAGCCCGGTCTCGACGACCACCGCTTGCGGGGCTCGTCCGAGCAATCGCTCGACCGCCCCCCGCTCCCACTCGTGTCGGTGAGCGTCACGAACGACGACGACGAGCGGGTGCCCGTTCGGCTCCGGAAGGGGGTCCCCTTCCCTGACCACCACCGCTTCGGCGACGTCCATGACGTCGGCGAGCCCGTGGCCGGCTTCGCCCGCGGCGAAGGACGCCACCGGGCGCAGGTCCACGACGAGAGGCGGCGCCGAGAGGCCTATTGCCCCGTCACTCCGGAGTGCGAGCGCCGCCGCGCGGGCGCCGAGCTCGCGGCGGGGGGTCGGCACGGATGGGGTGGCCGCCCAGGCGGCGAGCGCCTGCACACGCTCGGCCGCCTCGCCGAGGCGCTCCTCGGCAAGGCGGCCTGAACGGACGGCGTCGACGACGGCGGCGTGGACTGCGCTGACGATCGGATCGTCGATGTCGGCCCCGAGGCAAAGCGCGTCCGCCCCCGCGGCCAGCGCGAAAACCGCGCCTCCCTCGACGCCGACCGTATCGGCGACGGCGCGCATTTCGAGAGCGTCGGTGATCGCCACTCCGCCGAAGCCGAGCTCGTCGCGCAGCAGGGTCTGCAGGATCTCGCGGCTCAGCGTTGCTTGCTCGGCGGCGAGCTGTGGCACGAGGACGTGCGCGGTCATGATCGAGCGCACGCCGGCGGCGATCGCTGCCCGGAACGGCTCCAGCGCCTCGCCGACGTTGCCCTCGACGACTGGAAGCTCGAGGTGCGAATCCTGCGAGGTGTCGCCGTGGCCCGGGAAATGCTTCGCGCATCCCGCGACGCCCCCGCCTTGCAGCCCGGTGACGAAAGCTCGGACGTGACGCGCTACCAGGGGCGGTTCACTGCCGAAGGAACGAATCCCGATCACCGGGTTGTCGGGGTTCGAGTTCACGTCGGCGACCGGTGCGAAGTCGAGGTTGATGCCGACGCTGGCGAGCTCCGCCGCGATCGACGCTGCGACCGCCTCGGTCAGGGCGGCGTCGTCGACGATTCCTAGCGCCCAATTGCCCGGATAGGAGCTTCCTTGCCGGGCCTCCAGGCGGGTGACGTCCCCTCCTTCCTCGTCCGTTGCCACGAGGAGGTCGTCACGCTCGGCGCGAAGCGACGCGGTCAGATCCCCTACCTGCACGGCTGACTCGATGTTCTGGCCGAAGAGGACGACGCCGCCCAGCCCGCGCTCGACCCAACGGCGAACCCACTCGGGAGCGTTCAGGCCGACGAAGCCAGGGAACAGGCAGGCCGCCGCGGCCCGCTCGACGTTCATCCCCTGACGGCGCCGGCGGTGAGGCCGAACGCGATCCTGCGCTGGATCGCGACGAAGAAGAGCACGACCGGAAGGGCCGTCAGCGTTGCGCCGGCCATCAGCGGCCCCCAGGCCGTCCCGCGGTCGGTGATGAAGCCCGCGAGCCACAGGGTCAGGGTCTGGTTGTGGGCGCTGTGCACCAGGACAGACGCCATGAGGTACTCGTTCCAAGCCTGGATGAAGGCGAAGATCGAGGTCGCCACCAGTCCCGGGCCGATCAACGGCAGCAGGATGCGGACGAACGCTCCGAACCGGGTCGAGCCGTCGACCTGCGCCGCTTCCTCGAGCTCCCGCGGAACCCCGAGCAGGAACCCTCGCAGGGTCCAGATGGTGAACGGCAGAACGAACGTCAGGTACGTGATGACGAGGCCGCTGAGCTTGTTGACCTGGTGCGCCTTCGAGAGAACCAGATAGATCGGGATGATCAGAGCGTTCAGCGGGACCATTTGCACGCCGATGATCAGGGCGATGAACGACTTGCGACCGTAGAAGCGGAATTTCGCGAGCGCGAGCGCCGCCAGGAACGCCAGGACGAGCGAGATGACGACGACCGAGACCACGACGACCAGGCTGTTCCTGACGGACGTCCAGAAGTACGGCCTGTCGATCGCGTCTGAGAAGTTCGAGAGCGTCGGGTGCGTCGGGAACCAGACCGGCGTGTTGGCGATGATGTCCGATCCCGGCTTGAACGCGGTCGCGACCATCCAGTAGACCGGGAAGATCATCACGAGGAAGACGAGGACCCCGAGCAGGTCGACGCCCCAGCGGCGGGCACGCCTCCGGCGGCTCCGCCGCCTCACCGGTCTGAGGCCGGCGAGTGGCGCGCCGGCGAGGGGCGCGCTCATTCGACGTCCCCGAGCTTGACCATCTGGCGGACGTAGAAGACGCTGATCAGCGCCATGATCGCGACCATCACGACCGCGATCGCCGACCCGAGGCCGTACTCGCTGATCTTGAACGACGTGACGTAGGAGTACACCGCCATCACGTAGTAGTCGGGCGACGGTGTGGTGTTCGTGATCAGCCAGACCTGGTTGAAGACCTGGAAATCCCAGATGATCGAGAGGCTGATCACGATCACGTAGATTGGCTTCAGGAGCGGAAGCGTGATGTCGCGGAAGATCCGCCAGCGGCCCGCGCCATCGATCGAGGCCGCCTCCACGAGCTCATGCGAGACCTGCGTCAGCCCGGCGTAGAGCGTGATCGCGACGAATGGGATCGCGCCCCAGACGATCAGCGAGATGATCACGCCCCAGCCGCTCCAGGGGTTCGCGAGCCAGTCGTGGTGGTTGAAGTTACCGACGCCTAGCTTGGTCAGCGTCCAGTTCGCGACCCCGAACTCGAAGTCGATCATCCACGACCAGACTGAGATGGCGACGACGACGGGCGTCGCCCAGACGAAGATCAGGCCGGCCGTCAACAGAAGCCGTACCCAGGAGCTGAGCTCGGCGAGCAGGAGCGCGATCAGCGTCGCGAGGACGACGGTCAGCACCACGCAGACGGCCGTCACCGCGACCGTACGCAGCAGCGTGTGCCAGAAGACACTGTCGTGAAAGATCTGCGTGTAGTTGGCGGCGCCGATCGCCTCGCCCTTGTGCCGGACGAGCTGGAACAGACCGTAGTGCTGGAAGGAGAGGCGGACGAGGTAGTAGAGGGGATAGGCAAGGACGGCGGCGATCACCGCCGACGCCGGCAGCAGCAGCCCGTAGGGAGCGAATGCACGCCGAAGGCGCCGCCCCAGTGGACGGGGCCTCGGCGGGAAGGATGCCGCGACTGTGGCCGCGGCAGCCGGAGAGCGGGAGCTCATCGGGTGAGCATCCCGCTTCCGGTTACGTCGTTCACGACTTCGCGTTCAGGATCTTGTTGATCTGAGAGTCCGCCTTGGTAGTCGCACTCTTGATGCTGGCGCGATTCGTGAGGATCGAGGTGCACATCGTCTTGAGGAGGTTGGAGCTCTCGACGTTGACCCAGTTCGGTGCGCTCGGCACGAACCAGCTGAAGGTCGCGGCCCTGGCGAACGGCGCCAGTGCCGGATTCTTCGCATTCACGCCCAGCAATTTCGTCGAGTTGGCGATGTTGCCGGCCTTCGCGATGAGCGTCTCCGAGGCAGTGCCGGTGTAGGCCTTGACCCAGTCGGCCGCGAGCGACTTGTTCTTGCTCTGGACCGGAATGCCGATGTCGGAGCCGCCGAGGAACGTCGGCAGGTACCGGCCCTTGATGTGGCTCGGCATCGGATAGGCGCCCATCTTCTTCTGGAAGGACGCTGGCGCTGCGCCGCCCTTCGGGTTGAAGACGTACGGCCATTCCCAGCCGTTGCCGATGAACGCGGCGGCGCGCCCCTTCGCGAACGGAATGCTCGGGTACGGATGAGCCTCGTCG
>JBKOUJ010000084.1:0-11439 GCA_046723355.1 Actinomycetota bacterium | reverse complement strand
CCCACTACGAGGGGACCGGCGGGGAGATCGCCGAGGCGTTCGACCGCGTCGACGTGCTCGTCGCGGGCCTCGGCACCGGCGGCACGCTGATGGGCGCGGGCGAGCGGCTTCGTGAGAGCTTTCCCGACGTCTTGGTCGCGGCCGCCGAGCCTCTGCCGGGTGACCCCGTGATGGGGCTCCGCTCGCTCGAGGACGGCTACGTGCCGCCAATCCTCGACGTCTCGAAGCTCGACCGGAAGCTGCTCGTCTCGAACGCCGAGGCGGTCGCCGGCCTCCGCGCGCTGCTCGACCAAGAGGGCCTCCTCGCGGGCGTGTCGGCGGGCGCGGTCGTGCACGTGGCGCGTCGCTTGGCGGCCGAGCTCGACGAGGGCGTGGTGGTCGCGATCCTCGCAGACGGCGGCTGGAAGTACCTGTCGGCGCCGTTCTGGGACGCGGCCGATCCGGAGGAAGCCATGGAGGCCGACCTCTGGTGGTAGTGCCGGACGAGGTGCGCCGGGCACTAGAGGAACATTCGCGCGCAGAAGCGCCGAACGAAGCCTGTGGGCTTCTAGTGCTCCGCGAGGGCGTCGCCGAGCGCTACATCCCGGGTGTCAACGTCGCGGCGAGCCCCTATCGCTTCGAGCTGCAGACCGATCCCGGGAACTGGTTCCTTGAGGACGACGGCTTCGAGCTCGCGGTCTTCCACTCACACGTCTCGGCACCGGCGCGACCGTCGCGCACGGACGTCGAGAACATCGGCCTCTGGGAACGCCGTCCCTACCTGATCCTCTCGCTCGGAACGGGAGAGCTGGCCGCCTTCACGATCGAAGGCGGCCGCATCTCAAACCTCGAACTGGCTTAGGTCGACTTGAACGTCCCCTTCATGCCGAAGCTGGCATGGCTGTCGATCGTGCAGATGTACTTGTGAAGGCCCTTGCTCAACGTGACCTTGAGCGTCGCCGACTTGCCCGGGCTCAGCTTCGATGTCTTCTTGCCCGCGATCTTGAAGTCGTGGGCGATCTTCCCCTTGTTCGTGACCTTGAAGATGGTCAGGCCGTGCTTCGCCGTCTTCGTGGAGAGCTTGAACTTGAACTCCGACGCCGACACCCTGACCGTCGTCGAGGCGGCGGCCTGCGGGTGTGCGAGCGCGATCGAGGCCACGCCGAGGGCCCCGATCACGGCTACCAGGGCCAGCCCGGCGGAAATCTTGAGTCTCAACATTTCGCTCCTTGCAAGAGAGTGATTGCGCTTCGAGCATACGCGCCTGGGCAGGCGACCGAAACCCGCTTAACCCCGATTTAACCCTCGGCCGCGGCCGCCTCCTGCGACTCGTCCCTCTCCCGCGGTGGCGGCAGCGGGACGAACTGCACCTCGAGCCGCTCGATCCGCGAGCCCTCGACCTCGAGCACGCGAAAGTGCAAGCCGTTGTAGTCGACCTCGTCGCCCTCACCGGCCGCGCGCCCGAGCAGGCCGAACACGAATCCGGCGACCGAGTGGTAGTCCTCGATCGGCAGCTCGACGTGGAACTTCTCGTTGAAGTCGTCGATCGGGAAGGTGCCGCCGATGCGGATGGTTCGCTCGTCGACCTGCTCGATCGACTCGTCGGGAAGGTCGAATTCGTCCTCGATCTCGCCCACGATCTCCTCGAGCAGGTCCTCGAGGGTCACAATCCCCGCCATGGTCCCGTACTCGTCGACGACGACCGCCATGTGGAAGCTCTCACGCCGGAAGTCGGCGAGCAGCGCGGCCAGGTCCTTTGTCTCGGGGACGATGTACGCGTCGCGAAGCAGCTCCTCGATCCGCACGTTCGCGAACCCCTGCTCGTTCAGTGCCGAGAAGAGGTCGCGCACGTGCAGGACGCCGACGATGTCGTCGAGCGTCTCGCGGTAGACCGGGTAGCGCGTGTACGGGGACTCGATCACCGCCTGCAGCGCCTGCTCCGGCGGCATGTCGATCGACAGCGCAACGACTTCGGGGCGGGGAACCATCACGTCGGCGACCTCCTTGTCCGCGAAGTCGAAGACCTTGTAGAGCATCTCCTGCTCCTCGCGCTCGATCTCGCCGTGCTCGGTCGCTCGGCCGAGGAGCATCCGCAGCTCGGCCTCCGACAACGCTTCGCCTTCGTCTCCTCGGGGCGGCTCGAAGCCGAGGGCTCGCATCGTCACCTCGCTCGACCATTCGAGGAACCAGATCAGCGGGTGGAAGGCGAAGAAAAACGCGCGAACCGGCGTCGAGACACCGAGGGCGATGCGCTCGGAGTACCGCAAAGCCGCACCCTTCGGAACGAGCTCGCCGATCACGACATGGAGGTACGTGATGATCAGGAACCCGATCGCGACGGCAAGGACAGTCGCCAGGTACGGGTCGAGAGCGTGCGCGAGAGCCTGCTCGCCGAGCGCACCGATACCCAGGCTTGCCAGGGTGACGCCAAGCTGCATCGCCGCGATGAAGTGCGGCGGATCGGAAACGATGCGCTGGACGGCCCTCGCTCGCCGGCTGCCCTCGTCGGCGAGCTCCTGGATCTTCGTCCGCCGAGCGGTGACGAGCGCGTACTCGGCCGCGACGAAGAACGCGTTCAGCAGGATCAGCGCCGCGACGCCGAGGAGTTCGAGGGAAAGGGTCACGTCCCGGCCTTTGCCGGCGTGGGACTTAGAGGATCGTCGTCCAAGGTCTCGTCTGAGTGTAGCGGCGGCTTCCGCCGACACCAGCTCACGCTCGATCGGCAAAGCCGGTGTCGCACAGACGAACGCACGTTCGTATAATCGTCATGTGCGAGCCGACTACCGCGAGGAGCCCTGCAAGAGCGCCCTAAACCGCGTCAGGGGGATGATGTTCGACTGGTCGCTGAACCCCTACATGGGCTGCGTCCACCGCTGCACGTTCTGCTACGTCCGGGCGTTCGAGCGGCGGGCCGACCGGCCCTTCGACGACCGCTACGGACAATCGATCCGCGTCAAGGTCAACGTCGTCGAGGTGCTCCGCCGCGAGCTTGCGCGGGAGTCGTGGGATCACGAGACCGTTGCGATTGGGGCCGCCACCGACCCCTACCAGCCGGCCGAGGGCCGCTACCGGCTCACGCGAGGGTGTCTCGAGGCGCTCGCCGACGCCCATAACCCGTTCAGCATCATCACCCGCGGCCCGATGATCGTGCGGGATGTCGACGTGCTGGTGGACGCATCGCGCCGCGCGAGCGTCTCGGTGACGTTCTCGCTGCCGACGCTCGACGACGACGTCTGGCGCAAGACCGAGCCCTCTACGGCCCACCCGCGCCAGCGGCTACGGGCGCTCAAGACGCTGGTCGACGCCGGCGTGAAGGCCTCGGTCGGTATGGCGCCGATCCTGCCCGGGATCACCGATAGACCATCCAAGCTGGCCGAGGTTGTCCGAGCCGCCCGCGAGGCGGGCGCGTGCGGCGTGTGGGCGAACCTCCTCTTCCTTCGGCCGGGAACGCGCGAGCACTTCCTCGAAGCGCTCGCCCGCGACTTCCCCGAGGAGGTGGATCGGTACGAGCGCCTCTACGCACGCCGGGCCTACATGGGCCAGGAACATACGAGGCCGGTGCGCGAGCAGGTCGCCGCGCTGGCGAACGAGTACGGCATCCGCGACCGCCGCGTCATCCGGCTCGAACCCGAGCCGCCGGTGATTGCGGAGCAGTTGGCGCTCGCCGTGTAGTGGCGCCTAGTGGAGCCGGGCGAAGTAGACGTCGTTCGTGCCGCTGCTACGGAGTAGCGGTAGTACCTGACTACTGGCAGGCTGCCTACACCTGCGCCAGCTCCGAAATAGCGTTTGGTCGAGTTTGGCGGACGAACTCGGCGCGTGCCACGATGCGGACCGATGGGGCTCCCGAGCGGCACAGTCACCTTTCTCTTCACCGACATCGAAGGCTCAACAAGGCTCCTGCAACAACTCGGCGACGACTACGGCCGGCTCGTGTCCCAGCACCGACGAGTCATGAGGGACGCAGCGGCGAAGTCCGGCGGTAGCGAGATCGATGCTCAGGGCGACTCGTTCTTCTTCGGCTTCCCGAGAGCACGTGACGCGGTCGCCGGCTCGCTGGCCGCGCAGCGGCGACTGGCTGCCGAGAGCTGGCCGGGCGAGGCGGAAGTCAAGGTGCGGATGGGCCTGCATACCGGCGAGCCGTCCATGGGTGACGAGGGATACCTCGGCCTCGACGTCGTCCGTGGCGCCCGCATCGCGAATGCCGCGCACGGCGGCCAGATTCTCGTCTCGGAAACGACACGCGTCTTGCTCCCGCATGAACTGCCGGACGGCGCGGTGCTCGTCGATCTGGGCGAACACGCGCTCAAGGACATCGATCGGCCCGAACGGCTGTACCAGTTGAACGCGCCCGGTCTGGCCTCGAAGTTTCCCGCGCCGCGAACGCAGCCCGTAAAGCACGAGGACGAGCTCGAGCGAAAGATCAACGCCTTCGTCGAGAGCAAGGTCATGCGCGCGCTCGAGGGCTTCGACCTGAGGGAGATGCCTTCCGGCGGCTGGATGCTCCGGCGCCGCAAACGCGACACCTGAGATCGGCAAGGCGAAGGGCGGTACTCGTTCAAGCGCGCGAACGGCTCCAGGTCCTGGTCCAGTCCGCCCTAACGGATTACAAGCATCCGTACTCAGCGCGCCCTGCATACGCTCGGGTGACATTCGCGAACGCTGGCGCAGGCGACGGCAGCTCCCCTCGGCTCGAGTTGCCGAGAGCCCCGCCCGGCGGACGGGGCTCTCGCGTCATCGGCTCAGTCGCCGCTTGTCGGCGTGTGTGCTAGTGCCGACCCCCAGGCCATGTTCCGGGGCCTGAAGCTCGAGAACGGTGTGATTTGCGTCAGGTCGGTCCCGTCCGGATGGATCTTCTCGAGCGAGTAGAGGTCGCCTTCCTCGATCCGCAGGAGGATCCAGTTTCCGTCCGGCGAGTAGGAGTTCCCGAGAGCGCGGGTGCCGCCCGGCGGATAGTTCGTCACCGCGAATAGGTCAGTCCCGTCGCGCCGGATCGTGAAGGTGTTGATCTGACCGATGTCCTCGTTTGCGCTGATGAACATGATCCGTTGGCTGTCCGGCGACCAATCCGACTTGTTCCCGACGAGCGTCGAGTAGGGCGTGAGCTGCCGCAAATCGCTGCCGTCGGTGTTTGCGTCGAACAGCGCCGAACCATCGTCGGAGTAGCACGTAAACGAGAGCATGGTTCCATCGGGCGAGACCTCGGGATCCGTGACACCGGTTCCTTGGCAGTCGCTTACGAAGCGACGGTCCTTGCCGTTCAGAGCCATGCTGAAGATCGCGTCGCGGCTGACGCCGTCGAAGCCCTCGTAGTAGATCCGGTGGCCGTCGGCGCTGAAGGTCGGTGAGCCTTCACAGACGTCCCCGTTCGCAAGCGGCAGCATCCGGATGCCCCCGCCGTTGCGATTCATCGTCGCGATGTTGGCGCAGGCGGTCGGCGGGTCATACTCGAACACGATCCGGTTGCTCTCAGGGGACCAGTGAGGCAGGTACGTAAAGCCGGGCAGGTTGGTGAGCTGCTGCTGGCCCGTCCCGTCCGGCCGGATTGTGTAGGTCTGGCCGCCGTTTGCCTCGTCGGCGCGGAAGACGATCAGCCCGTTCGGCCCCGGAACCGTCGCTCCGCCTCCGGCGGGCAGCACGAGCGCGACCAGGACGCCGCAGAACCCGGCGAGGGTGGTCAACCTCCTCATGCCGGTACCTCCTTCTCCCCCCAAGAGGGATCTCGCTTGCCGCGGGCGAGGCCCGATCGTGACACGCACTACCAACCACGGTCAACCGCTAGCCACGCACGGCCTTCGGCCGAGGAGCCGGCAGGGCGGACTCCGCTCCTGCCCGGAATCTCCGACCGGCCCGAGCAGCTCGCCGCGGTCGTAGCGCCGCGCGCGAGGCCGGCGCCTGCGGGATCTGGGCAAACCTCCTGTTCCTGCGGCCGGGCACGCGCGAGCACTTCCTCACTGCCCTCGCGGAGGACTTCCCCCAACGAGGTCGAGCGCTACGAGCGGCTTTACGCGAGACGGGCGTACCTCGGCAAGGAGCAGACGAGCCGGTGCGCGACCAGTGGCGGAACTCGCTAAAGAGCACGGCATCCGCGACCGTCGGCACGTCCGGCTGGAGCCCGAGCCGCCGGTGATCGCGGAGCAGCTGGCCCTGGCCGTCTGAACACAGTCCGATTTCCCGCATACAATCCGGCAGGCCGTGGCTGAAAATGGGCAGGGGCGCAAGGAGATCACCGTTCTGATCGTGGACGACCACGAGGTCGTTCGCGAGGGGCTCAGGCTTTCGCTCTCGCGCGCGCCGCACATTCGCGTGGTCGGCGAGGCATCGGACGGCGCCACGGCTGTCGCGCTCGCCGAGAGGCGAAAGCCCGAGGTCGTGATCATGGACGTCCGCATGCCCGGCATGGACGGGTTGGAGGCAACCAAGATCCTCGCTGAAACGGTTCCGGAGACGGCGGTCCTCATCTTCACGGCGTACAGCGAGCGCAGCCTGCTCGGACGGGGCCTCGAGTCCGGAGCCAAGGGCTACATCCACAACGAGGCACCTCACGAGACGCTGCTGACGGCGATCGACAAGGTCGTCGCGGGCGAGGGGTTCGTCGACCCTGCGTTGATGCCCGCGTTCCTCGGCGACACGCGCGACGAGATGCTGACCGGCCGCGAGCGCGAGATCCTGCAACTCCTCGCCGACGGGATGTCCAACGCAGACGTTGCCCAGCGGCTCTTCATCAGCCAGGAGACCGTGAAGAGCCACGTTCGGCACATCCTCACGAAGCTCGAGGCGGACACGCGGACGCACGCCGTTGCGATTGCGCTTCGCGACGCGATCATCGACTAGTTTCGCCGCGGCGGTAGTTGCCGTCGTCGCCGGTGTCGCCGTGGCGGCATTCGCTTTCGCGACCGGGCGTGAGTGGCTCGGGTGGATCGCCCTGGGCGGGGCGATTGCGGCCGCGGGCCTGGGCGCCTGGTCGATGCTCTACGCCGAGCGCCGGAGGCATCGGGCCGCCGAGGGCGAGCTCGTCGCGCAGGCGAGCTTCCTGGACTCGCTCGTCGAGTCGATGGGGACGATCGCCCAGACACGCGAGGCGTCCGAGATCCTCGAGCAGACCCGCCGCGAGGCCGAACGGATCTTCCGGGCCCGGGCGCAGATGCTTCCGGCGGGTGAGAAGCCTCGAGCGGCCCCGGCGGAGCGGTCGGTGCTCTTCCCGCTGCGCGTCCACGGCGAAGAGATCGCGTCGCTTCGGCTCACGCGGAACCGGCCGTTCGATCGCGACGACGTCGCGCGCGCGACCGTCCTCGCAGACTTTGCCGCGCGGGCGGCGGAGAACGCGCGGCTGCTCGCCGAGGCGAAGGTGCGCGAGTCGGAACGTGCGCGGCTGTCCGACCAGCTCGTGACGGCCGAACAGGACGAAAGGCGGAGGCTTGCGCTCTTCCTGCACGACGGGCCCGTGCAGTCGATGTCGGGGATCGGCCTGATGCTCGATGCCGCGATCGGTTCGATCGAGGCGAACCGGCTCGATGACGCCCGCCGCGTGCTCGCCTCGGCGCTCGAGCGTCACCGCGAGACGATCCGTTCGCTACGCGACCTCTCGTTCAACATCGAGCCCGTGGTCCTGCGCGACCGGGGCTTCGCTGCGGCGGTGGATGCCTTCGCCGAGCAGGTCGGGCTCTCGAGCCAGGTGCAGATCGATCTCGATCTCGACGCGGCAGGCGACCTCGCCGAAAAGGCGCAGGTCGGGCTCTACCAGATCATCCGGGAGGCGGTCAGCCAGGCGATCCGCCGTGGGCCGCCGACGAGGATCACGATCCGCGTCGAGCAGCTCGACGGCGAGATCGCGACGGAGATCTCCGACGACGGCGCCGGTGAACGCCGGCGGCGCAGCTTCGAGGCAATCGAGGAGCGGGCGCGGACACTGAACGGGCACATGAGCGTAGGCGCAGGCGCGAACGGCGGCACCGCCGTACGTGTGGTTCTGCCGCGGTACGCAGCGGAGAGCGACGGATAGTGCCCCTTCCAGTAATGCCGCCGAGCTTCTGGGTCGCGAGCACCAAGCCAGAGGCCGCACTCGCTCGCGGCCAAGGCTGGCAGCCTTGGCAAGAGCGAGGGTGGGCTCTGGCGCCGCGTGCTCGCGGGCCAGAAGCCGGCATGTATTGCTGGATGGGGCACTAATATCGCGCCCGCATGAGCTACCTCCTCTTCGTGTCGAAGCCGACCGGATACGAGCTTCGTGAGCGCGACGGCGAGCCTCCGTCGATCGGCGACGTGGTAGAGGAGGAGGACGGCCGGATGCGCGTTTCGAAGATCGCGCCCTCGCCGCTGCCCGGCGATTCGCGGCGCTGCGCCTACCTGCAGCCGGTCAGCTAGCAGCGTCTTCCGCGGCTACCAGGCCGAGCACCAGCGCGGCCGCGAGACCGCTCGCGTAGCCCCCCGTCGACCAACCGCCCGCGTCGACGCCGGCGGCGTAGAGACCGGGGATTGGGGCGCCGTCTCGGTCGACGACCCGCCCCCGTTCGTCGATCGCGAGGCCGCCGATCGTGTGCGTGACGGCGGCGATCACATGGACGGCAACCTTGTCGCCCCGATGCTCGACGGTCCCGCCGGCCGCGCGAACGCGGTCGATCGCCTCCGCGACCGTCCCGTACGGCGTCTCGCGGTCGAGATCGTTGCGGTCGACGACATACCAGGCGCGGCCGCCGCGGCGCGCGACCTCTTGGACGAGGCCGTTCTCCGACCAGTCGTCCGGACGGTGGGGGATTCGACCGCCCTGCTCGTCGAGGACGGTTGCGAAGCGGCCGTAGAGCTGCGCGTGGTCAACGAGCTCCCCGTCGCCCCAGCGCGCCGGAGGCGCAGGCATCGCCCGGCCGTAGAACTCGTCCATGCCGGCCGTAGTCGCGGCGCCGGCCGCGACGGCGAGGTCCAGACCCTCACCGTCGCTCCACGGGTTCGAGCGCAGGGCTAGCCCTCGGTCGTGGGCGAGCCGCACCGGAAAGCCACCAGTCGCGAGCAAGAGCGGCTGTTCGGGACTCGGCTGGAGGCATGTCCCCAGGGAGTGTCCGGTCTGGACGGCGCCAGCGGCGCGTACCAGCGCATCGGTTAGGCCGCGGGGGTCGAAGCGCCGCCCGACCGTGCGGGAGTTGCCGGTCTCCTGCCGCACGACCCGAGCCCCCAGCGACTCGAGCCAGTCCAGCGCGTCGTCGAGGCGCTCGAAGATCACACGCTGCAGACGCGGATCGCCGTCCGGACACTCGCGGCGGAAGTCCTCGAATGTGCGATATCGCCAGACGACCCCGCTCGAGAGCAACATCGAGCCGCCCGGCCGGTCGCCTTTTTCGAACACCATCGGCGCGATGCCGAGCTCGCGCGCCCGTGCTGCGGCGCAAAGCCCGGCCATGCCGGCGCCCGCGACGATCAACTAAGTAAGAGAGAAGCTGGCCTTGTGCTCGACGTACTCGCTCCGGACGCGCTCGGGGCCCCAAAGGAAGACGGCGTACGTGTTCGGCGCGTCGACGACGTCGTCGATCTCGACGCCGAGCTCCTCGGCCTCGGCGATGTGCTCATCGGCCGAGTCGACGAGAACGGCGAGGTGGTTCAGCAGCGGTCGCTCGGGGTTGCCCGGATCGCCCTCGTGCAGCTCGACGAAGGCAGCGCCGACCTCGACCCGTGGTTGCTCGGACGCGCCGGGCGGCGCGTAGCGGAAGCCGAGCCGCTCGTAGACCCGAGCGGTCGCGGTCGGATCGCGCGAGAACAGGGCTGCGTGATCAAGGTCGTAATCGACCTCGGTCCGCGCTTCGACGAGGCCGAGCCGCAGCCCCTCCGCGACGTCGAAGTAGGCCTCGCCGTCCCGCGGCTGGTCGACCGGCAGGTTCTCCGGCAGCTCCGCGATCGCCGCGCGCAGGTCGGAGACACGGAGCGCGACGTGCTTCAGGGCACCACGCTCGCGCGGCCCTTCGGCGTCGAAGAGCGTCAGCTTGCCGCGCCGTGCGTCCGAGCCGACGAGCGTGAACCGATCGGTCTGCTCGATCACGTGCATGCCGACGTGCGCGGTCACGAAGTCCGCAATGGGCTCGCGGTCGGCGACCCAAAGGGCGACGTGGTCGAGGGTGAGCGGTCTCACAAGGCGGCCACGATACCTATCCGAGCTAGGGCTACCGAGAGCTCTTGCCGGCCACGGCGCGCTGCAGCTGCGCCTTGTTCATCTTCGAGCGCCCCTTGATCCCGCGGCGCTTCGCCTCGTTGTAGAGCTGCTCCTTCGTGCGGCCTCTGGGGCCGCCGCCTGAGCGAAGCCCGCCTCGCCGGCCCGACGAGATGTCGCGCGTCGAGCTGGGCGAGGCAGACCTGGACTCGCCCTTGCGGGCGCGCTCCTTGTTCACGGTCGCCGCGGCGATCTGCTTTGCGCGCCGCGTCGAGCGCCCCTGCTTCTTCTCGCTCTCCTTGATGTGCTCGTACTGCCGTTCGCGCTTCGCGCTCCATGCTTGCTGTGGCATCGAAAACCCCTTTCTAAGGAACTACGCGCGGGGTCCTGCCCGTCCGCGAGAAGATGTAACGCGCTACTCGAGCGGCGGGTTTTGCACGTTGTGAGCGGTCGCGTACTCGTTGACGAGGTTGTTGATCACGTCGGCACCGTCGCCGTACGCGTAGTTGATCTTCACGAAGTCGTTCCACTTATCGGGCAGCGCGTCCTCGGGGAAGATCGCCTCGACTGGGCACTCGGGTTCGCACGCCCCGCAGTTCGACGTCAGGATGCCGCCGGCGAGCGTGAAGACATGTTTCTCCGGAACGACCGCACAGAAGGGTTCGGCCTCGTCGACTTCCGGCTTCTCCACGTTCGTCACGCGCCAGTAGGTCTCGCGGGTGGCGAGGTAGAGCCAGCGGATCGATCGTCTACGGACGCCGAAGTTCGTGGCGATGCTCGACTCCTCGCCTGACCCAACCGTGATGTAGCCGGCGTACGGCGCTGCTCCTTCAAGCCACTCGAGAGCCTCGTGGTGGCTTGAGCGCAGCCGCCACGAGCCGGCCTTCACCGCATCGCCGTCCGCGGCAAGCCAGCCGTCGACGAAACCGGCGATGTACTCCGCGTCGCCTGTTTCCGGCAGCGAACGCTTCAAGTTCACCGGCGCGCGGACGACACCCGTCCCCACGTACCCCGGGTGGACGTCGAGGCACGGCGAGAAATTGACCTGGTCGAAGAAGCCCCTGAACCTCGCAACCTTCTCGCCGTAGAGCTGGACGTAGTGAAGATGCTGGCCAGAGCGGATCTCCTGCTTGTTCCAGCTGCCGTCGCCAAACACGAGGCCATGCAGGACGCCGAGGCGATAAGTCTCGCCGTCGCGGAGAGGGTGTGCCCGCGCCGACGGGACGAAGTGGCCGGCCGCCAGCGAAGTCGTCGTATCTCCGTCGGCGAGCAGCCAGCTATGCGTCGGCGTCGCCCAGATCGACCGCCTGAACGTCGACATGTTCCGGGCCGTC
>JBKOUJ010000059.1:0-6766 GCA_046723355.1 Actinomycetota bacterium | reverse complement strand
ACGGTCGTGGCGACGATGATCGGCATGCTCGTGCTGAGCTGGGAGCTGGCGCTGTTCGCGTTCGCGCTGATCCCGCTCTTCGCCTGGCTGACGCGCCGGGTCGGAAACGAGCGCCGCCGGATCGCGAAGACGACGCAGGAGACGATGGCCGACATCTCGAGCCTCGTCCAGGAGTCGCTCTCCGTGTCCGGGATTCTCCTCGGCAAGACGATGGGGCGCGGCGACGAGCTCGCCGACCGCTTCGAGGCCGACTCGCGACGGCTCGCCGACCTCGAGGTTCGCCAGCGGATGGCGGGGCGCTGGGTGATGGCCTCGATCCAGACGAGCTTCGCGATCATGCCGGCGGCGGTCTACTGGTTCGGCGGCCTCGCCCTCGCGCACGGGTCGACAGCGATCTCGATCCCGGTGCTGGTCGCCTTCACCACGCTTCAGACGCGGCTGTTCTTCCCAATCGGCTCGCTCCTCGGCGTCGGGTTGGATGTGCAGACCTCGCTCGCCCTCTTCGACCGGATCTTCGAGTACCTCGACCAGCCCGTTGAGATCGAGGAGAAGCCGGAAGCGATCACCGTCGCAGAGGCGGGAGACGTCGTCTTCGATCACGTCTGGTTCCGTTACGGTGACGACTGGACGCTCCAAGACGTCTCCTTCACCGTCCCGGCGGGCACGACCACGGCACTCGTCGGCGAGACCGGCTCCGGCAAGACGACCCTCGGCTACCTGACGGCGCGGCTCTACGACGTCACGCGCGGCGGGATCACGATCGGCGGCGTCGACATCCGCGACCTGAGCTTCCAGGCCCTGTCGGATCTCGTCGGCGTGGTCTCGCAGGAGACCTACCTCTTCCACGCGACGGTGCGCGAGAACCTCCGCTTCGCGAAGCCGGACGCGACCGACGAGGAGATCGAGGCGGCCGCCGAGGCGGCACGCATTCACCACGTGATCGCGGCGCTGCCCGACGGCTACGACACGGTCGTCGGCGAGCGCGGCTACCGGTTCTCGGGCGGTGAGAAGCAGCGGATCGCGATCGCGCGGACGATCCTGCGGAACCCGCCGATCCTCGTCCTCGACGAGGCGACGAGCTCACTCGACACCCAGACCGAGCGGCTCGTCCAGGAGGCGCTCGACCGCCTGTCCGAGGGCCGGACGACGATCGCGATCGCACACCGGCTCTCGACCGTGCGCGACGCCGACCAGATCGTCGTGCTCGACCAAGGCCGGATCGTCGAGCAGGGCCGCCACGAGGATCTCGTCCTGGCGGGCGGCCGCTACACGGCGCTCGCAGCGCGCGACGCGGAACTCGTCACCGCGCCGGTGCCTGCTTAGCGTCGGAGGCCGGCGATGCGCCGGCCTCCGACGCAAGCCGATGCCAGGCGGTGCTCGCGCACCGCCCCCGACACGTTCGGGCGTAAGCGCCGGCGTCGGCCAGCCCGTTGGGGCCGGCGCACTCTTCGACTCGAGGACGTGTCAGCGTCAGCCAGGCACGCGCCCGATCCTACGCCGGGTCGCTTCTCGGTCAGCCTCGATGTGAACTACGGCTGCTTGCCGGCGTCGATCCAGCGCTGGAAGAGCTCGACCTGCTCGTCCGGCCAGGCGCCGTCGCAGGGCATGCTGCCGTTGCGGAGCCGCCCGAGAATCGCGTCGGCGCTTTGCGCAACGTCGTCGTGCGACCAGAGGTCGAACGCGAACTCCATCGAGCGGCGGTCGCCTTCGCGGAAGAGCGGCTTGATGTCGGTCTCGAAGCTTGGCGATTCACTGCTCACGACGCGAGACTAGCCCGTTGGTCAACTCGAGGACCATGCCTTCACGGGCCAGCGCGGGCGTGTGCCCGTTGCCGGCCGCTAGCGAGCGTGCTTCGGTCTCGAGGCGCTCGAGCGACTCGTCGCTGTGCGCCGGCTCGTGGTGGAAGAGCACGAGCTGCCTGGCACCGACCGCCTCCGCGTAACCCACGGCGTCCGCGACGCTCGAATGCCCCCAGCCGATCCGATCCGCGTACTCCTCCTCGAAGTATTGCGCGTCGTGGAGAAGGAGGTCCGCGTCTTCCGCGATCGCGGCGCCGGAGATCCAGTCGCGCGACCTGCCGGCCCACCCGGCCAGAGCGGGCTCGTGGTCGGGCAGGTACGCAAAGCTCGCGTCCTGCGTCTCGATCCGGAAGCCCACGGTCGGCCCGGGATGGACGACCAGGTCGGACGTCAGTGTCGCCTCCCCGATCGCCCACCGGTCGCGCGGCACGTCGTGGAAGGACACCTGCGCCGGAATGTCGCGCATGTCGATGGGAAAGAGCGGCGGCGAGAACGAGCGTGCGATCCGCTCGCGCAGGCTCAGGAGCGGCGACGGCGGCCCCCAGATGTCGACGGTCGTCCCTTCGACCCAGAGCGGCGCGAAGAAGCGAAGGCCTTCGAGATGGTCCAGATGAAGGTGGGTGAGCAGAAGATGGGCGCTCCGCTCGCCGCGCGACAGCAGCTCTGCGCCGAGCCCTCTGATCCCGGTGCCGGCGTCGAGGACGAGCGTCGTCCGATCGAGCGACACCTCGACGCATGAGGTGTTGCCACCGTAACGCACCGTTTGCCCTCCCGGCGTCGGCACCGACCCGCGGCAGCCCCAGATTTTCAGGCGCATGGGCCGCCCATTACTCGCGCCACCAGATGGTCATGACCCCGACGAGCTCATCAGTGTGCGCGAAGAGCGGGAACGCGGTGACGGCGACGTTGCGTACGACGCCGTCGACGCTCGTGATCGTGAACCGCTCGTGCGCCGCGCGTCGCTCGTAGAGGGCGATCCCGGCAGGCAGGCGCTCAAACGGCAGCGGCTCCGACTCGAGCGTGCGCGGCGAGAACGGTTCGAGCCACTCCTCGAGAGGCACCTCGCCGGCCTCGGAGAACGGGCGCTCGAGGATCTCCTCGGCAGCCTCGTTGTAGAACACGAGCCGGCCGCGCTCGTCGACGATCAAGGTCGGCGTTGCGAGGTTCGATGCGAACTCTCGGGCGAGGATCAGGACGAGGTGCTTCTGCCGGAGCGACGCCACGCGGAGAGACTACGCCCGGTCGTGCGAGCCGTCTTTGGGCCGACCATTTAGTAGTCTGGTGGACGCCTTTCCGGTAGTCTCTAAGACGCCCTGTGATCACCGATGTCAATCCCTTCATCTATTCGCACCCGCTCTCGCCCGAGGACGTGATCGACCGTGACGCGGAGACGGAGGAGCTGCTTCGCAACGTCGTCGGCGGCCATTATGTCCGGCTCTTCGCGCCGCGCAAGTACGGCAAGACGAGCCTCCTGAAGCGGGCCCTTCGCGACGGCGAGGAACGGGAAGGCCTGATCCCCGTCCTCGTCGACCTCTACCGCGTCTCCTCGATCGCGGACGTGACCGTCCGCTTCGAGCGTGCCTACTCGAAGCACCTGAAGGGGGCGGTCCGGTCGAAGGTGGAGGAGTTCCTTCAGAGGACAGGCATCGGCCTGTCGCTCGGCGCCTACGGGATCAGCGCGAAGCTCCAGGTCGATGCCAGGTTCGACCCGCTGCCGGCGCTGCACGCGCTGCTCGACCTGCCGCTTCGGCTCGAGGAGAGCGGCGGCTACCGCGCCTTCGTCGCTCTCGACGAGTTCCAGGACGTCGACAAGGTCGACGGGCTCGACGGCCTGATCCGCAGTCACATCCAGTACCAGGGCGAGGTCGCCTCCTACGTCTTCGCGGGCTCAGAGCCCGGGTTGATGAAGCAGCTGTTCGAGAACAAGGACCGCCCGCTGTACGGATCCGCGGTGCCGATGCGCCTGCAGCGCCTCGCCGACGAGGACATCGCCGCCTACGTCGCGCAGAGGTTCACCGATACCGGCCGAAGCGTCGGCGAGGCGCTGAACCCGTTGCTCGAGGCGGCGAAGGGCCATCCGCAGCGGTCGATGCTGCTCGCGCACCGGCTGTGGGCCGAGGTCGCGAAGGGGGAGACGGCGACCCTGGACGACTGGCGCGCGGCCCACGCTGCCGCGCTCGCTGAGCTGACGCCCGAGTTCGACGCGCAGTGGCGCGGCTTCGACAGCTCGCAACAAAAGACGCTGCGCGCGGTCATCGCCGGCGGCGGTTCGCCGTACAAGGCCGACGTCCGGCAGCGGCTCGACCTGACCAAGGACATGGTCCGCAAGGCGCTCCCCAGGCTCAGCGCCAGGGCCGAGATCGAGACCGTCGACGGAAAGCACGCTGTCGTCGACCCGCTCTTCGCGGAGTGGATCGAGCGGATCAACCGCGGCGTGCCCGAGGACGAGGAGGGTGGCGCCTGAGCGACGCGATCCGCCGAGCCCTCCCGGGCGACGCCGACGTCGTGCGGCGCCTGCTGCACGAATATGCGGATGCGATCGGCGTCGACCTGTCCTTTCAGGACTTCGACTCCGAGGTCTCCGACCCGCTCGGCTTTTACGAGC
Source organism: Actinomycetota bacterium (assembly GCA_046723355.1). GTDB lineage: Bacteria > Actinomycetota > Thermoleophilia > Gaiellales > Gaiellaceae > 13-2-20CM-68-14. Next base: position 2,362 of record JBKOUJ010000059.1, on the reverse strand, counting down.
TGGTGCTCCTCGCCGGTGAGGGATGCGTCGCACTCCGTCGGATCGACGAGCGCACCTGCGAGATGAAGCGTCTTTACGTGCGCCCGACTGCAAGAGGCCGCGGCCTCGGCCGCCGGCTCGCCGAGGCCGTGATCGACGAGGCCAGGGCCGCTGGTTACAAGCGCATGCTCCTCGACACGTTGCCGACGATGGCCGCCGCTCAGGCGCTCTATCGCTCGCTCGGCTTTCGGGAGACCGAGCCGTATCGGCACAACCCCGTCCCCGGAACGGCCTTCATGGAGCTCTCCTTGTAGTTCGCGCGTCCCGGATTTCCCGAACAGCACGCTCGCAGATCCCCGAACTTCGCGCTGAGGATTCGCTAACGACGGCGTCATACGGTCGCTCGAGGAGGGGCACGTGGCTCATCGAGACGACATCCAGGGTCTCAGAGCGGTCGCCGTCCTGCTCGTCGTCCTCGCCCACGCAGGCGTGCCGTTCCTGGCGGGCGGCTTCGTCGGCGTTGACGTCTTCTTCATCTAGACATCCTGTCCCTGAGTCGAGGGATGGGGGGTACCGCATGGCCCGGCCGATCTCCGGATTGAACGGCACGCCCTCTTCGCCCGGAGGTCTTCTTGGCTCGACGCACGCTCACGATTCTGATGACCCTGCCGCTGATGCTCGTCGCGACCTCTGTGGCCGACGGCCGTAGCTCGAAGTCGAACGCATGTGGCGCGGCCGCATATTCGTACGCCGGCGTGCAGAGCACCACGAGGACGCACGGAATCGGCGCGGTTGTCGATCCGCTGAAAACGCCGAACGTCTCCGCGGGCCACGTCGGAGCCTGGCTCGGCCTCGGCGGCACCGAAGAGGGACCCGGCGGCACGGCCGAGTGGATCCAGGTCGGCTTCAGCGCCTTCCCGAACGACAAGTTGAGCCGCATCTACTACGAGGTCACGGTCGCTGGCTCCGAGCCGAAGTACGTCGAGCTCGATTCCGCGGTCAAGCCCGGCGAGAAACATGTCTTCAAAGTGCTCGAGACCGCCAGCCGGAAGGGCTGGTGGCGGGTCTGGCTCGACGGCAAGGCCGTCAGCCCAGCCATCCACCTGCCCGGCAGTCATGGCAGCTGGTATGCGCAAGCCGCGGCCGAGAGCTGGAACGGCGGAGTTCGCGCCTGCAACACCTTCCACTACCGATTCTCGAACGTCCGGCTGGCGCACGCCGACGGCGGTGACTGGCGCCCGCTCCGGCAGACGATCCCCTTCCACGACCCTGGCTACCGCCTCGTTCAGACTTCACGCGTTCCGCGCAGCTTCCTCGCGATGAGCCTCGAGCGGGCTCAGCCGGCCCCCTCGGTGCCGACGAGCGTCAGCCGCGCCGGCGCGCAGCTTGCTGCAGCTCACGCGATCGCGTTCACGCGCTTCGGAAAGAAGTGACGACGGGGCGGGCCGTGCCCGCCCCGTCGTTCGAGCTCAGGTTCAGCGAATCGTCAGCGGGCTGCCGACCTTCATCAGCCGCGCGAGGGCGAGTATCGCCGCGTTCTTCATGCGGATGCAACCGTGCGAGATCTGCCCTGGGATCAGCTGAGGCTGGTTCGTCCCGTGGACGCCCACGTAGCCCCCACCGGGCCAGTCGGTCAGCGTGGGCGAGCGGGCGCTCGTTCCGAATGCGACCGGACCGTAGAACGGGCTGCCGAAGTTCGTGAGCTTGTCGCGGATGTAGAACTCCCCGCGCGGCGTCGGCCAGTAGCTCTTGCCGATGCCGACCCGCGTCTTGAAGACGGTCTTCCCGTTCCGCTTCAGGACCGCCGTGTAGCTGTTCCTGTAGATATAGAGGTGCGTGTTGATCTTGTAAAGCGAGCTCAGGTCGCGCGCCTGGACGAATCCGATCTTGTTGTTCGGCAGGATCGGGAGCCGCACCCGGTACCAGCTCTGTCGCGGGCTGATATCGACCCGGGAAAGGACGAGGACGATGTTCTGCGTGTTGTCTGTGGTACCTGTCGGCAGGGTCGTGACGATGCGCGAGGCGAGGCCCGGCTTCGTGCGTACGACCGCCCGCCGCATCACGCCCGCCCAGTGGGCGACCTTGTCATCCGTGAGCTTGATCGTGCGCGGGTAGAGACCACGGGCCTTTCCGCTCCCGTGCGCGGCCGAGGCGAGCGCGAGAACGGCGATCCCGAGAGCCCCGGCGAGAGCGATGGTGAAAAAGAGCTCCCGACGTTTCTCCAAAGCTGATGTCTTCACTTGCAGTCCCCTAACCCGGTCGGATCACTGGCGCGGCCCGCGTAAAACGGGCGCGCCACGGTATCGGTTGGTTCGGGGGTTAAACCGTCGCCATCGGGTTGTTTTTCGATACGATATTAGGGAACCTCGTGGGCGTAGGGGTT
>JBKOUJ010000035.1:0-138460 GCA_046723355.1 Actinomycetota bacterium | reverse complement strand
CACCCGAAGGTGGCCGTTTCGTTCGCCGAGCCGATTTCGCTTTCGTCCCCCGGATCCGCTGACCTTCGGCTTCCGCCTACTGCCTCCGGTTCCGGCTTCGACCTACTTGCGCTCCGTGCTCGGCGCAAACGGAAATCTAGGAGAGGACATGGCCTCTCGCAAGAGGTCCGACATACGAAAACCGCGCAATTTGCAAGAATTCAATTATCCACATTTCCACAGCAGACCTTGCAGCTTGTGGAAATCTCCCCTCTCCCCTCGACTAGAGTCTTGCAGATGCCGCACCTGCCGCGCCCGCCCTCGTTCGACCACGGCTTCATCTCGTTCCTGTGGGCGGTCGGCCTCGGCGCTTTCATCTACTTCGGGTCGCTCGCCGTCGGCGTCTCGAGCGGGACGGCGTTCATCTTCGCGGCCCTCGGCGCCTGCGCCATCTTCATCTTCGTCCGCGTCTTCGGAGAAAACGTGCCGCCGAGGCGTCAGGCGAAAGTCCGCCGCGACCGCTAGGCGGCCAGCGGCCGCGAACCCATGCGGTGGTCGCCGGCCAGGGCGACGAGCAGTAGCCGTGCCAGCTCGGCGCCGATCAGCTGCAGGAGCCGATCGGCTGCGGGAAGTCGATTCCGCTCGAACGCCGAGCAGTGCCAGATCAGCAGGTCGCTGCGGCTATGAGTTGCGGCGCTCATGCCTGGGGTATCGCCAGCCCCCGGAGAGGGCTTCATCCCTCGAAGGAAGCTACTCGGAGCGTGAGTCGGTGCTCACGGGCTCGCGCGGACGCGTTTGGTGCGACGGCGCATCAGGCGGCGGCGCTTCGCGCTGCGGCGCGTCTCGAGGGGGCGTCGGTGCGGGCCGCCCGGCAACGGTCCGGTCGCCCGGTTCAACCGCTCCGCGCGCCGCTGGGCCGGTCGTGTCGAACGTATAGCCGAAGATGAGCCCGAGGCCGAACGCGAGCACGCCCACGTAGTCCTTGAAGTCCTTGACGAGCCCGTCGATGCCGATGTCGTCCGACCACTTGCGGATGTGATTGCGGCCCAAGCCGTGGTCCGGCTGGTGGAAGATGACGATCCAGAGCACCGCGACCGCGGCCGGGACGAAGGCCCAAAGGAAAACGTCGATCGACATCCGCGGCAGCCCCCACTTCGTCCATCCCCCGAGCAGCTGCGAGAGCGCCATCACGAGGCCCCCGCCTGCGATCAGCCCGTAGGTCGCCCAGTAGTCGCCGTTCGAGCTGTCGCCGACCTGCGTCGCGATCCAGATCAGAAACCCCGCGGCGGCTGCGGCAAGGAGCGTCACGGTTGCGCGGGTGAGGCCGTACATTCTGCAAACCCGTCTACCCGCGGCGGCGAAATTTATTCGAGCGCCAGCCTCCGGGCGTCGAAACGCGCGGAATGGAGCTCCGCCGCGAATTCCTCGACGGCGCGCGCGGCGTCGGCCTCGAAAACGTGCTCGACGACGCCGATCTCTGCGTCGTTGTGGAAGGGGAGGTCGACGTGCTGCTCGGACACGAGGTTGATCGACGTCCGGTCGCATGCGGGGCAGCGCACCGCGAGGCCCACGGCGCCGTACGCAGCCGCAAGCAGCGCAAACGAGGACGGAAAAACCGGTCGAGGCTGGTTCTCGGGGTAGCAGAAGAAGCTCCACGGCCACTCCCCCGCGCCGATCCGCGCTGCGGCCAGCTCTGCGAGCTCGACCTCGATCGCCTCGAGACGGTCGGTCATCAGGTTCAGGAAGGAGACGTCGGCCCCAAGCCCGAGCGGCGCCAGATCGAGCTCCTCGTGGGTGACGAGACCCGGATGCTCTGCCCCGCACCGGCACTCGAAGTCGACGCGGTACAGGGCGGGATGCGCCGTGCCCGCGAGCCGTTCGAGCCGCCGGAAGCTGGAGAGCGAAACCCGCGTGTCGCCATGCTCGGGGCACGTGAACGTGTAACGCGTTGTCAGACCGTCGTACATGGCTCTCTTGTAATCGGCCGCCCGGACGGGCTGATTAGGCCGCACCCCGATGTGTCAGTACGCAAGCAGCGCGTGAAACGGGTACTTCGCGAGCCGTTCACGACCGTTCAGGAAGGTCAGCTCGATGATGAACGCCACGCCAACCACCTCGGCGCCGAGGCCTTCGACGAGGCCGGCGATCGCCTCGACCGTGCCGCCGGTCGCCAGAACGTCGTCGTGGATCAGGACGCGGTCGCCCGGCCGGATCGTCTCCGGATGGAGCTCGAGCGTGTTCTGGCCGTACTCGAGCGCGTACGTGGCGCCCACCGTCTCGGGCGGCAGCTTGCCGGGGCGCCGGGCGGGCACGAAACCACAGCCGATCTCGCGCGCGATCGCGGCGCCGAGGATGAAGCCCCGCGCCTCTGCGCCGAGCACGACGTCCGGCCGGACGCCCTTCCCCCACTCCGCGAGCCCAGACACCGTCTGATCGAGCGCGACCGGGTCGCGGAGGAGCGGCGTGATGTCGCGGAAGACGACACCCGGCTCAGGCCAGTCCGGCACATCGCGGACGCGTTCCCTGAGATCGATCGCCATCAGCGGTCGGCGAGCTGCTTGAGGTCGCGCCAGAACAGGAGCTGCGAGAGCTCCTGGGCAAGCTCGGCTAGGTTCTGGAGCTCGTCCAGCGCCGCCTGGCGCCGCTCCGGGTTCCGCGAGCGGAGCGCCGGAGCGACGATCTGCTCCAAGAGGCCGGCCTCACGGTCGGCCGCCGTGCGGAACGTGCGTAGGTGCCGCGCCGAGATGCCGTAGCGAGAGAGCTTCGCGCAAGTCACCGCCACTTCGACGTCGCGCTCACCGTAGAGCTTCGTGCCGTTGTCGTTCCGCGGCTCGAGGAGGCCGAACTCCTCGAGCTCACGCGCCAGCGCGGGTGTGACCCCGGCCCGCTCGCAGAGCTCCCCCAGGTCCAGCTCCTCCTCGGCAGCCGAGAGCCCGCGCCGTTTCTTAGTCGTCTTGGCGACCCCCGGAGATGACAGCTCTTGCCGGATCACGCGCAGCGGCAGGAACTCGTCGCGTTGGAGCCGCAGGATCGTCTCGAGCCGCTCGACGTCCTCCTCGCTGAAGAGCCGGTAGCCGCCCTGCGTTCGCCGCGGCGCGAGCAGCCCCTGGTCTTCGAGATAGCGGATCTTCGAGATGGAGATGTCCGGAAACTCATCCTTGAGGCGGCGCGTGACGGCACCGATCGTCAGCAGCCGTTGTGAGGTCGAGGTCTGTGCCGGGGCGCTCATTTGCTGATGAAGCTGAGCCGGTACTTGCCTATCTGGACCTCGTCGCCGCTCTCCAGCCGCGTCGGCGACTCGATCCGGCGGCGGTTGACGAAGGTGCCGTTGAGGCTCCCCAGGTCCTCGATCAGGAACTGGTTGCCGTTCTGCGCAAGGACGGCGTGCTTGCGCGAGACGGTGACGTCGTCGAGGAAGATGTCGTTGTCGGGCGAGCGGCCGATCGTCGTCCGCTCTGCCTGCGGAATGAAGTGCTCGCCGGCGCGGCCCCCGCCCGAGCGCACCACGAGAGCCGGACCTTCCGCCGCAAACTCGTCGAGCGTGCCGTTCTCGTCGCCGTTCTCCTCGGGCGTGTACGACTGCGTCGTCTCGGTGCCCGCTTCGTCGACGACGAGCAGCGCGCCGCACTTCGAGCAATAGTTCGCGGCTTCCGGGTTCTGGAAGCCGCACTCCGGGCAGTAGACGACGCTCAATTCCTCGTCCTACGCTTCCTCGCCCGGGACGTTGGGGGTCGCTTTGCCGGAGAGGATCGCGGTCAGCGACTCGACGTCGACGCTCTCGAGCACACCTTTCCCGCCGGTCTTCTGGAGCCGGGCCACGAGCTCCGCGCGCAGGATGTCGATCTTGCCGTGCAGGATCCGGCGCTGGTAGGAGATCTCCCGCTCCTGTTCCTTGAGCTTGTCGATCTCCTTCTTGAGGTCGTCGTCGGACAGCGACCCGAGATCAGGTAGAGGTTCCAAAAGGACGCCCTTTCAGTCGAAGGTGACGGACAATGAAGTAAAGCAGCGGGCCGACTAAGGGTCAACCTGTACTTGAGGCTTCTGCCTCCTCGGTCTGCAAAATCTCGTCGACCAGAGCGTGCAGCTCGGCTTCGAGGGCTTGCGAGTCGTCCTTCGTCTTTCCCTCGGCGTAGATGTGAACGACAGGCTCGTCGGGATCGGGCAACACCTGCGCCCAGCCGCGCTTTTCGAACACCTTGATCCCGTCGGTCAGGTCGAGCTCGCGGTCGCGGAGGCGCTCGCTGAGGAGCCGCATGACCAGGCCCTTCATCGCCCACGGGCACAGGATCTGTCGATGGACGAGCGTCGAGACCGGCAGGTCGCCGACGAGCTCGGAGATCGGTTGGTTCATCGGCGCGAGCAACTCGAGCAGGTTGCAGAGGCTGGCGACGGCGTCGTACGCGGGCAGGAACTCCGGAAAGACGTAGCCGCCTCCGAGCGCGCCTGCGAAGACTACGTCGTCCTGGGCCGCCTGCTGCGTCAAGTCGGCCAGGTTCGCCGGGGTCCGCACGACCTCGAGCCCTGAAGCCTCGGCCAGCCGGTCGACCTCGCTCGTGACCGTCACCGGGAAGGCGAGCTTGCCGCGGCGCCCGTTCGAGCCGAGCAGGCGGAGGAAGAGGAGCAGAGTCTGCTCGACGGCGATCTCGCGGCCCTGCTCGTCGATGACGAAGAGCCGCTCGGCTGAACGGTCGAAGACCGCTCCGAAGTCGGCGGCCACGGCCGGTACGAGTCGCTTCGCCTGTCCGATCGACTCCGCCAGCGTCGCCGATCCGGCCTCGGCCGTGTCGGCCACGAAGGCATGGGCGCTGATCGCCTCGACGCCCAGCGGCCCGAGCACGAGCGGCAACATGTACGACGCCGCCGAGTAGCCATAGTCGACGACGATCCGGAAGTTGCGCTTGCGGATAACGTCGGCGTCGAGAGTCCCCAGGAGATCCTGCGCGTAGGTCTCGCGCACGCGGGCCGGGTAGCTGACGTCGCCGACCGCGTTGTGCGCGGCGCGGCGAAGCTCGAGGCGCGTGAAATGCTTCTCGATCTCCTTCTGCATCGACGCGGTCAGCTGGATTCCCGGCTGCTCGAAGAATCGGATCTCGACGACCTCGGGATCCGTGTAGCTGACGCCGACGTGGAAGCCTGCGTCGAAGCTCTCCGTCTTCAGCAGATGCCGGTTGACGGCGGCCGGAAGCACGCGCAGGTCGGCGACGTCGACGCCGGTCGAATTGAGGCCGGCGATCATCGCCCGCTTGATCATCCGGCAGCCGGGCGGGGCCTCGCGGCTGCAGACGACGCGGTCGCCGCGCTCGAGCGCTGTCCCGAGGGCTGCAGCGAGTCGCACCGCGACCTCGGGCGTGACGTCGACGTTGATGAGTCCGGAGAGGCCGTCGCGGCCCCAGAGACGCGAGGTGGCGCGCGACTCCCAGATGACGCTCTCCGTCACTTGTGCGCCGCTCTCGACCTCCTTGTTCGGGTAGATGCGAACCCCGGGATGGACGACGCTCTGCGCGCCGAGGGCGACCTCGTCGCCAATCGCGGCGCCTTCCTGGACGAGCACGTGCGAGCCGACGTCGCAGCCGCGCCCTAAGATCGCGCCTTCGATCACCGCGCTGCGGCCGACGTAGGTCGACGAGTCGACGACGCTGCGGCTTATCCGGGCCCGCTCGCGGACCGTGACGCTCGCTCCGAGCACCGAGTACGGCGCGACCGTTGCCCCGGCCGCGATCCTGGAGTAGTTGCCGACGAACGCGGGCCCCTCGATCTGCTCGAGGTCGTCGAGCTCGACCCCCTCCCCCAGCCAGACGTTCCCGCGCAGGCGGATCCCCGGGACTTCCAGGGCGACCGCCTCGTCGAGCGCGTCGAAGTTCGCCTGCCGGAACTGGTCGAGGTTGCCGATGTCCTGCCAGTACTCGTCGAAGACGTAGCCGTAGAGCGGCCGGCCCATCTCGAGCAGCAGCGGGAAGAGCTCCTTGGAGAAGTCGTACGGTCGGTCGCTCGGGACGTGCCGCAGCACCTCCGGCTCGAGGACGTAGATGCCGGTGTTGATCGTGTCCGAGAAGACCTGACCCCAGGAGGGCTTCTCGAGGAAGCGTTCGATCCGTCCCTCGTCGTCGGTGACGACGATCCCGAACTCGAGTGGGTTCTCGACCGATTTCAGCCCGATCGTCACCGCCGCCTGCTCCTCGCGGTGGAAGGCGACGATCTTCTCGAGGTTCACGTCCGTCAGCGCGTCGCCGGAGATGACGACGAAGGTGTCGTCCAGCCGCCCGCTCGCCAGCCGGACCGACCCCGCCGTGCCAAGTGGCGATTCCTCGACGGAGTACTCGATGTTGACGCCGAGCGACTCGCCGTCACCGAAGTAGCTGCGGATCGCCTGCGGCAGGAAGGCGACCGTGACGATCACGTCCTCCATGCCGTGGCGGCGAAGGAGCTCGACGATGTGCTCCATGCACGGCTTGCCGACGACGGGCACCATCGGCTTCGGCTGGTTCGAGGTCAGCGGGCGCAGCCGCGTGCCCTCGCCACCGGCCATCACGACCGCCTTCAAGCCTCAACCACCTCCCGCTTCGCCTTCGCGAGGTAGCCGAGCAGGGAGACGCCGGCGAGGATGAAGCCGGCCCAGAAGAGCCAGCGTGGCCACGACGTTCCCTCCGGGGTGACCATGATGAACGCGAGCGATGCGTAGAGCAGCCAGGTCGCCGCCTTGCCGGCGAGGTTGACTGCGAGCTCGTACCCTCGTCCCACGACGAGCTTGTACCCGGCGATGAGCGCCACGTCACGTGCCGGGATAGCAAGCGCGACCCACGGCAGCCGCCCTGCGTGCCAGAGCAGGATCACCGCCGCGTCGATCATCAGGCGGTCGGCAAGCGGGTCGGCGACCTTGCCGAACTCCGACTCGACGTGCCAGCGCCGCGCGAGCCAGCCGTCGATCTGGTCCGTGACCGCGGCGACGCCGAAGACGATCGCCGCGGGCCAGCTGTGGCCGCCGTCGCTGGTTAAGACTAGTGTCGCGTAGACGGGAATCAGGATCAGCCGCGCGATCGTGAGAACGTTCGGAATCGCGGCGAGCGGGGCCGAAACGGCGCGGGCGGCGGCCATGGTGGAAGGATACGGCGGTGGCCGAGCGGCTCACGCTTCCGGGGTTCGTGAACGCCCACTGCCATGCGTTCCAGCGGGCCTTGCGCGGCCGAACCGAGGGCGGCGACTTCTGGGCGTGGCGCGACTCCATGCTGGACCTGGCCCGGGGTCTGTCTGCTGGACAGGTTCGGAAGGACTACGTCGACGTCTACCGCGAGCTGGTCGGCGCCGGCTACACCGCGGTCGGCGAGTTCCATTACCTGGGCTTCGACGAGGGGGTCGCGGCTTCGGAAGCGGCTGCGGAGGCCGGGATTGGCTTCGTGCTTCTCTACGCGGCCTACGCCCGCGGCGGGCTCGAGCGCTTCCGACAGGAGAGCGTCGCCGACTACTTGCGACAACTCGAAGCGCTGCGCGGCCGTGGGATCCGCGTCGGCGTCGCCCCCCACTCCGTCCGCGCCTGCCCGCCCTCGTGGCTCGAGGAGCTTGGCAACTACGCAGTCAGCGAATCGCTCCCGCTGCACATCCACGCCGACGAGCAGCCGCGGGAGGTCGAAGAGTGTCTGGCCGAAGAGGGCGTGCGCCCGATCGAGCTGCTCGCACAGTGCGGCTGCCTCGGCGCGCACACGACGGTCGTCCACGCCACCCACGCCGAGGGCCCTGAGCTCGACCTGATCGCCGACGCAGGCGGCCGCGTGTGCATCTGCCCGACCACCGAGGCGAACCTCGGCGACGGCTTCGCCCCGATCGAGCGGCTTTGCGAGCGTGGAATCGGGATATGCATCGGTTCGGACTCGAACGTGCGGATCGACCCGCTCGAGGAGCTGCGCGAGCTCGAGGGCATCGCGCGTCGGCGCACCGGCCGCCGCGACGTCGTCTCGTCGGACTCACTACTCAGCTTCGGCGCCGACGAGGGCGCTGGCTCTCTCGGGATCGACGAGTGGGACGAGATCGAGGTCGACCTCCGGCATCCCTCGTTGCGAGGCGTGGAGGAGGCCGACGTCCTGTCGGCGCTCGTGTTCGGGTGCTCCGCCAGCGTGATCGTCAGCCCTGCGGACTGACGAGCTCGAAGCGGGCGCCCGGTCCAGGGACGAAGAAGAGGTCGCCGCCGTGGGCTCGGGCGTACGTCCGCGCGATCGAGAGGCCGAGCCCGGGGCCGCCTGAGTCGGCGCCGCGCGTAAACGGCTCGAACAGGCGCGGCTGGAGGTCGTCTGGAACGCCGTCGCCGCTGTCCTGTACGGCGATACGCAACTCGTGTTCGGACGCGTGCGCAGAGACCACGATCGGGGGAGCGCCGTAACGTTCGGCGTTGACGACGAGGTTCGTCAAGATCCTCTCGATCACCAGCCGATCGACAACCGCAGTCAGGTCCGGCGGAACCTCCAATTGCGCGGAACCGTGCTCCACCAGCGCGGATGCGACGATCTCCTCGATCGCTTCACGCAGGCGGACGGGCGCGGGATTGACGTCGACTCTGCCCGCATCGAGCTGAGAGAGATCGAGCAGCTGCTCGATCAACCGGCGCAGCCGCTCGGACTGCTCGTATCCGACCTGGATCAGCTCATCACGCAACTTCGCGGGGATCCCGCCCCGCTCCGCCAGAGTCGCGAAGACGCCGTACACCGCGGTTGCCGGCGTGCGAAGCTCGTGCGAGGCGACCGCGACGAGGTTCGACTTGAACGCGTCCAGCGCCAACGTCTGCTCGTGTAACTTCCCGCGCTCGATCGCGAGCGCCACACGATCCGCGACGAGCCGGAGCAGCTCGGTGTCGTCGGCGGTGAACGTGCGATGGGTGAGGGTGCCAACGTGGAGGACGCCGATGACGTCGCCGCGGACGAGCAGCGGCACACCCAGCATGGATTTGATGCCCTTCTCCCGCAGGATCGGGTTCAGGACGTCCGCATGATCGACGTCGTCGAGGATCACCGCGCTCCGGTCGGCCGCGACGCGACCGGCGAAGCCGCCGCCGACGGGGATCCGGACTCCCTGTTCGACCTCCTCTTCGATTCCCACGGCTGCACGCGCCACCAGCTCGTTCCGCTCGTCGTCCAGCAGGAGGACTGCGCACGTATCAGCGGCGAGGATGTTCCTGATTCGCGGGAGGAGGACCTTGAGCAGCTGGATGACGTCGAGGTGAGCGAGCGCGATGTCCGTTACTGCCTGCACATGCTCGATCCGCGTACGCGCGGTGCGCTCCGCTTCGAAAAGGCGGGCGTGCTCGATGCTTGTTGCTGCCCGCTCGGCCGCAAGCTGCAGTAGTTCGGTCTCTTCCTGGGTGAAGCTGCGCGTGGTCAGGCTGCCCACATGGAGAACGCCGATCACGTCGCCGCCCACAAGCAAGGGCACGCCCAGCATGGATTTGATGCCCTTCTTGCGCAGGATGGGGTTGAAGATGTCGGCTTGATCGAGGTCTTCGATGACCACCGGGCGCCGCTCGGCGGCGACGCGACCGGCGAAGCCGCGTCCGACCGGGATCCGGACTCCCTGTTCGACCTCCTCCGCGATTCCCACGGCCGCACGCGCCACCAGCTCGTTCCGCTCGTCGTCCAGAAGCAGGATCGCGCACGTGTCGACCTCGAGTAGGCCGCCGATGCGCTCGAGGAGCGCAGCGAGCAACTCGTCCAGCTCGAGCGAGGACAGTGCGGCATCGCCGAGGAGCTGCAGGCGGCGAAGCCGCTCGGTGTCCGCGACAAGGTTCGTCATCTGTCGCTCATTGTGACGCGCCGCATCGCGCAAACCCACTGTTCACCCGAGCCTGCTGCGGCATCGCTTGCGATGTCGCTTCAGAGGTCGATGCCGACCTGCGCGGCAGCGGCCGATTAACCCGGGTGGCGATAACATCAACGGTTGACGGGGCGTGGCGCAGCCTGGTTAGCGCGCTTGTCTGGGGGACAAGAGGTCCCCGGTTCAAATCCGGGCGCCCCGACCATAGAAAAGCCCCGCTCAAACGGGGCTTTTCCGTCATACGCGGACTTGTCGGGCGCCGTTCGTGTAGCCCGATAGTTGCCTAAACGTCATTCCTCAAGGTAGATACCGACGCCGGGCAGGGCATACGCGGCATCGCATTTCCCGGCGAGCTCCATCGCCTCGGCGACAACCTCCAATGCGTCATCAGTCCCGCCGAGTTCGAGAACAGCATCCCGCGCTCAGGCTTTGTCGCGAGCTCCGCCGTGACTAGTCGCCCTTTCGGCCATGCATGGCCCGAAGCGTCTAGTAGCCAAGGCGCTTTTCCTTGCTTCTTGATCCCGCTTGAAGAACGTATGACAATCACTCCTCGTCCTAAGAAGGAGGTGCGTGAGCGGTCTCTGCGGCAAGCGGCTCCCAGGAAAGAGAGCCAAGACGAGGAGACCATGAGAAAGGAGCAGAGATGAAGCGAGTCCTGGTGATCCTGGCAGTGCTAGCCGGGTTTGTCCTCCCAGCCAGCGCAGAAGCAGCGACCACAGTGGAGCAGCAAACGTTCGACGCCACGTTTCCGCTCTGCAACGGGGATCTCATCCACTTGTCGGGACCGTTGCTGGTCACGACCACAGAGACGTCGACGCTTTCGGGTGGATTCATTTTCGCCATCCACTTCCAACCGCAAGGCGTGACAGGCGTCGACCTAACGACCGGAACGATTTTCCACGCGACAGGTCTCACCCGAGACTTGATCGTGTTCTCGCCGCCGGGCGGGATCACGGAGACGTACGTGAACCAATTCCACATTCAGGCGACGGGCGGTGAACAGAGTTACATCATCACCGAGCTTTTCCACATCACCATCAGTCCGGACGGAACGGTTCGCAGCTTGTTCGACAACTTCTCAGCCACCTGCTGACCAAACCGGCGGGGTGTAGGAAGTAGTGGGCCGCGATCTCGCGGCCCATTACCCTCCGTGATCATCGGAGCCCCGCGGCCCAATCGCTCGTTCGGCCATGCTCCGAAGCGTCCGCGCCGCCTCGTCGTGACCCGGACTGCCGAGCGCCGCTAGGCAACTAGCGACGACCCCGGCCTCCTCGATCGTTGCGGCTGGGTGCTCCTCGAGGTAGCGCAGCAGCCAGCGGGCAGCGACCCGCGGATGCCGGCGCGGCGCCTTACGCGCGATCAATGCGGTTAGGTCGAGCGCCTCGACCAGGCTGACACGGCCAATCTCCTTCGCCGTCGCCTCGGCGACGAGCAGGTTGTCGTGCTCGAGCGCTCGCTTGAAGACGGTGCGCGCGTGGCCCTGCGAGGTCGACGTTCCTCCTCCCCGGGCCGAGCGGCGACGTTGAGTCTAGTAGCGCGGGGGGAAAGGTCGGGCGGGACGGCCTGGAGACCGGCCGTCCCGCTGCATGGGTGCTCGCTACGAGAGGGTCACGCCGCGCACTGCCCCCTGAAGCTCTTGGCGGTGTTGCCCGTGTTCACGGGAGCAGGAACGTTGTTCTGGCAGTCGAGGTAGCCGCCAATCGCGTTGCTCACGATGGACGACGTGCCCGTGTTGTTGGTGAACGACAGGTTCCCCCCGATCTTGTTCGGGAGGTCTGCCGTGCCGATCGAGAAAGCGTCTCCATCGGCGTCGCTCGAGTCGATCTGGAGGTTTCCCTTGATCGTCGAGCCGTCGATGAAGCTGCCGTCCGTCTCTTCACTGATCACGACGTTCCCGCCGATCGTGGAGCCGTGCAGATCGGCGAACAGGCAGTTGTTGCAGGTGTAGTTGCCGCGGACTGTGGAGCCGTCCCGGATTCCGACCTGCGCTCCCGCCAGGGCCGTGACGTTCCCGCTCACGGTGCCTTGGATGCGGCACGAAGCGCCGGCCGGCACGACGACGTTGCCGACGATCTTCCCTGTCAGCGGATTGGCCGTCCCTCCGGTGCAGACAACTTCACCGGCGGCCGCAGCCGGCGCCCAGACGAGCACCGCCGTCGAGCAGACCAAACCGGCGAGACATAGGACTCGCTTCACTTGTCCTCTCCCGTTCTCCCCCCACAGTGAATGGGCCGCTCGATGCTAGGCCTGCGGTCGAAGCCCTGTCAATCGGGCGAGCACGCTTGACGCCGCTGCTGCACTCGCACGGCGCTGCTCGTTCTTCCGCCTGTTCCGACAACGCTCGGTGCAGACCAACGCGTCAGGTCGTCCCGCGAACAGCTCGCCGCAGACCGCGCATGGCCGGGTCGGCAACGGATGGGTGTCCCGATAGTCCGCCCGCCTCTGTGCATTCAGCTCGTCCCGGTTTCGCTCGCGCCATTCCCGGGTGTCTTCGCGGTGACAGGCTCGACAACGCGAAGAGACGCCCAGATGCATACGGCGATTCGCGGGGAAGTCCTCGAGCGGAAGCCAGCGAGAGCAGGCTGTGCAGTGCCGGTGGGTCGGCGGGCGTAGATAGGACGGCACAGTCATTCGTGTGAGCGTTTCTTTCGCGAATTGTTGGGGCGAGGTATTTCCGTCCGGGTTTCCGTCGCACCCCGTCCCCCGGGGGCTACTTGTTGCCTTGCCCGTCGCTGCCTTTTCCCTTTTGCGATGCGGCAGCGTTGACGTTCTGAACGTGCGCCTTTGACGCGGCGATTGACTTCGCGATCGTCGGTTGCGGCTTCAGGTCGTGGATGCGCGGCTTACTTGCCATTGCCTTCCTCCGTCGCAATACGTTCGAGGTCCTCGGGAGTGACTTCGCGAGCGCCACTCGAAGCCGGCCGGGTTCGCTTTCACGCGTGGGTCGAGGACATCGAGAATCTGGCCTCGACGCAGGGAGCAGCGGAAGAACGGCGCCGGCCCGCGCGGACTCACTTCCCGGCGAATCCTTCGCCCATCCGGCGGGCTGTACGACATCGAGCCGGCTCTTGAGCTGACGATGCGGCGGGATCGCGATCTCCTGCACTGTGACCGGGTTCCCGTGCGAAGGCGGGGCCGGCATCGAATCCCACATGCTCGGCCACTCGCATTCCGGCAGGTCGGCGTCGACGAAAAAGCGGTGGTCCGCCGTGATCGGATCTGACGCCCGCAACTTGTCGCCGCGCTTTACGAGACGTTCTGCGGTGGCGAAGTCCTGGGTGCAGACGACGAGCCGGTCAGGGTCGAGCTTCTTCTTCGCAGTGAGTGCCATTCAGAGCCTCCAGGATTCGCGGATGTCGATGACCCAACGGGCCGACTGACCCTTGGCTCACTGGTGACGGAGCGGACGACCGAGGCGCGGGCTCGAGGCTTGCGGATCACCGCGGGCTTGAAGCGATGCGGGAACCTCTTCACGACATCGGCCGACTCGTCGCGGTAGGTCTGGCCGGCGGTGATCTGTCCGCCGTCGGACGGATCGATGAATGACCGGATCGCGACGAGCGTCACGATTCTCCCCGGTGGGCGTCGCGGCGCGGGGCACGTTTACCCGGAGGTCGAAACGGTCGTGCGCGAGTCGGACGGCTACATGGTGGTCGAGAAATTTGGCGCGGCTGGCGACATGGCTGAAATCCTCAGCCGCGACGGCGCCCTGGGACCCAGGATCGAACCGCCCTTGAAGTAGGGGCCGAGCGGCAGCACGACCCGGCCCCTTTGTCCTAGCGCACGCTAGTTCTCGTCCTCCAACCAGGTCGGGGAGCTCGTCCGGCAAACCCGAAGGCGCCGATGCCGTCCCTCGTTCAACTGGTCGACGATCGCCTTCGCGGTCCCGACGCCGGAACTCTCAGTACCACTTTCCTCGCACGAACCCGCCGAACGCGATCAGCCCGATCAACGCGATGATGATTCCAAGCAAGAGGCTCCAGAAGAGCGCGACGACGATCCCGACGATGACGACGATCCCGCCCAAAGATATCCCACCGATTCTGCGGTCAGCCATGCGAGTCCCTTCTGATGGTGAGGTGGCGCCGAGCCCGAGCCCGCAGGCCGGCGCAAACGTACAGCGTTCAAAGGTGCTCCGCTAGCTCGAAGCATGGGCCCGACTATGGCAGGTCGCGCGGTCCGAGACAAAGTGCCGCGAAGGGCGCACGTGCCGGCACGTGTGGCGCGCCCACAGCGCGCCCAAACGGCTTGGAAGCAGCGTGTGGAGGAAAGTACGAATCCGCGGTGTACCGGCCGTTATTTACAGGGAGATCGTCCACTTGAGACCACTCGGCGACACTCGACGCCCGACCGCTGCGGGTGTCTGGGGGACAAGAGGTCCCCGGTTCAAATCCGGGCGCACCGACTGGACAAACATGCTGCAAATCCCCGGCTGGGTACGCGGGTATCAGCCGACGGCCGGAGCCGCCTTACACTTTCTCGGCCTGACCACGAACAGGCCCAACGCGGAGTCAGCCGTGTTCGCCCTGAGCTATCTCAACAGCGAAGACGGCCCCGCGCGAGGACGCGTTCTTGTTCGAGTTCGAGCCGCCGAGCCAAGGCCAAGTCGAGCCCGAGAGGGAGTTGAGGCTCGGTAGCCGGTCGCCCGGCCGACGCGGTTCGCCGTCGTCCAGAGAGCCAGCGGGCCCGTCTGCCCCCTTCCCTCAGTCAGCGTGTCGACCCGCCATCCTCGTTGCCGTCGTCCTGCTCTTCCTCCTCGGTCACCGTGACCCCTTTCGGCGTTGTGGTCGTTGAGAACTGCCCATCGCCGCTTGTCTCATCGAACGCGGCGTCTTAGTCCTGGGAGATGATCTGTCCCGGCCTTGGCGAGGCCGCGGCTGACGATGTACCCCGTCGCGACGATCGCGACGTACAGCCAGGCTCGCCGGTCACCGAACGTATCGGAAACGGCCGCTGCGATCAGGATCGCGACGATCACGATCAGCATCGCCCAGAACTCCGTTGTCAGCGGTGCCCACTTCGTCTCGTCATGGGCTCCGGTTGTTCGTTCGCCGATGACTTCCGCGCGAACGCCAGGGTCGTCTGCTCGTGCCTTTGTTGCCATGCCTGCCCCCCTCCTCGGATTGATTGGTCTGCGCGACGTTCCCCGGCTTTAGTCCCTCAAACGCATCCATTGCCTACATTCGGATGAGCGCTCTCGCTTGAAGACGGTGCGCGCGTGGCCCTGCGAGGTCGATGTCGCTCCTCTCCGGGGCCGAACGGCTACCGAGACGATAGAACACGCGTGTCAGCTCTAGAAAATAGGGGAGACATCCGGCGGGGTCATGGAGTCCGAGGATGTCTTTCGCAACGCGAACGACCGCATCGCCGACAAGGCGGCCGAGCTGGCGTGGAGCGATCCGATCCCGTTTGTTTGCGAGTGCAGCGACATACGCTGCTTCGCGCGACTCGAGCTAACGCTGGAAGAGTACGGCTCCGTGCGGGCCCAGTCAGAGCAATACGTGATCAAGCCGGGCCATCACTTGTCCGGCGGAATCATCCTCGAGCAAGATGACCGCGTCGCGCTTGCCGAGAAGCTTTACACCGGACACGAGACGTGAGCCACGTCTGGCCGTAGACTCCCCGCCGTGGATGCTCGAAAGGAGCGCGTCTCCCGGAACGAGGCGATGTTCCGGTCGGTCAACGTCGAGGTCGAGCGCGTCAGCGAGGAGCTCGGAGGCGGACCTAACGATCGGCTCGAGATTCTCTGCGAGTGCGGAGAGGACGGCTGCGGCACGACTCTCTATGTCGGCCGCGCCGAATACAACGATGCGCATCGGGAGCCCGACCGCTTCATGGTCGCACCCGGACACGAGGACGAGCAGATCGAGCACGTCGTGAAGCGAACGCCGGAATACCTCATCGTCGACAAGTTCGGAGAGGCCGAGCGTGTCGCCGAGGCGGAAGAGCGCCGCCAAGGCAGCGCCTAAACCCCAAGGCGAACGTAAGAAGTTCGTCAAGATTCGGGCGCCGACGTGTTGCGCTGAATCCCGCGCGGAATCTGAGTACGGGAGCCGGAGCGTCTAGGGGAGAACGTGGGGAGACACTCCGGCTCCCCTTCTGCCTCTACCCGCGGATCCGGAAGCACGAACGACGTCGGACTGGTTCATCTTGAGAACCTCGAGCGGCTCCAACGTTTGTGTGGTCAAGCAGCCCCACGTCGCTCTCCACGGCTCCTACAAGAGTTCGACCAAAACGCCGGCGCGACCCGCCGCTTGCACTCCGCTCCGGGCGCCCCGACTAAAGGTACGAGGGACTACTTCCCGAGACGCTTGTAGAGCCGGTCGATCAAATCCGGCATCGCCTCGAGGCGCTCGGTGATCACGCGGAGGCGGTACTCGCGGAAGTGCTCCGCTTCGACGTTGAGGGCCTTTGCCAGCGTTCGGATCACGTCGTCGGAAGGCACGGGGCGATTGCCGTGTACGAGATGGTTCAGGTAGCCGGCGGAGAGCCTCGTCTTCTCCGCGAGGGCGCGGTATGTGACACCGGTCTCGTCCATCAGCCTCTCGACCGTCGGGCCGAACGCCTCCTCGCTGAACCTGCGCCTGCGGCGGGGCACTAGAAGGCGTCTCCGAGGGACCCGATCGAGACCCTTCGCTCCTCGCCCGTCGCGCGGTCGCGAACGTCGACGGCACCGTCATCGAGCGTCTTCTTGCCGACCGTGACGCGGAAAGGCAGACCGATCAAGTCGGCGTCGGCGAACTTCTCGCCTGCGCGCGCGTCGCGCTCGTCGAGCAGGACGTCGAAGCCCGCGGCGTCGAGGGCCGCAGCCGCTTCGGTTGCCTGCTCTTCGACGCCGGGGAGCGCGACCACGTGCACATCGTACGGTGCCACAGATCGAGGCCAGACGATCCCGTGCTCGTCGTGGCTCTGCTCGACGATCGTCGCGAGGACGCGCCCCGGGCCGATCCCATAGCTCCCCATGACCAGAGGCTTCTCGGTCCCGTCCTCGTCGAGGAAGGTCGCTCCGAGCGGCGCGGAGTACTTGGTCTCGAGCTTGAAGATGTGACCGATCTCGATTGCCGTCTGGAAGTGGAGATGTCCCCCGCAGAGGGGGCAAGTATCGCCCTCCTTCGAGGCCCGCAGGTCGGCGAAACGGGGCTGGTAGTCCCGCCCTGCCTCGACCCCGCGAAGGTGGAAACCGGTGCGGTTCGCGCCCGCGACGTACTGGCCCTCGCGGAGCGTCTCGTCGGCGATCACTTCCCCGTCGAAGCCGATCGGGCCGATCGATCCCGGGTCGGCGCCGAACGCCGTCTGGATCTCCTCCTCGGTCGCCGGGCGGAAGTCGGACCCGAGCGCCGGGAGCATCTTCATATCGTCGAGCCGGTCGTCGCCGCGTACGAGCGCGAGCACGAGCGTCCCGTCGTCCTTCACGACGGGCATCGCCTTCGACGTCGCCGCCGCGTCGATCGAGAGGAGCTCGGCCAGCGCCTCGATCGTGGTGGCGCCCGGCGTCTCGACTTCCTCAGGCCGCTCGAGCCGTTCTGGGAAGGTGGGCGGGCGCGGAACCGTCCGCGCGACCTCGACGTCGGCGGCGAAATCCCCGTTCTCGCACGTCACGAGCGTGTTCTCGCCCGAGCCGGCCGGCGCGAGGAAATCCATCGAGCCGCTGCCGCCCATGATCCCGGACTCGGCCTCGACCTCGCGGAACTCGAGCCCGCACCGCTCGAAGATCTTCGCGTACGCTCCCTCGTGCTTACGGAAGCTCTCGTCGAGGCCGGCCTCGTCCCGGTCGAACGAGTACGCGTCCTTCATGATGAACTCGCGAACGCGGATGAGCCCGCTGCGAGGCCGCGGCTCGTCGCGGTCCTTCGTCTGGAAGTGGTACCAGGATTGCGGCAGCTCCTTGTAGCTCTGGATCTCGCGCGCGTGGAACGCGAACGTCTCCTCGTGCGTCAACGGCAGGACGTAGTGGCGTCCGGCGCGGTCGTCGAGCTTGAAGAGCGCCGTGATCGCGTAGCGTCCGGTCGCCTCCCAGAGCTCCGCCGGCGTAAGCACAGGCGCCAGCCACTCCTGGGCCCCGATGACGGCCAGCTCCTCGCGGATGATCTGCTCGATCTTCCGATGGACGCGCCAGCCGAGCGGCGTGAACGACCAGAGGCCCGCGGCCACCTGCCGGATGAACCCGGCGCGCACGAGCAGCTTATGGCTGACGGCCTCGGCCTCGGCCGGGGCATCGCGCAGGGTCGGGAGAAAGAGCTTGGAAGCCCGCGTGAGCGGCATTGCGCGGAGGTTACGCAAAGTGTTGTCTGGGTCGGCGTCGCGTCGCTCGCCTTCACGGGGGAAACCCGGTTTCCCCCGTGTGCCCCCTCGTCGGGATGACGCGCGTCCCGCGCAGTTGAGGCTCCGGCGGGCAAAGCCCGCCTCCGCCGACAACGGCCAACAGACGCAGGTTCAGGGACTGTCCCCGAACGGGGACTGTCCCATCAACCGCTCTTGGGACAGAGCTTGTGGGAGCCAGAGCGGCCGTAACATGGTTGTCGCTTGTCGGATCGTGTGTGGGACTCGTTGGCGCGACTCGATCCCCTCTGGGCGATCTGCAGTCGTGACGACGCGAGGAACGGGCGGTGGGATCTCGATGCGTTCTTTGCAAGCGGCGCGGACGAGATTGCAGCTGTCTTTTCGCACCGCGAAGCTCGACCTGGTCGCTTTACGACGGCCCTCGATTTCGGTTGCGGCGCGGGACGGATCGTCCGGGCCCTCTCGACTCGGTTCGAGCTCTGCTACGGCGTCGACAGCTCGGCCGAGATGATCAGGCTGGCGAAAGAGTTCAATCGCGACTTCAAGAACTGCGTCTTCGAGCATAAGAGCTACCCGCTTCTCGCGGAGATCCGCTCCGACTCGATCGACTTCGCCTACTCGAGCTTCGTCCTCCAGCATCTGGCGTCAGAGCGTGAGGTGCTCGATTACCTCCGCGAATTCGCCCGGATCGTTCGCCCCGGCGGGACAATCGTCGTCCAGCTTCCCGAGCCGCTGCCGCTGCGATATCGACTCCAACTGCGCAGACGTCTCTTCCGGGCACTGTCCAAGCTCGGTCTGTCGGAGGAGTGGCTCTATCGCAGAGCGCGGCTCCACCCCATCAGCATGATCGGAGTCGATGAGGCGCAGGTGCGGTCCGCGCTGGCCGCAGTCGGCGCAGCCACTCGGCTAGTTGAATCGGTCGACCCGACGAGCGCCCTCGCCGGCAAGCGCTACTTCGCCCAGCTCTAGCGTTCCGGCGTCGCCGGGCGCTTTCGCGCCTGGGGTTCGGTGACCGTTGTCTGCTGCTCGGTCTGATCGTCGACGAGGCGCGACGCGGCGCCGGCCGCGAGCTCCTGGAGCTTCTGGGCCATCGCCTGCGTCTCCTCGAGCAGGTGCCCGCGTTCGTTCCATACAGCCTCGGTATCGCTCTGGATCTTGCGCATCCGCGCGTCGGCCTTGTCCTTGGCTGTGGTGATTTCCCCGTCGGCCTGCTGTTTTCGCTTCTCGGCATCGGCCTGAGCCTCTCCGACGATCTCCGCCGCCTGGGCCTTCGCCGCCGCCATGACCTGGTCCGCTTCCGCTTTCGTCCGGTCGGCCTCGTCGCTCGCGTTCACCACGAGCTTCGCGGCTTCCGCCTTGGCCCGCTCCTTCTCGGCGTCGGCCTCATCGCGAGCCGCCTCGAGCAGCTTGTCGGCCGACTCGCGCGCCTCCTGCAGAACTGCCACCGTCTGCTTGCCGACCCGGTCGAGCGCGTGCCGGACCGCGGCTCTCGGCGAGCGGCTGACCTCCAGCTCGGCGATCACGTGGTTGACGCGTTTGACGTATGTCTCTACGGCATCGCGGTCGTAGCCTCGCACCGAGACGGGAAACCGCACGTTGCGGATGTCGGCAGGGACGTGATCCCGAAGCTCGTCGAACTCTTCGGGTGCCGGCTTGGCCGTTCGCGGCGTGGCCTCCGGCTGGGCGGGTTGACGCTTCTCTGCGGCCATGCGTCAGCCGCTATTAGAACCCCGACGCGCTCGGAGATCAAGTCACGTCGGGACTAACAGCACCTTCGGCCACGTGAGCGGGCGCGCCTTTACAGAGCTATCGACGCCGAAGACCGCGCCTGGACGGGACTGAACCTCGACGATGCAGAGGTAGGTCGGCAGCGGCGCGTCGTCTTGATCGTTCCCGCTGAAAGTTGCGTCCATGCCGTCAGGACTCGCTCGACGTCCTCTTGTGTTTGGATGAGCCGGCGAGCGTCCCGCACTCGATCGGAATCAGCGAAGCCTCGGCCACTGCGACGCCGCTCGCGGCGTCGCTTAAGAGGCCGCCCGATTCACTCGGGCGGCCGCTAAACGCGGTCACGCGGCGCCTCTTCCAGCGGGATCAACGACGCCTCTGCCATGGCCAGCGCCGCCGGCTTCGCCATCTTGAGGCGCTTCGGGCGGTGCATGCCGTCGGCGATCCATTTGTCGATCTCGTGGAAGAGCTCGTCGACGAGGATCTCCGATGACACCTTCTTCAGCACGCGGCCGTGTGCATAGACGAACCCGACGTCGCGGCCGCCGGCAATGCCGAAGTCGGCGTCACCCGCCTCTCCCGGTCCGTTGACGGCGCAGCCGAGAACGGCGACCTCGAAGTGCTGGGGGTACGCATGCAGGCGCTCCTCGACCTTCTCGGCGAGGGTCTGGACGCCGACGTTGTCGCGCCCGCAGCTCGGGCACGCGATCATGATCGGGCCGCGCTCGCGTAGGCCCAGCGCCTTCAAGATCTCGAAGCCTGTGCGCACCTCCTCGACCGGGTCGGCGGTTAAGGAGACGCGAAGCGTGTCGCCGATCCCGTCGACGAGCAGCGCGCCCATTCCGACCGCGCTCTTGATCGACCCCGAGTACGGCGTTCCCGCCTCAGTGACGCCGAGATGGAGCGGGTACGGCACCTTCGAGGCCAGCAGCCGGTACGCGCGGATCATCGTCGGCACGTGGCTCGACTTGACCGAGATCTTGAAGTCGTAGTAGTCGAGGCTCTCGAGCAGGCGCACTTCCTCGAGGGCAGCCTCGACGAGCGCCTCAGCCTGGTCCTTCTGGGCCAACTCCGCGAGGTGCTTCGGAAGCGAGCCCGAGTTGGCCCCGATCCGCATCGGGATGCCCGCCTTCTTGGCCGCCCGGACGACCTCGGCGACCTTGTCGGCACCGCCGATGTTGCCGGGGTTGATCCGCACCGCGGCGACGCCGGCGTCGATTGCACGCAGCGCCAGGCTGGCGTTGAAGTGGATGTCGGCGATGACCGGGATCGGCGAGAGCCGCACAAGCTTCGGAAGCGCGTCGGCGTCCTCGGCTTTCGGCACCGCGACCCGAACGATCTCGCACCCGGCCGACGTGAGGGCGGCGATCTGCGCCGTCGTTTCCTCGACGTCGTGCGTCTTCGTCAGCGTCATCGACTGCACCACGACGGGCGCGCCGCCGCCGACCTGGACGCCGCCTACGTTGATCGAGCGTTCGCTCGCCACGCGGCGAGTTTAGCCTCCGCCGATTCGACCCAAGTCGTTGGAGAGCCCTACGAAGAACATGAACAAGACCAGGGCAATTCCAACGACGGAGACGCGCTCGTAGACGGCCCGGCCGACCGCGCGGCCCCGGATTCCCTCGAACAGGGAGAACGCGATGTGGCCGCCGTCGAGCGGCAACAGCGGCAGCAGGTTCAGGAGCGCGAGCGAGAGGCTGATCAGCGCCAAGATCCCCAGGTAGTCGCGGTAGTCGGTCTTGACCGCCTGGCTGGAGACGTCGACGATGCCGACGGTCGACGAGACGTCCTTGCGGCCCTGGCCCCCTTTGACGATCCCGGCCAGCGAGCTCGCGATTCCGGCCGTCACATCCCATGTGTCCTTGCCGGCGTACGCGACCGCGGTCGCCGGGTCGTACCGCTTGTAGACGATCCCCGCCGGCGTAAAGCCGTAGGCGTAGTAGCCGTTATGACGGATCGTCTCCTCGGGGGGCAGCTCGATGTAGTTGCCGCGCCGGACGACCGACACGATGATCGCCTTGCCCTTGCTCGCCTTGATGGCCTTTGAGACCTCTTTGAAAGTCTTCGTCGGCTGCTGGTTGACCGCGACGATGCGGTCGCCATGACGGAGGCCGGCGTGCGCAGCAGGTGATTCGGGTGACACCCTGTTCACGCGGGTCGAGGCGCCGTTCGGAACGCCGAGCATGTAGACGACCGCCAGGATCAGGATCGCGAAGACGATGTTCGTCGCCGGACCGGCGGCGATGACAGCGACGCGCTTCGCGGTCCCCTGGCGCCAGTAGGCGTCGTCCCCGAGGGCGTCGGCCAGCTCGCTCCGGCCGCGCCTGGCCGCGCGGGCCGCCGGGGTGGGAAGCCGCGCGCGCTGGAGCGCCTCGTCGAGATCCGCGAGCTCGCTCCTTGCAGCGGCGAAGTTTCCCTCCGCCACCAGCCGTTTCAGGCGCTCGACCGGGCCCACCAGCGACGGGTCGTGCATCAAGGCCGGGCCGAAGTACGAGTCCAGGTCGGACGGCGCCGGCCTGTGCATGCCGGGGATCTTCACGTAACCGCCGAGCGGGATCGCGCCGATGCCGTACTCGATCCCGTTCCGGTTCGTTTTCGCGAGCGCCGGGGGGAAACCGATGTAGAACTTCCGCGGCTTCATGCCGACGGCACGGGCGGTGAAGAAGTGGCCCGCCTCGTGGATGAGCACGAGGAACGCCAGTCCAAAGATCGCAATGAAAATGCTCACGCGGCAGCCGCCGTTCGTTCCGCGAGGCGGCGCGCCTCGGCGTCGGCCTCGACGAGTTCGTTCAGGTCACGCGCGGGGTCGCCCTCGACGGATCCGAGCGTCTCCTCGACCGCCTCTGCGATCGAGAGGAACGGCAGTCGGCCGTCAAGGAACGCTGCGACTGCGACTTCGTTCGCGGCGTTGAACGCGCATGGGTACGTGCCGCCACGCTCCCCCGCCTCGCGCGCCAGCGCGAGAAGGGGAAACGTCTCCAGGTCGGGCGCCTCGAACTCGAGCGTCAGGCCCGAGGCGAGGTCGAGCGGCGGAATGGGCGTCGCGGCCCGCTCGGGGTACGTGAGCGCGAAAGAGATCGGGACGCGCATGTCGGGATACCCGAGGTGCGCGACCGCGGCGCCGTCGCGGAAGCGGACGAGCGCATGCACGGTCGAGGTCGGGTGGATCACGACCTCGATCCGGTCGTAGTCGATATCGAAGAGGAAGTGCGCCTCGATCAACTCGAGGCCCTTGTTGGCGAGCGTCGACGAGTCGATCGTGATCTTCGGGCCCATGTTCCAGGTCGGGTGCGCGAGCGCCTCATCAGGGGTCACATCGGCCAGTTCCTCCCGCCCACGACCTCGAAATGGGCCGCCCGATGCGGTGAGAACCAGGGAGTGGAGGCTCTCAGGATCGCGGCCCTCGAGGCACTGGTAGGCGGCGGAGTGTTCGCTGTCGACTGGGAGCAGCCGCCCTCCGCCACGCCGCCAGGCGGCGGTCGCCAGATCGCCAGCCGCCACGAGGCTCTCCTTGTTCGCGAGCGCGAGGTCGATCCCTCGCTCGAGCGCCCAGAGCGTCGCCGGGAGGCCGGCGAAACCCACGACCGCGTTGAGGACCACGTCGGGCTGCGCATGCTCGAGGAGCTCGGTCGGGTCTCCGCCGACCTGCGTCAGCGGCGCGAGCCCGTCGATCGGCCGGGAACCTGAGGCCGCCGCGACCAGCTCCAGCTCCGGATGGGCGTCGATGATCTCCAGCGCCTGTCGCCCGATCGACCCGGTGGCCCCGAGGAGGGCGATTCGCTTCATTGCATCGAAGTGTACGAGCGGAGGGTCGCCTTGGATGCCCTCACGTCCAACCGAACGCGCGGATCAGGTAGTACGACGCGACCGACGTGAAGAGGAGCGCGTCGATGCGATCGAGCATGCCGCCGTGGCCGGCCAGGAGGCGGCCGGTGTCCTTCACGTTCATGTCGCGTTTCAGGGCCGACTCGAACAGGTCGCCGAGCGGCGCGACGATCGCGATCACGACACCCAGGGCGATCGACTCGCCGACCGTCAGGAAGTGTTGGTGGTAGAGCGCGAAGAACGGCACCAGCACGGCGACGATCGTGCCGCCGACGAGCCCCTCCCACGTCTTGCCCGGCGAGAGCACCGGCGCCATCCGGTGCCGGCCGATCGCGAGACCGGTGAAGTACGCGGCGGTGTCCGAGGCGAACACGGCCAGCATCACCGTGAACACCGCGAGGCGGCCGTGCTCGGGGATCGCCCGGATGAGCAACGCGTGCCCGAGGCCGAGCCCGATCCAGGCAACGCCGAGCACGGTCACCGCAATTGCGACGACCATCGACTGTCTGGTCTCCGAGATGCCCTTCAGCACGAAAGCGAGCGCGAGCGTGACGAGAAAGCCGCCGGTCATCCAGGCGACGCCGCCGAGCTGGGCACCCAGCAGCGCCAGCGCGAGGCCGGTGAAGCCGGCGAGCACGAGCGGCCGCAGGGACCGGGCCATCCGGTACAGCTCGTGCAGCGCGATCAGACCGGCCACTAGCGCGAGCACCCAGAGCCACCAGCCGCCGAGGTAGACGAGGCCGAGCACCGCCGGCAGCAACACGGCGACGACGAGGATGCGCGACCAGAGCGAGGCCATCTAGCGACCGCCGAAGCGCCGCTCGCGGGTCGCGTACTCCCCAAGTGCCGCGCG
The DNA here is from genome assembly GCA_046723355.1 of Actinomycetota bacterium. GTDB lineage: Bacteria > Actinomycetota > Thermoleophilia > Gaiellales > Gaiellaceae > 13-2-20CM-68-14. Next base: position 114,006 of record JBKOUJ010000035.1, on the reverse strand, counting down.
CAGGTCGGCCTCGCCGAAGTCCGGCCAGGTCGTGTCGAGGAAGACGAGCTCCGCATACGCGAGCTGCCAGAGCAGGAAGTTCGAGATGCGCTGGTCGCCGGCGGTGCGGATCAGTAGGTCAGGATCCGGCAAGTCCGGCTCGTACAGCGCCCGCGCGAACGTGTCCTCGTCGATCTCCTCCGGGGCGATCCCGGCCTGGACGAGCCGCTTGGCGGCGTCGGCCAGCTCTGCGCGGCCGCCGTAGTCGAACGCGATCCAGAGGTCGAGGCGGTCGTTCGTCCCCGTTGCCGCCTCGAGCTCGGCCATCTTGTCCTGGAGCTCCTCCGGCGCGCGGTCGCGGCGGCCGAGGAACCGGACCCGCACGCCCTGCCTGGCGAGATCGGGCAGCTCCCGGTCGATCGTCTCGCCGAAGATCTCCATCAGGTCGTCGACCTCGTCCGGAGGCCGCGTCCAGTTCTCCGTCGAGAAGCCGTAGACGACCACCGCGCCGATCCCGAGCTCGATCGCGGCCTCGACCGTCCTACGCAGGGCGCGCGTTCCCTCGCGGTGGCCCTCCGCGACAGGCACGCCGTGTGCGGCCGCCCAGCGCGCGTTGCCGTCGAGGATGATCGCCACGCAGCCGACCGGCTCGAGCGGCGGCTCGGCGCGATCTTTCCTAAATCGGTCGAACAGGCCCACGGGAGGCCCTCACACCTCGAGGATTTCCTCTTCCTTCCGCTTCAGGAGGTCGTCGATCTTGTGGGTGTGTTCGTCGGTGAGCTTCTGCACGCGTTCCTCGGCCCGGTGCTCCTCGTCGCTGCCGACGTCGCCTTTGTCGACGAGCTCCTTGAGGTGGTGCATGACGTCACGGCGGACGTTCCGAATCGCGACCTTGCCGTCCTCGGCCATCTGCCGCGCAACCTTGACAAGCTCCTTGCGGCGCTCCTCCGTGAGCTGGGGGATCGGCAGGCGGATGATCTTGCCGTCGTTCGACGGCGTCAGCCCGAGATCGGACTCCTGGATCGTCCGTTCGATCCCCGGCAGGGAGCTCGGATCGAACGGCTGCACGGTCAGGAGCCGCGGCTCCGGTGCGTTGATCGTCGCGAGCTGCTTGAGCGGCGTCTTCGTGCCGTAGTAGTCGACCTGGATGCGGTCGAGCAGCGCCGCGGAAGCTCGGCCCGTGCGCAGCGTGTTGAACTCGTGCTGGGCGGACTCGACGGACTTGTCCATGCGGCGGGTCGCGTCCTGAATGAACTCGTCGATCGTCATCTGGCAGCTCCGGTTGTGGGGGTGGAAACGATGGTGCCGACACGCTCGCCGTCGACGACTCGGCGGATGTTGTCGTCCGCGAGCGCGAAGACGTGGATCGGAAGGTGATTGTCCATGCAGAGCGAGAGCGCCGTCGTGTCCATCACCTTCAGGCCGCGCTCGATCGCCTCCAGGTGAGTGATCTCGGGAAGGAACTCGGCGTCCGGGTCGACCCGAGGGTCGCCGGCGTAGACCCCCTCGACCGCGTGCTTCGCCATCAGGATCGCGTCCGCATTGATCTCGAGCGCCCGGAGGGCCGCGGCGGTGTCGGTCGTGAAGAACGGGTTGCCCGTTCCGGCGGCGAAGATGACGATCCGCTGCTTCTCGAGGTGGCGGATCGCCCGGCGGCGGATGTACGGCTCGGCTACCTCGGAGACCTCCAGCGCGGAGAGGACCCGCGTGTGGGCGCCGCGCCGCTCGAGCGCGTCCTGCAGAGCGAGCGCGTTGAGGAGCGTTGCCAGCATCCCCGCATAGTCGGCGGTCGCGCGGTCCATCCCTTCTGCCGCGGCGGCCATGCCTCGGTAGATGTTCCCGGCGCCGACGACGATTGCGAGCTCGACGCCCTGTTTCTGGACGCCGACGATCTCGCCGGCGATCGCATCGATCCGCCCGCGGTCCAGCCCGTATTCCTTGTCGCCCATCAGCGCCTCGCCCGAGAGCTTGAGCAGCACGCGCTGGAAGACGGCCCGGCCAGGGCGCTCGGAAGCGACTTCCTCTTCGGAGCGGACGGCCATGGATCGTTATCCGAGCTGGAGCCGCTCGAATTCGAGTACCTCGGCGTCCTCGTCGCCGAGAACCTCGCCCACGCTCTTCGAGGCCTCGTGAATCCATGGTTGGTCGACGAGCACCTGCTCGGCGAAGAAGCGCTTGTTCAGCATGCCCTCGACGATCTTCTCGCGCGCCTGCTCGGGCTTGGACTGAACCTCGTCGGAGTTCGCGTAGATCTCGCGTTCCGCCGTGACGATCTCTCCCGGCACGTCGTCGCGGCCGATCCAGCGCGTACCCGGCGAGGCGGCGATGTGCATCGCCAGCTTGCGCGCCAGCTCGTCAGAGCCGCCGCGGACCTGGACGAGCACGCCGAGCTTGTTCGCCGGCGGGTGGGCGTAGCCGTCGATCACAGCGCCGTCGACGGCTTCGAAACGGGCCGCGCCGGCGACGACGATGTTCTCGCCGAGCTTGCCTACGAGCTCCTGCCGCTCATGGTCGAGCTGCTCGACTGCGGGCGGGCCCTCCCGCTCGACGGTCTCGAGCACCTTTTTCGCGAAGGCGAGGAATTCGTCGTTGTTCGAGACGGGCTCGGTCTCGCAGCCGACGGCGACGATGACGCCGCGCTTGCGGTCGTCCCCGACGCGGTAGCCGACCTTGCCCTGAGGGGTCTCGCGCCCCGCGCGCTTGGCGGCGCTCGCCACGCCGCGCTCGCGCAGGAGCTTCTGCGCCACCTCGAGGTCGCCGTTCGTCTCCTGGAGTGCGCGCTTGCACTCCATGAACCCGGCACCCGTCAGATCGCGGAGCTCCTTGACGAGTGCCGCTGAGATCTCAGTCATTCCGGCACCTCCGTCGACGCCTCGGATGGAACCGGCGGCGACGCCACGCCCGTGGCGACCTCCTCACCGGCGCTCTCGCGCGCACCGACCTGCTCGTAGGCGGGCTCCTCGGCGATCTCTTCGGTGCTCGGCCCCTCAGCTTCAGGCTCGGGCTCGGCCGCCCGCTGAGCCATCTCCGCCTGCGAGACCTTCGCCTTGCCGGCCTCGATCGCGTCGGCGACGACGCGGGTGACGAGCAAGCAGGAGCGGATCGCGTCGTCGTTGCCGGGAATCACGTAGTCGGCCTCGTCCGGGTCGCAGTTCGTGTCCACGAGGGCCACGACCGGCATCCCTAGCCGACGCGCCTCTCGGATCGCGAGCTGCTCCTTGCGCAGGTCGATGACGAAGACCGCGTCTGGCTGCTTTCGCATGTCTGCGACGCCGCCGAGGTTCGTGTCGAGCTTCTCGAGCTCGGCCAGCATCGCGATGCGTTCCTTCGGCGGCAGCAGCTCGAGCTGGCCCTCTTCGCGCAGGCGCCGCAGCTCGTGCAGGCGCTCGATCCGCTTCGAGATCGTCCGCCAGTTCGTGAGCAAGCCTCCGAGCCAGCGGTGGTTCACGAACGGCATGCCGACCCGCGTCGCCTGCTCGGCGATCGCGTCCATGGCCTGCTTCTTGGTGCCGACGAAGAGAATCGACCCGCCACGCTCTGCGAGGTTGCGGGAGAACGCCGCCGCCTCCTCGAGGCGCTCGAGGGTCTGCTGGAGATCGATGATGTAGATGCCGCCGCGCTCGCCGAAGATGAACCGCTTCATCTTCGGATTCCAGCGGCGCGTCTGGTGGCCGAAATGCACTCCGGCTTCCAGAAGCTCTCGCATGCTGACGACTGCCACGGGCTAAGCCCCCTTCTGTTGGTTTTCGTTGCTCTGCTGCCGGCGGAAACCGGGTGGAACCGGGCGTCGTCGGCACCGGCACCGCCACCCAGCCGACCCGCCGGGTCGGTGGAACGGACGGCCGAATGGTACCTCAGGTGGCTGTTTTGACCGACTGGGCGAGGATGTCCAGGCCGCGCTCGAGCTCCTCGTCGGTCGCGGCGAGCGGCGGCAGAAGCCGGATCACGTTGCCGTCGAGGCCGCACGAGAGGAGCAGGAGTGCGTTTTCCCGAGCCCTGGTCGTGACGGCCTTCGTCACCTCGCCGGACCGCTCGACGAACTCGATCGCTCGCATCGGCCCGAGGCCCCTGGCCTCGCCGATCGAAGCCTCGTGCTCAGCGAGCTCGTCGAGGCGGCCGCGGAGGAGGCGGCCAATAGTCTCGGCTCGCTCGCGGAAGCCGGGCTCGGCGAGCGCGTCGAGGACGGCGCACGCTGCCGCGCAGGCGACGGGGTTGCCGCCGAAGGTGCCGCCGAGGCCGCCGGGATGCACCGAGTCCATCACCTCGGCGCGGCCCGTGACGGCGGCCAGCGGCAGCCCGCCGCCGAGCGTCTTGCCGGAGACGATCAGGTCGGGCTCGACGTTCAGGTGCTCGATCGCCCAGACGCGCCCCGTCCTCCCGCACCCGGACTGCACCTCGTCGGCCACGTAGAGGATCCCGTGGCGCCTGCAGATCTCCCTGAGCTGTTCCACGAAGTCGGCCGGCATCGGGATGAAGCCGCCCTCCCCCTGGACCGTCTCGAGGACGATGCACGCGACCGACTGTGGGTCGACGTCCTGCGCGAAGAGAAGCTCGAGGCCCGCAAGCGCGTCGGCGGTCGCGACGCCGCGGTACTCGTACGGCGCCGGCGCGCGATAGACGTCCGGGGCAAGCGGGCCGAAGCCCTTCTTGTAAACGAGCTTCGAGGTCATCGCCATCGTCAGGTTCGTGCGGCCGTGGAAGGCGCGGTCGAAGACGACGACGCCCGGTCGCCCGGTCGCGGTCCGCGCGATCTTGACCGCATTCTCGATCGCCTCGGCGCCGGAGTTGACCAGCAATGACTTCGTATCGGCATGTCCGGGCCAGAGCTCGTCCAGCCGCCTGCAGACCTCGATGTACGGCTCGTAGAGCCCGACCATGAAGCACTGGTGCAGGTATCGGTCCGCCTGGTCGTGGATCGCCTGGACGATCGCCTCGGGGCCGTGGCCCAGGTTCTGGCAGGCAATCCCTCCCGCGAAGTCGAGGTATTCGCGGCCGTCGGTGTCCCAGATCGTCGCGCCGTCGGCCCGCGCCACCACCACATCCGTGGTCGCGATGCCGCGCGCGACGAACCGCTGCCGGCCCGCCCGGATGGCTTCCGCGTCGACGCGCTGCTCGACCGCCATGGATGCCAGCTTAGAGCCCTTTCATGGTGGGGCCTAGCCCGCCGGCTCGGTGCCTCATTCTCAAAGAACTCTTACTTGAGTTTCAATCGGGAATGCCGATAGCTCCAATGTGGAGCCGGTTGCCGCCCCGACCTCGGGAACACTGCTCGATCTCGCCGACGAGATCCGCACCGGAGCCTGGGACCTCGCCCTGGCAGTAGTCGACGAGGGGCTCCGCGAAGACACGATTCCGCCGCTAGGCCGGCTCGGCCGTGTGGGCCAGCTGGGAGACATGCCGACGTTCATCGCGGAGCTCGCGGCGCATCTCGCACACCCGAAGCCCGAACGGCTGCATAGGAGCAGCCCGCTCGCGGCGATCGTCCGCGACCACGCGCGCGAGCGCGAGGCGCTGGGGTTCGCCCCGCGCGACATCGTTACCGAGTTCCAACTGCTTCGGCGGGTGCTCTGGCGGCTCGTCCGCGAGCGCGGCGCGGCGCTCGCCGCCGAAGACGTCCTCGCACTCGAGGAGCGGCTCCACAACGTGATCGACACGCTCGTCACCGAGTGCGTCGTCGCGTACTTCGACAGGGCGACCGCCGAGCTTTCCTACCGCGCCCGGCACGACCCGCTCACGGACCTGCTCAACCACGCTGCGTTCACGCGTGAGCTCGAGCACGAGCTCGACCGCGCCGAGCGGTACGGAACCGGCATCACGCTCGTCTTCCTCGACTTCGACGACTTCAAGCGGATCAATGACACGCGTGGGCACCAGACCGGCGACCTCGTGCTCCGCCGGGTCGCGCAGCTCCTCCGGTCCGAGCTACGCCGCTCGGACTTCGCCGGGCGGATGGGCGGCGACGAGTTCGTGGCCTGCTTCGTCGAGGCGGGCAAGGACACTGGGGCCGCGTTCGTCGCGCGCCTGCAAGCACGGATCGCGGCGCTCGTCAAGTCCGGCGAGCTCCCGGTACCGGTCTCGATCAGCGCCGGCATGACTCATTACCCCGCGGACGGCGCGGACGCGCAAACGCTCTTTGCGGTCGCCGACGCACGCCTCTACGAGGCGAAGCGCGCGAGCGCCGCCTGAAGGTCCTCCGGGAGCGGCGACTCGACGTCGACCATTGCGCCGGTCAGCGGGTGCGGAAAGCTGAGCCGGTTTGCGTGCAGGAATTGACGGCGCAGCTCCGGGTCGGGCACGCCGTAGACCGGGTCGCCCACGACTGGGAGCTCGATTGCCTGCAGGTGAACGCGGATCTGGTGCGTGCGGCCGGTCTCGAGGCGCACCGACAGGAACGCGTGCGCGGGTAGGAGCTCGATCACCTCGAAATGCGTGATCGCCTCGCGGGGAGTGTCCGTGTCAAGGGAATGCCGCAGCGGGTCGTGGCGATCGCGGCCGATCGGCGCCTCGATTCGGCCGGTCCGCGAGCGTGGCCGGCCGCGAACGAGCGCGAGGTAGCGGCGGTCCAGCCGCCGCTCGCGGACGAGCCCCTGAAGCCGCTCGTACGCCTCCTGCGAGCGCGCGACCACGAGCAGCCCTGAGGTGTCGCGGTCGAGGCGATGAACGATCCCTGGGCGCTCCGTCACGTCCCCGCCCGCGATCCCGCGCTCGAGCAGGGCGTTCACGAGGGTCCCGTGTCCGTGCCCTACCGAGGGATGGACGACGACTCCCGCCGGCTTGTCGACGACGAGCAGGTGTTCGTCCTCGTACGCGATTCGGAGTTCTCGCTCTTCCGCCTCGGGGCTGGGGGCGACCTGGTCTGGAAGCTCGACCTCGAGCAGTTCACCGCCCTGGAGCCGGTGGCTTTTGGGCCGCAGCTCACCGTCTAGACGGACGGCCGCCGCCCCGAGCAGGCGCTCAGCCTCCGCGCGCGAGCCGACCTCCGGCAGCGAGGCAACAAGGCGGTCGAGCCGCTCTCCCGCAGCCTTTGGGGGGATCTGAAGCCTTTTTTTCACCTTGAGCCGGGTTTAGCGGCCGCCCGAGTGAATCGGGCGGCCTCTTGGGCGGCATCGCAAGCGACGCCGCGGCCCGCCGCGCCGGATGGAACTGAAACCCTTACCGTGACCGAGCGTCGCCGATCAGGATCGCGGCGAAGAGGATCGCCACGCCGACGACGATGAAGGTGTCCGCGAGGTTGAACGCCGGCCAGTAGCGAAAGTCGAGGAAATCGGTGACGTGCCCGAGCCGGATCCGGTCGACGAGGTTCGACGCGCTGCCGCCGATCAGCAGCCCGAGCGCGACGGGGAGCACCGGATGGCGGGCGCCTGAGCGGGCGAAGAAGACGAGCATCCACCCCACCGCGAGCGCCGTCAGCGCGGTCACGAACGCCGTCGCGTTCGCGAACAGGCCGAAGGCGATGCCCGAGTTCTGGACGTGGTGGATCGAGAAGGGGCCGAGGACATGGATGGAGTCGTCCAGGGCCAGCTGGCTCGAGACGATGTGCTTCGTCACCTGGTCGGCGAGAATCGCCGCTCCGACCACAAGTCCGAGCGCAATCCACTGGGGCCTGCGTGCCGCGAGCGAACGCGTCGCCACCGAGATGGGTGTCAGAGCGTCGGTCGAGGAGCCGACGCGGACTTCGCTCAACCGCGTCTCCCGCGGGCGTGCTCGGCGCACAGGGTGGCCCATGGCAGGTGCTCGAGCCGCTCGGGCTCGATCGGCTCGCCTCCGGCCATGCAGGTGCCGTACGTGCCTTCGTCGATCCGCTTCAGCGCCGCGTCGATCTCGCGGAGCACGTTCACGGAGTTCTCCTCGAGCGTGTCGTCGATCTCGCGGTCGATCGTGTCGGTCGCAAGGTCGGCGAGATGGTTGTCGCCGGGGCCCTGCGCGAGGTCGCCGGTGATGTCCTCGATCGCGCCGGGGTTCTCCTTCTGAAGATACGCGATTGCAGCGAGCACCTTGCTGCGCTCTTCCTGAAGGCGGGCGCGGAAGTGCTCCGTGTCGATCTGTGTGCTCATCTGCCTACCCTTGTCGTCCAAGCCGCCTCTCCGCGTCGGCGGCGTCGATGCCTGCCAGCTCGACGATCTTGTCCCGGCCGGAGAGCCCGGAAACGAGGGTGACGCTACCGCCGGGGAGATCGAGACGCTCGGCGAGCAGTCGCAGCACCGCATCGTTGGCTTTGCCGTCCTCGGGGGGCGCCGTGACGCGGACCTTCCAACCGTCGCCGTGCCGGCCAACGATCGTGTTGGAGCGCGCCCCCGGAGAGACACGCACGCGCAAACGAGTCGAAGCCCCAGCCATGAGGCCAGTATAGATTTCGCGCCGAGCGGCTTAGGCCGCCTCTGCCTGGACCTCCCCGTCCGCGTCGCCGACGGCGTCGAGGGCGGCTCCGAGCAGCGCCTTGATCCGGTGGATCTCCGTCGCGAGCCGCTCGCGCTCGGCGATCGCGTCACGCGTGATCCGCCGCGCCTCGGCGTGGGCTTCCTCGAGGACGAGCGCCGCCTCGCGTCGCGCCTGGTCGCGCAACTCGTGAGCTGCCTGCTCGGCTGTCGTCAGCGTCGAGCGCAGCAGCGATTCCAGCTCGCGGTGGCGTTTGAGGTCGGCTTCGAGGTGCTCGATCCGGTCAGCGAAGTCGGCCCGCTCGCGCCAGACGGTCTCGAACGAGCCGACCGCTTCCTCGATTGCCTCGTCGACGGATCCGCGCTGATAGCCGAAAAGTCCGCGCTTGAAGCCGACGTGTCTGAGCTCAACCGGTGTAAAGGCCATCATGGCCCTCCTTTCTGGTCAGAAGTTGCTCAAGATCGTGTGGATCACTTTCTCTAGGACAACCAGAACGATCACCGCGACGACGGGCGAGAGGTCGAGCGGACCGAACGACGGCAGGATCCGCCGGAACAAGCGCAGGTACGGCTCGCAGACGTCACGCAGGAAGTCCTGAATCCGACGCAACCAGGGCGAGTACGGCAGCCGGACCCAGGAGCTGAGGACGTAGATGAAGATCAGGAGGATGTAGACGTAGATGAAGATGAAAATGAACCGGTCCGCCGACGAGGCTGCGTCGAAGAGCAGGATCGAACGGGGGCTCAGGCCCATACAGAGGCTTTCGGTCTAGCCTGCGCGCTTCCTACACGTCCGCTTCTCGAGCTGAACACGGCGAAGCCGGTGCGACCCGGGATTATCCGGGCGCGCCGGCAAAGCCGGCGCGCCCTCGCAGAAGGCGTCGCAAGCGACGCCTTAGGCCTGATTGAAGAAGCCGCCGCGCTCGAGCAGGCGGGCGCGCTCCTCCGCAGAGACCTCGACATTGCGCGGCGTCAGCAGGAAAACCTTGTCCGCCACGCGCTGCATGCCGCCGTCGAGGGCGTAGGTCAGGCCGCTCGTGAAGTCGATCAGACGCTTCGAAAGCTCCTGCTCCGTGGCCTGCAGGTTCAAGATCACGGGGATCCCGTCCTTGAAGCGATCGGCGATCTGCTGCGCGTCCTGGAACGTGTGTGGAACGACGAGGTGGACGCGCACCGAGGGGACGGGCGTCGGCCCCGGCATCGGTGCCACCTCGGCGCGCCGCTCGCGCCGGCGTGGGCGCGTGGCTATGCGCGTCTCGTCCGCGTCGGGATCCGTCCAGTCGTCGAAGTCGCGCTTGCTGCTGCGCGGCGTCAGCCGGCGGACGTTCGGTCGCTCGCTGTAGGTGCGCTCGAGCTCCTCCTCGGTGACGTACCCGTCCTCGTCCCACTCGTCGTCCTCCTCGGCGATCCCGAAGTAGACGAGCGTGCGACTCCAGACGTCCGCGAACCCCATTTCCAGCCGATTCTAACCTTGGTGGAGAACGGAGCCGATTCGGATCAGCGTTGCACCCTCCTCGACGGCGACGCGGTAGTCCTGGCTCGTGCCCATCGACAGCTCGGCGAGGCCGCGCTCGGCGGCGAGCTCGCGCAGCCGGCGGAAGTAGGGTCGCGAGGCCTCTGGGTCGGCCGTCTCGGGCGGCATCGTCATCAGCCCCCGGACCCGCGGGTAGGCCTCGAGCAGCGCGTCGAGCTCGGCCTCGTGCACGCCTGACTTCGTCTCCTCGCCCGAGAGGTTGACCTCGACGAGAGCCGGGATCTCCAGCCGCTTCGCCGCGGATTCGGAGGACAGTGAATGGACGAGCTCGCATGTGTGGTTCACGATCTTTGCCTTGCGGCTCTGCAGGTGGCCGATGAAGTGCCAGCGGAAGGCGTCGCCGTAGGCGGCGTGCTTCGCCTCGAGATCCTGAGCCCGGTTCTCGCCCACGACCTCGACGCCGGCCTCGGCCAGCGCCGCCATGTCCTCGAGGTTGACGTACTTGGTAGCAGCAACGATCGTGACCGCCTCGCCTACCTCTCCCCGAATCCGCTCGTAGTTCGAGCGGACGTCGTCAGCCGAGAACACGCGCGATCACGCCGTGGCCGCCGCGCGGGGTGCCGTCGCGGCGGTACGAGAAGAACAGGTCGGCCCGGCAAGACGTGCAGAGGTCGAGACGCTCGATCGAGGCGCAGCCGGCCTCGCGCAGCACGCGCTCGGCCGCGGTCGGGAGGTCGAGGTGGCCCCTGCGGACGATCCCGGCGCCGAAGCGCTCGCGGTACCGGCCGGCCACGTCCTCGCCGACCGCATAGCAGCAGGGCCCGATCGTCGCGCCGATCACCGCCCAGATGCGACCTCCGAGCGTGCCGACCGCCGCCTCGAGCACGCCTGCGAGAAGCCCGATCCGCCCCGCGTGGACGACCGCAGCGGCCGGACGGTCGCCGTTCGTCCGCACCAGCGCGACGAGGGCGCAGTCGGCGCCGATCGAGAGCATCGGAGTGTCCGGCTCGTCCGTCCAGAGGGCGTCTCCGATCTCCCGACGGCCGGGCTGCGCGCGGTGGACGACCGACGTGTGGCGCTGGATGTTGACGGTCAGCCGCGCCGGGTCGGCGCCGATCGCGCGACAGACACGTGTTCGATTCTCGACCACGTTCTCGTCGGCGTCGCGAAAGTCCCACCAGGCCGGGCCGTGGGTGAGGTTGAGCGACTCGAACGGGCCTTCGCTGACTCCACCTGCGCGGGTCGAAAACGCGACTTCGTACGGCCCCGGTGCGTCCCAGCGGATCACAAGCCGATCAACTCCCGCGCTGCCGCGAGCTCCGAGTCGCGCCCGTCCAGCTCGCCGTTCAGCTTGCGCCGCCGCAGCTCCGCGAGGACTTCCCCCACACGCGGCGACTCGCCCAGCCCCAGCTCGGCGAGGTCATTGCCGGTCACCTCCAGGCGAACGTCGCGAAGACCACGGAAGTACTCGTGCAGCGGCTCGAGATCCTCCAGCGCGAGTGCGAAGAGCGGCGCGTCCGGCGAGTAGCGGTCGGCCAGTGCGACGACCTCGGCCGGCTCGACGTCGCGGTCGCGCACTCGGCCGACGAGCCGCGGGCCGACGGTCACTGCAGCCGCGATCTGCTCGGCGTCGCGGCGCCTCACCTTCAGGCGCTGCAGCCAGTCGTACACCTCGTCAGGCGGCAGCATCCGTGCCAGCGCGATCAGGCCGAGGTGCCAGGCCGGGACATCGATCTCGTACTGCTGGGCAAGCGCTCGCAGGCGGGCCAGCAGCGCGACGGCCTCCTGATCGGCCGCGAGGTGCGGGTGGATCGCCTTGTCCGCGCCGAGCTCGGCGAGGCGGAGAATCGAGTGCTCGAACTCGCCTTCCTCGAGCAGAGCGACGAGCTCGTCGCGGAGGCGTGCCGAGGAAAGGTCGCCGACGAGCCCCATCTCGATCGTCCCGCGGGCAAGGGCGGCCGTGTGGTCGTCCATCCGGAATCCGTAGCGGTTCTCGTAGCGGATCGCGCGGAAAATCCGGGTCGGGTCGTCGATGAACGAGAGGTTGTGGAGCACGCGGATCCGGCCCGCGTCGAGGTCGGCGCGACCCCCGAAGGGATCGACGAGCCGGCCGTAGTCGCCGCCCTTCAGCGACACGGCCATCGCGTTGATCGTGAAGTCGCGGCGAAAGAGGTCCTCGCGGATCGACGCGTGCTCAACCGCCGGCAGCGCGGCCGGCGCGTCGTAGAACTCGGTCCGGGCGGTCACGACGTCGACCCGTTCGCCGTCCCCGTAGACGACGACCGCGGTACCAAACTTCTCGTGCGCACGCACGCGGCCGCCCAACGCGTCGGCGAGCGCCTGCGCGAGTGCGATCGCGTCGCCTTCGACCGCGATGTCGACATCAAAGCTGCGCTCTCCGAGGATGATGTCCCGCACAGTCCCGCCGACGAGATAAACGCCCTCGAAGTCGCCGCTCAGGGCGGCGACGGCCTCGAACACGGGTGTGAGCCGCTCCAGCTTCGCGAGGTCGTCGGCGAGCGAGAAGGTCGGCCGCCCAGGCGCCGTGGCACGCTCGCCGAGCGCCTCGAGCACGTCGCCTCGGGTGACGACGCCGACCAGCTTGCCGCCGCGCAGAACCGCGATGCGCTCGTCACCGCCAGCGAGCAGGCGCTGGAGCTCGGAGAGCGGCGTGCCCTCGTCGCACACGGCGACACGCGAGCTCATGATCCCCTTGACGGGTGCGTGCGCGAGCCCGTGCGAGATCGCCTTGTCGAGATCTTCGCGGCTGACCGCGCCCACAACCTCGCCGTCGGCGGCCACCAGGATCCCGCTCTGGCCGAAGCGCTGGCAGCCGACCATCGCGCGGGAGACCGTCTCGTCCGGCGGAATCGTCCGCGCCGGCTTCGACATCACGTCGCGAGCGCGTGCCGGCTCACGAACGGCGTCGGCGAGGTGCTCCACGACGAGCCGTCGCGCATCGGCGAGCGAGCCGCGGTAGATCGCGGAGGCTGCCTGCGCGTGGCCGCCTCCGCCGAGCACGGCCGCGAGCGTCGCGGCGTCCAGCTCGGGGATGCGACTGCGCGTGACCGCGAAGACGCGCCCGTCCATCTCGACCAGGACGACGAGACCCGCCGCGTCGGTCACGTCGACGAGCTTGTGCGCCAGGTTCGAGATCCCCTCGACGTACTCGCCCGTCGCCGTGGAGGTTACGAACACCTCCGTGCCTGCAGTCTCGTGGGTCTCTATCGAGTCGAGCAGCGTCGAGAGAAGCGCCCGCTCGGCCTCGCCGAGCGGCGTGTGCAGGAAGCGCGAGAGGAGATCCTGCTTCGCGCCGTGGCGGAGGCACCAGCCGAGCGCTTCGGCGTCGCGCTGGGTGGCCGTCGTATGGGTCAGCGATCCGGTGTCCTCGTGAATCCCGAGCGCGAACGCCGTGGCCTCGACCGGCGTGACGGCAAGCTCCCGCTCCGCGAGTACCCCGACGAGCGTTGTCGTCAGCGCGCCGTCCTCGGAGACGATGACGTTCTCCGGCGCCGCCCAGGCGGGCCGTTCGGCCGCGTGGTGGTCGAACACGACCTTGTCGACGCTCGGGTCGAGCGCGACCGATTCGAGCTCACCGAGGCGCCCGGCATCCACGGTCTCGACGACGATCAGACGCTGGATCGCGTCCAGCTCGAGGCGCGAGGCCTCGACGACGAAGTCGAGCTCGTCGGCGTGCAGGCGGTAGAACTCGCGGACGTTCCGGTTCAGTGAACCGGCCAGACAGACGACGGAGCCCGGGTAGAGGCGCCGAGCAGCCAACATCGCCGCGAACGCGTCGAAATCGGTGTTCGTGTGGGTCGCGATGACCGTTTCGCACCGCATGAGGACATTGTGGCGGAGCGGAGGGACTGTCCCCGGACCGGGACTGTCCCTTAGAGCGCGGCGATGGCCTCGATCTCGACCCTCGCGCCCGACGGCAGTGCCGCAACCTGCACAGTTGCACGTGCGGGCGCCGAAGAGCCCACGTGGTTCGCGTAGACCTCGTTCATCGCGCCGAAGTCGTCGAGATCGATCAGGAACACGGTCGTCTTGACCAGGCTGTCGAGGCCGCTGCCGGCCTCTTCGAGAATGGCTCGCAGGTTCTGGAAGATCTTCTCGGTCTGCTCGACGATGCCGCCTTCGATGCGCTCATCGCCGGGCTTCAGCCCGAGCTGCCCGGAGACGAACACGAACCCGCCCGCGCGGATCGCCTGCGAGTAAGGCGCGCCCTGGAACGGGGCCGGCGCGGCGTCGGTTCGGACAACGGACTTCGACTCAGTTGCCATCGGTCTCCCTTCTCTGCGGTCGGACGGCCTGGGCCAGCGCCAGGCCGAGGGCCTTGAAGATCGCTTCGAGGACGTGCTGCGTGTCGCGCCCCTCGATCAGGCGGACGTGGAGGGTTAGACCCGCACCCTCGGCGAGCTCGGACAAGAAGCGCGCCACGAGGTCGGTGGCGAGCCCGCCGACCCCCATATCCGAAAGGTCGACGTTCGAGACGAGCAGTGGCCGTCCCGAGGCCTCGAGCGCGACGTGTGCGAGCGCCTCGTCGGCCGGCACGACCGCCGAGCCGTGGCCGCGGGCTGCCGCGTCGTGAAGTGCTCCGGACAGGGCCTGCCCGAGCGCGCGGCCGGCGGCGGCGACCTCAGCGTCCGGCTCCTCCGGCGCAACCTCGAGGGCGAGGTCGAACGACGCGTGCTCGGCGAGCAGAGTCAACAGGTGGTCGAGAACGGGGATGCCGGTGTCGGCGGAGGCCCTGCCGGATCCGTTCACCGCGACCCGTGCCTGAAGCCGGCCTTCCTCCCCCGCGTAACCGGTCTGGGCCATCCCTCGACTGAGGGTATCGCAGCAAGAAATGGCGACCGCGCCGGCGAGCGGCGCGTTTCGATCCGGGTGCGCTAGCCGCTCAGCTCTCGACGCGCTCTATGCGGGCGCCGAGTGACCTGAGGCGTTCGTCGATCCGCTCGTAGCCGCGGTCGATCTCGCCGACGTTGCCGATCGTCGAGGTGCCCTCGGCGCAGAGGCTCGCGATCAGCATCGCCATGCCGGCCCTGATGTCCGGGCTGGCCATGCGCTGGCCGATCAGCTTCGCCGGTCCGGTGACGACCGCGCGGTGCGGGTCGCAGAGGATAATCCGCGCTCCCATCGAGACGAGCTTGTCGACGAAGAACAACCGGTTCTCGAACATCTTCTCGAAGATCAGGACCGTGCCCTGCGCCTGCGTCGCGACGGCGAGCGCTATCGACGTCAGGTCGGCCGGGAACGCGGGCCACGGCCCGTCCTCAATCTTCGGAATCTGACCGCCGAGGTCGTCCTGGACGACGAGCTCCTGGTCGGGGGGAACGCGGAGGGACGTGCCATCGAGCTCCACCCGCACCCCCAGGCGCTCGAAGGAAGGCAGGATGGGCGCCAGGTCTTCTGGCACGACGTCGTCGATCGTGACGTCGCCGGCGGTGACAGCCGCAAGGCCGATGAAGCTCGCGACCTCGACGTGCTCGCAGGCGATCCGCCATTCACCACCGCGCAGCCGCTGGACGCCGCGGACGGTGAGAACGTTCGAGCCGACCCCGTCGATCTCGGCGCCGAGCGACCGCAGGAAGCGGCAGAGGTCCTGGATGTGCGGCTCGCAGGCCGCGTTGCCGATCACCGTCTCCCCGGCAGCGAGCGAGGCCGCCATGACGGCGTTCTCGGTCGCCATCACGCTCGCCTCGTCGAGGAAGATCCGCTGGCCGACGAGGCCGCTCGTCTGCATCTCGTAGCGGCCGTTGAGGTCGATCTGCGCGCCGAGCTCCGTGAGGGCGTGGATGTGCGGGTCGAGCCGCCGCCGCCCGATCACGTCGCCGCCCGGCGGGGGCACCGCGGCCCGGCCCCAGCGCGCGAGCAGCGGGCCCGCGAGCAGGAACGAGGCGCGGATGCGGCTCGCAAGCCGCTCGTCGACCTCGGTCGTGATCAGGTCGGTCGCGTGCACGCGAACCTCGTTCTCGGCGGCCCACTCGATGTCGGCGCCAAGCTGCGCCAGCAGCTCGACCATCGTCTCCACATCGCGGATCCGCGGGACGTTCGTCAGCGTCACGGGCTCCTCCGTGAGCAGGCACGCGGCGAGAATCGGTAGCGCTCCGTTCTTGTTCCCGGCCGCCGTAATGCGACCGTTCAAGGGTTGGGAGCCCTCGATGACGAACGTTTCCATGAGCGCGTCGGCGACGGTGGTCGTCGGCATCGGCGCGGCTATCGTACTGACCCGTGCGGCCGACACGCGATCAGGCCTGGGACACGCTCTCGAAGTACACGCAGAGCGAGCCCCTGCGGCGCCATGCTCTCGCCGTCGAGGCCGCGGTCGGCGCCTATGCTCAGAAGTTCGGCGAGGACGAGGAGCTCTGGCGCGTGACCGCCCTCCTGCACGACTTCGACTACGAGATGCATCCGACGCTCGACAAGCACCCGCAGGACGGGGCGCCGATCCTGCGCGAGGAGGGGTATCCGGAGGAAGTCGTCGAGGGCGTCCTCTCGCATGCCGAGCACCTCGGGCTCCCGCGCGACACGCCGCTCAAAAAGACGCTGTTCGCGTGCGACGAGCTGTCCGGGTTCATCCATGCGTGCGGGCTCGTGCGGCCGGACGGAATCGACACCCTCGAGCCGAAGTCCGTTCGGAAGAAGCTGAAGCAACCGTCCTTCGCTTCGGGCGTCAACCGTGACGACGTCTACAAGGGCGCCGAGGAGCTCGGCGTCGATCTGAATGAGCACATCGCCTTCGTGACCGAGGCACTGAGGCCGATCGCACCGGAGCTCGGGCTGCGGACCGCGGCCGACGTTCCGGCCTCGTAAGCGCACGCTAGTCCACCCGTCGGGGGCCGACGATCCGCCAGGCAGTGCGTTCCATTTGGCTGCCGCTCCAGGGCCAGTCCGCCGGTTCGTCGCAGAGACCGGCCCGCACCGGGTTGTTGAGAACGTAGGCGCAGATGTCCTCGAACTGCTCGTCGCTGTCGATCGGCCCCGACCAGAAGCGGTCGCCCCACAGATGGCCCTTCCGCTTGTACCGGCGGTTGAACGTTTGGGCATAGACGCCGTTGAGGCGGTGGCAGCCGTCGGAGAGCTCGTCGCGCAGGGCTTCGACGACGAGGTGGTAGTGGTTCGTCATTAGGCAGAAGACGTGAACGAGCCACTCGTGGCGTTCCACCACGTCTGCGAAGAGCTGCAGGAAGAAGCGGCGGTCGTCGTCGCTGCGAAAGACCGGCGTCCCGTCGACCCCGCGCGTGCCGACGTGAAAGACGCCGTCGGGGAAGACATAGCGCGGCAGGCGGCCTGTCACGCGCCCACCGTACGCGCCCTCGAAGCGTCGCCGTCTCCCAACGAGACCTGCCTGTGGACGAAACGTCACACCCTTGTTGCAGTTGCCATGGCCGTTCGCGGCAGTTCGGGTGGACAGTCCACTGCGAAGTGCCGACCGCATCTCTTGGCGAGCGGAGGGAAGGAGGAGCTAGAGCGCGGCGAGTAGTCGGTCGACGTCCTCGTCGCTCGTCCACCAGCCGCAGGAGATGCGCAGCCACGGCGTCCCCGGCAAGTCGCGGGCGACGACGCCCGCCTCGTAAAGCCGCGCCGCCGCCCCGGCGGCGTCCCCGCCGGACTCGAACGAGATCAGGCCGGCCTGGTCGGGCGCGGTGACGACCTCGTAGCCGGCCTCGACGAGGCGGTCGCGGCAGGAAGACGCTGCCTCGCGTGCCCGTTCGAAGCGCCAATCCGGCGCAGCTTCCAGCGCCGCGAGGAGGCCGGACAGGATCCCGGGCGCGTACCACACCGAGTCGAAGCGCGCCGCGCCGGGCTTCGGGGTGAACGACTCTTCGATGTCATACGCCGACTGGGACATGTAGGTCGGCAGCGCGACCCGCAGCCGCTCCGGATCGCGAACGTAGAGAGCCCCCGTCGAGTCCGGTCCACAGAGCCACTTCTGGCCCGAGACTGTGTAGAAGTCGAACTCGGCGGCGTCGGTCGGGCACACGCCGGCCGACTGCGCTCCGTCGACGAGGATCGGCAGCTCCGTCTCCTGACGCAGTTCGGTCGGACGGAGCGAGTTGCCGGTCAGCCAGGAGACATGCGAGAGGGCGATCAGCTTGGTCTTTTCCGTGACCTGCTGCAAAACGAGCCCGGGCGCGTCTTCCGGCGGCGCATCGCGGACGCGGGCGACCCGCACGCGCGTCGGCGAGGCGAGCAACGGCCCAAGCAGCCCGAAGTGCTCGACGTCACTGGTGACGATCTCGTCGCCCTCGGTTAGCCCGAGCCCGGCGAGCACGACGTTGCAGGCGTTCGTCGTCGAGCTGACGAGCGCGACGTTCTCGGGCGCCGCATCCAGCACCGCGGCGAGTGCTTCGCGCGCACGCTCGCGAAGCGCCAGCACCTCCTCGAAGTACGGCTTGCCCCCGCGGCCATGCTCGAGGTCGCGGCAGTTCCATTCTGCGACTGCCTCGACCGTCGCGCGCGGGAGCGGGCCGTTCGTGCCGGCGTTCAGGTACGCGAATCGCTCGAAGACGGGGAACTGCGCCCGTGCCGCCTCGAAGGTCATCCGATCGTCGCCTCGACAGGGGTGTGGTCGGATAGGAGGCGGCCGTCGACCCGGCGGCGCTCGGGCGGCCAGCGCACCGCGCCGTCGAGCGGAGCGCCACGTACGAGGATCCGGTCGATCCCGTCGACCGCGACGGCGGTGAAGCCCCAATCGCCGTCGACCAGCTCGGCCTGCGTCGCAGACCGCGACGGCGGGACGTTGAAGTCGCCCGCGAGGACGACGTCGTCGCCCGGCTCGGCCAGGCCGTCCGCGAACGTGGCGGCGCGGAGGAGCTCGGCGTCGGCGAGCCGCTGGTCAGCCGGGTAGCTCGTGGCGTGCAGATTCGCGACAAACACGGTCGTCCCGTCCGGAAAGCGCGCACGCACGGCCTGGACGATCCGTCGTTCCTTCGCCCACCCGAGCCGGGCGATCAGGCCGAGCCGCAGCCGCCGCGCCTCCTTGTCGCGAAACTCGCGGCTGTTGAGGACGAGCCGCTCATGCGCGAGCACCTCGACGTCGGAGGAGAGCAGGATTGCGTTCGCCTGGCCGGAGAAGGCCGATCGAAGCAGGCCGTTATGGAGCGAGCTGAGCTCGCGCCCGAGCTCGGCCGGGATCGGAAGCGGCCCGAACCGGGCCGGTTGCGCGACTTCGCCGAGGGCCTTCATGCCGCTCCAGCCGGCCAGGTGCGAGAGCGCCCAGACGGGGAGCTCCTGGAGGCAGAGGATGTCCGGGCGGTCCGAGGAGGCGAGCCGCACCATCTGCTCGAGATAGGCGTGGCGCTCCGGCGGCTTCGCGTTGCCGTGGAACACGTTCCAGGTACGGATGAGCAGCGTCAGGGCGCGGCTAGTGTAAGGAGGCCTTGACGAAACGCCCTGCTGAGCCGTCGGGCCGCGCTGCTCGCACCGGCATCCGCCCTGGTTACGCAGTCGCGCCAATAGCTTTGGCTATTGACGCTCCCTGCGTCCTCCTCACGGAACGACCAGCGCACCCCGACGACGAGCGACGTCCCGCCAAGGCCTCCTAGGTGTTCAGGCGCGGCCGCTTCAGCGACGTGATCTCGCGGCAGCTCGACCTCTTCGAACGCGAGCACGCCGCCGTGATCGAAGAGTGCGACGAGCTCGAGCGCGCATACAACACCGCACCGCGCGACGAAGCCGAGGAGCGCTACGGCGATTTACGTCGACGCCGTCGAGACCGGCACCGAAACCCTGGCCGACATCCGCGACCACTTCAAGTGGACGCTCGACGACGACACGGGCGAGCTCTACGAGGAAGAGTTCAACCGCGCCGTCCTCAAGCGTTTGCCCCGGTTCGCGCTCGAGATCGAGAACCGCTAGGCCTCGGCGTCACGGATCGCTGCGGCCGCGTTGACGAGCGCGAGGTGGCTGAGCCCCTGCGGAAAGTTGCCGAGAAACGCGCCGCTCTCTGGGTCGATCTCCTCGGAGAAGAGGGTGACGTCGTTCGCGTGCCCGATCACTCGACGCATCGTCTCGCGCGCCTCGTCGACCCGCCCGGCGCGCGCCAGCGCCTCGACGAGCCAGAACGAGCAGGCGACGAAGGCGCCCTCGATCCGATGCTGGCCGCTGTACCGGTAGAGGAGGCCGCCGCCCGCCTCGAGCTCGTCGCGGATCGAGTCGATGATCCTCGAGAACCGCTCGTCCGTGACGTCGAGGAACCCCATCCTGCTCACCCGCAGGATGCTCGCGTCGAGGCTGGTGCTGCCCGGGAACATCGTGTAGCAGCCGCGCGGCTCCGACCAGCACTCGCGCTCGACGAACTCGCGCACGTGCTTCCCCGACTCCCGCCATCGCTCCGCCCGCTCGCGCGGGAGCTGCCCCCGTTCGACGAGCCTCAGCGCCCGGTCGAATGCCGTCCAGACGGCGATCTTCGAGATCGTGTAGTGCTGCAGATCCGGCAGCTCCCAGATCCCGGAGTCTTCCCGCTGCCAGATCGTCGTCAGGTGGTCGAGAATGTCCGCCAACCGCGCCGCCGTGTGGTCATCGAGCGCGCTGCCCTCGCGAACGTAAAGCTCCGCGGTCTCGAGCAGGTCGCCGTAGCAGCCAAGTTGGAGCTGGCTCGCGGCCGCATTGCCGCGCCGCACCGGGCGTGAGCCGCGGTAGCCGTCGAGCTCGAGCTCCTCGTCGCGCGAGGTCGTGTCTCCGTCGAGGTTGTAGAAGACGTGCAGGTCGGGCTCGGTGCGCTCGATGGCGCGTAGCAGCCACGCGAACGATGCGTGCACCTGGACGAGCAGGCCGAGGTTGATCAGCGCGTCCAGCGTGAACGCCGTGTCGCGCACCCACCCGTACCGGTAGTCGTAGTTGCGGTCGCCGCCGATCCTCTCCGGTAGGGACGTCGTCGGTGCCGCGACGATCGCACCTGTCGGGACATAGGTGAGCGCCCGCAACGCGAGCGCGCTCCGCCGCACCTCGGCATTCCACTCGCCTTCGACGCCTGCCTCCGCAAGCCAGCGCTCCCAATCGCGCGCCGTGTCGCGGAGCCGGCGCTCGGCCCAATCCCGGCGCGCAACGGGGATCGGCTCGTCGTGGGTAGCCCGCAAGACGAGCGACGCGCGCTCGCCCGTGCCGAGCTCGAATGAGCCGGTGATCTCGTCGTCCGTGTGGTGCGGCTCCCCCGCCTCGAAGGGGTAGAGCGCGAGGATCGCCGGTTGCGACGCCGCCAGCAAGGCCGTCCCGAGCCTCTCGATCGTCATCTTTTTCGGTCCCTCCCCGGCCGCGAACCGCGGCGTGATCCGCCAGCGCATCGGCACCGTCCCGCTGATCCCTTCGATCCCGCGGACAAGCTCCAGCCAAGGCAGGAAGGCCCCGTTGTCGAGCGTGATCGCATCGGTGACGCGGACAGTGCCGCGGGCCGTCACGAACGTCGTCCGCAGCACGTTCGAGTCCCCGGCGTACTCGCGCTCGACGCGAAAGTCGAGCTCGGGGGCGAGCTCGAACGCGCCGCCGCGATGGGCGTCGAGCAGCCGGGCGAAGACGGTTTCGGAGTCGAGCCGCGGGACCGCGAGCCAGTCGATCGAGCCGTCGCCTGCGACGAGCGCGCACGCACGCCCGTCGCCGATTAGCGCGTAGTCCTCGATCGGCGCATAGCCGTCGACCCGCTCCATGAGTGCGGATTATCGGTGCCCGAAGTGATGGGCCGGCGGCAGCGAGCCGAAGACGTCGGCGCCGTTCGCGACCTCCTTCGCGAGCGGGACGAGCGACTCGAACTCGTGCACGAGCACGTTCTGGTTGCGGCCGCTCCGCTCGAACCGACCCCGGGCGAGGATCAAGGGCTCGGCGCGGACGAGCGGCCGAAAGCGTTGGTAGACCGGCGGCGGCACGATCAGGTTCACCTGCCCGAACTCGTCCTCGAGCAGCATGAAGACGACGCCGTTCGCGGTCGCCGGCCGCTGGCGCGCGACCGCGAGGCCGGCGACGGTGATCCGGCCGCCATGCGGCTTCTTGCCGAGCTCGCGGGTCGGCACGACCTCGGTCGGGAGCCGCGGCCGGAGCAGCGTCAGCGGGTGCGTGCCGACCGAGAGGCTTGTCAGCCGGTAGTCGGCGAGCATGCGCTCCCACGGCGTCTGGTCCGGCAGCTCCGGCGTCCGGGCGGTGGGATCGAGCGAGAGCGTGAGCTGCCGCTCCTCGCCGCCCGAGCCGGGCACCGTCGCCGGGCGGAAAGCGAGGCCGAGCTCCCAGAGCAGCCGCCGCCGCTCCCCGAACGCGTCGCAGGCGCCCGAGGCGACGAGCGCGTCTAGCCGGTCGCGATCGAGCTCCAGCCGTTGTGCGAGGTCGCGGACTCCGGCGAACGGTCCGCCCCGCCCGCGCTCCTCGACCACCGCCTCCGCTCCGGCCTCGCGGAGCGACTGCACGTACTCGAGCCCGATCCGCACCGCGTCGTCCTCGAGCCCACACTTGACGCCGCTTCGGTTGACATCGACCGGCCGCACCTCCACCCCACGCCGCTGCGCATCGCGCACGAGTGAGGCAGGCGGGTAGAAGCCCATCGGCTGCGCGTTGAGCAGCGCCGCGAGGAACTCGCGCGGATGGTGGCGGCGCAGCCACGTCGACTGGTACGCGAGCAGCCCGAACGCCGCCGCGTGCGACTTCGGAAAGCCGAAGCCGGAGAACCCGGCGAGCTTGCCGTAGACCGCATCGGCGGTCTCGGCGTCGACGCCGTTCCGCGCCGCCCCCTCGATGAACCGGCCGCGATAGGCCTCGATTGCCTCCTGGCTGCGCTTGCGGCTCATCGCGCGCCGCAGGCCCTCGGCCTCGCCGACGGAGAACCCGGCCAGCGCCATCGCTACCTCGAGCACCTGGTCCTGAAAGACGACGACTCCGAGTGTGTCCTTTAGCGGCTCGCGCAGCAGCTCGTGGTCGACGGGCGGCACGAAGCTCGCGTCCTCACGCAGCCTCTGGCGGTGCTCGATGTAAGGGTGGACGGCTTTCCCCTGGATCGGCCCCGGCCGGACGAGCGCGACCTGAATCGTCAGATCGTCGAGGTTCTCGGGCCGCGTGCGCAGGAGCGACTGCATCTGCGCGCGACTTTCGATCTGGAAGACGCCGATTGTGTCGGCCCGCTGGATGTCGTCGTAGACGTCGGGGTCTTCGAGCGGAATCCGTGACAGATCGATCGGCTCACCCCTTCGTTGAGAGATCAGCTCGACGCACTCCTCGACCGCGGAGAGCATCCCGAGCCCGAGCAAGTCGATCTTGAGAAAGCCCGCGTCGGCGCAGGAGTCCTTGTCCCACTGGACGAGCTGTCGCCCGGCCATCGCCGCCGGCATCACCGGGACGAGCTCGACGAGCGGCCGACTCGAGATGACCATGCCGCCCGGGTGCTGCGATGCGTGCCGCGGTAGCCCGCCGATCTCGTGGCAGAGCTCGCAGAAGGCCCGCCAGCGCGGCGAGCGGAGCTTCGTCTCGGCATCGGGCAGGGACGCGACCTCCTCGGCGACGCGCCGTGGGTTCCCCTCCGTGATCCGCGCCAGCCGCTCGAGCTCGGCGTGCGGGAGGCCGAGCGCCTTGCCGACGTCGCGGATCGCGCCGCGCGCATTGTAGGTCGGAAAGGCGGCTACCAGAGCCGCGTGCTCGCGGCCGTACTTGTCGCTGACCGCCGGGAGCAGCTTCTCGCGGATGTCGCGCGGGAAGTCGAGGTCGATGTCAGGCACCGCGGCCATGTCTCGGTTCAGGAAGCGCCCGAGCGTGAGCCCCGCCGCCACCGGATCGACGTGCGACAGGCCGGTCAGGTAGCAGACGATCGAGCCGACCGAGCTCCCGCGTCCCCGGCCGGGCGGCAGCGTCGAGCGCGGCGAGTCGCGGCCGCGCACCTCGACCGCGAGCTCACGCGCCAGTTCCAGCACTTCCCAGTGGAGGAGGAAAAAGCCGGCCAGGCCGAGCTCGTCGATCAGCTTCAGCTCCTCGTCGAGGCGGGAGCGCGCTTTTTTCTTGTGACCGGCGCGTAGCGCCTGTCCGCGAAGCGGACCAGTGGAAGGGGTCTGGGGAAACGGGGAGGTTTCCCCAGCATGTCGGCAATAGCGTTCTTGGAACGCCCGATCGCAGACGCGCTTCAACTGCGCGATCGCGGGCTCGCCGCTCTCCGAGAAGTCAGGGTACCGGTAGCCCAGGTCCTCGTTGAGGTCGAACTCGAGCCGCTCGGCCAGCTCGGCCGTCCGGGCGACGGCGTCGCGGTCGTGCGGAAAGAGATCGGCGACGTCTCCCGGCGCGCGGAGGAAGCTTTCGTGGTTGCCGCGCCGCTCGCGCTCGCAGCCGTCGAGCGAGGTGCGGTTCTTGACCGCGACGAGCACATCCTGCAGCCCTGTCAGGCGACGGTCGTGCGCGTGGACGTCTCCGGTCGCGACCGTCGCGACTCCTAGCGCCTCGGCGAGCTCGCGCAGGACGGCGTTCCGGGCGGCATCCCCACGTTCCAACGGCCGCTGGAGCTCGACGAAGAAGCGGTCGCGGCCGAATGCGCGGGCGAGCCGCGCGGCAGCGTTCGGGTTCCGCACCGCAAGCCCGTGCCTCGCGCAGCCGGACAGGCAAACAAGGCCTTCGTTCCTTTCGAGCAGCTGCTCGAACGGCAACGCGGGATCGTGGAGTTCACGCTCCTTCCCTGGAAGCCGCGTTCCTGCGTGGGCCGCGGTCAGCAGCCGGCAGAGGTTCGCGTAGCCGCGCGCCGACTCGACGAGCAACGTCACGTGGGATCCGTCCGCGAGCGTCACCTCGGCGCCGGTGATCGGACGGACGCCAAAAGCCTTCGCCGCCTGCGCGAACTCGAGCGAGCCGTAGACGCCATCGTGGTCCGTCAGCGCGAGCGCGCCGTAGCCGAGCTCGGCGGCGCGGATCGCAAGGTCTTCCGGCAACGAGGCGCCGTCCAGGAACGAATAGGCTGAGTGGGCATGCAACTCGACGTACAACCGCTGCTCCTAGCCCCCGGCGAAGGCGAGAAGACCACCGACCGGCCGGAGCGGCAGATCACGATCCTCTGCGACCTCCCGCAGATCATCGTCTCGCGCTTCCGCTACGAGCCCGGCGAGAAGGGCCCGGACCCGCATGTGCACCGGCAGCATTCGGACGCGTTCTACGTCCTCGAGGGCGAGGTCGAGTTCGGCCTCGGCCCCGAGGTGACGCCGATGAGCGGCGGCCCTGGCACGTTCACAGCCGCGCCGCCGAACGTCGTCCACACCTTCCGGAACTCGAGCGACGCGACCGCCGTCTTCCTCAATATCCACGCGCCGAGCATGGGCTTCGGCGACGTGCTCCGCGGCAAGGGCCGTGAGCACTTCGACCAGTTCGATCCACCGGAGGACGGCGGCCGGCCGCTCTCGGATGCGATCTTCAACCGGGCCGGCGAAGGCGAGCCCGTCCGGCACGAGACGACCTCGCACGTGATCAAGGGCGAGTTGACCGAGCTGTCCGTCTTCGAGATGACGTTCATGCCCGAGTTCGAGGGCGTCGACCCGCACACCCATGACGACCTCGTCGATTCCTTCCTTGTCCTCGACGGCCACGGCGATTTCCTTGCGGGCGAAGAGGCGCGCCGGGTCGGTCCGGGCTGGTTCTTCACAGCGCCGCCCGGTGCTCGCCACGGGTTCTCCAATCCCGGCCCCGAGCCCCTGCGCGTCCTCAACCTGCACGCGCCCGACGGCGGCTTCGCCGGCCGTCTTCGTAAGTAGTTCAGCCGCATCGCGGCGCCGCCGATACCAGAGGTCGTGCTCCCACGCCTCGTCTTCCCGCTCGTCATCTCCTTCGCCGCCGCTGTGACGGCTGCGATCGAAGGCGTCGCTTTCGCGGCGTGGGCGGGCGACCGGCAGCCGCTCTGCAGCGGATCCTCGCCGGCCGAAGCCTGCTCCCTCAACGGCCTCATCGCAATGGTCGCCGGCACCTTCTTCGCCGTCGAGACGCTTGCCGCGACGCTCATCGCGCTGGTCCTCCATCGGAACGGGAAGCACCTCGGCGCAGCCGTCGCAGCCACAGGCCTCGTGCTCGTCTTGGGCGTCGAGCACTGGTGGCTGCTGACGTAGCCGGTGACTCACGCGCGCTGCGTGAACCAGCTCTGCGCTTCCGCGTCGAGGAAGACAACTGCGTTCTCGCCGCTCGCGAGCACCACGTCGAAGTAGCGCCGGTCGACAGGCTGCTCCGTCCACCAACGGTCGACGACGCGCCATTCCTCGCGCACCAGCGCCACCTGCTGCCGGTTCACGCTCCGCGGCGCCCCATCCACATGCGTCTCAACGAGCGCCCTTGAGGGGGCGTTCAGTCGTCGCGCGGAACCAGCAGCGCTCTCTGCTCGGGGATTCGCGACCAGGGAGCGACCTCCACGACTGAACAAACCGCGCCTGAGCCGGTGCCCGCGCGCACCTGCTTCAGACCTTCGCTGAGTTGAGCACGCAGCTCGAGACCTTCCGGCTGGACGAGCTCCAGCTGCCAGCCGACCTTCTGCGCGAGCTCGACGACCTCGAGCCCGAGTTTCGTCACCGGCGCAGGCAGCTCCGCCAGCTTCGGGCCGAGCGCGAAACGCAGCCGCTCCCGGTCCGCCGTCGCGTCACGGAGCGTCACCGTTCGCCGCCACGATCCCCCGCCGACCAGCTTCGCAGACAGCGCCAGCTTGCGCACGGCCCGCTCGCCGCGCTCCGGCCGGGCGAGGAGCCGATCGAGGAGGGCACCCAGCGCCCGCCGGAGCGTCAGCTCGTTCGCGACCGCCTCGGGAAACTCGAGCGTTTCCGCAAGCTCGGCCGCCACCTTCCGCGCGCGGACCTTCCCGCGCTTTTCCCCTCTCGCCAGGCTCCAGGCGCGCCGGCCGTCCGGCCCCAATCGTTCGGCGACGGCGTCGCCCGGCAGCCCAGCAAGCTGTCCAAGCCTTCGTACCCCGAGCTCCTCGAGCTCCTCCCGCCGCTCGGGCTCGACCGGGAGCAGCGTCAGCGGCAGCGGCGCGAGGAAGTCGCGGGTCTGGCGATCGGAGACGATCAGAAGCTGACCCGGCCGTGCAACGTGCGCCGCCGCCAGTGCCGTGAACCGCCGCTCGGCCGCGCCGAGGCGCGCGTCCCACGTCGTCCCGACTGCCGCCAGCGCCCGCTTCAGCGCCGGCTCGATGCCTCCGTAGAGCCGCTCGACCCCGCGCGTCTCGAAGTAGACACACCCGGGCGCCGCCGACTCGACCGCGAACCCCGAGTCCTCGAGCCGCTTGAGGAGCTGCTCCCACTCGTGCTCCGCGGCCGCCGGATCCTGCTCGACGAGCGTGAGCTCCGGGCAGAGCGAGAGCGCCTCCCCCAGTCGCATCCCCGGCTGTACGCCCCCCGCCTTGGCCGCAGCCGTGACCGGGCCGAGCAGGGGCTCTTCCCCCGCCCCCGGCCCCAGCGCCGCGGGGCGAAGCGCGAGCGCAGGCCGCTTCCGGAGCGCCGCCCGCAGCTCGAACCCGGGGATGAGAAGACACGCGATCACTTACGAACGTATGTTCTACACGAACACACGTTCGCTGTCAAATGCGCGGGTGCTACTGAGGCTTCTTGAACACCTTCTCGAGCGCCTCGTAGACCTCGCGCCGTCTTGGCAGTCCGTCCTGTTGCTCTTTCGGCGCGACCTTTACCGGAGAATCCGGCGCGGCGGGCTTGCCGGCGCTCTCGAGATTCTTCTTCTCGGCCATCGACGTGACGACCCTAGACCTCCAGGTGTCCGCTGGCGACCCTCCGAATTGCCGGTTCGCCTAGGCCAAGAGTCTTGGTTGCAAGGGTGTGAGGGACGGCAGCGAGCCGTTCAAGAAAAAATTGGAGACGGCCCCTGCGGCGAGACCGCCCCCCTCATAGTCAGCTGGGATAGCTTGGCGAGCCCCCTGCAGAAAGGATCCACCTTCCTCTGCTGACTTCGGTAAAAGTTATCGGTTAGAGCGTGGAAACCTTTACACCGTGATCTCGGCGGCCTTGTCAACGAGTCGCGCGAACCTCGGCACGACGGTCAACGTGTTCTCCTGGGTGCACCACCGCAGGTCGTCTTCGAGCCCGGGGGGCCCGTAGGTGCGCGCGTTCACGCCCTCCCACGCCGTCGGATATGTGCGCGCAATGGCAGTCGCGGCGATGACCGCGTCGGTCGGTCGGCCCTCGAGGAGCGCGACGATCCGCCCCGCTGTGTAGGCGTCGTCGATCGCGAATGCCCCCTGGTAGCCGGCGCAGACCACGGTCACGTCCTCGCCCGCCTCCCGTGCGGCCGCCACGACGGCGTCGAGGTTGAGCAGCGCGCCGAGCAGGACGACCTGCGCGTTCGACGCCGCCGCCAGGATCGTCCGCGTCCCGTTCGTCGTCGTCAGGATCGCCGTCTCGGCGCGCGGCTCCAGGTACTCGAGCGGCGAGGCGCCGAGGTCGAACCCCTCGATCCGCTGCGCGTTGCGCTCGCCGCCGACGACCGCCGAGTCGCCGAGCTCGGCGCGGAGAGCCCGCGCCTCGTCGATCTCTCGGCAGCAGAGCACGCGTCTGTAGCCGGAGGCGAGTGCCTGCGCGATCACGGAGGTTGCCCTCATCACGTCGACGACGACGGCCACGTGCGTGGGCCGGACTTCCGCCGGAGTGAAGGCGACGTCTATCCGCACCGCGCATCTACGCTAGTCGAGGCATGTCCGCTGCGATGAGGTGCTATCGCCATCCCGACCGGGAGACGTACTTGTCGTGCTCAGAGTGCGGGCGGCCGATCTGCGCGGAGTGCATGACGCCCGCTCCGGTCGGCCAGCGCTGTCCCGAGCATTCCGGCAGGATGCAAGGCGTCGCACGAATGAGGAGCGGCGTCCGGGGCTTCTCGACTGCGGGCATCCCAGGCCTCGTGACGCGAACGCTGATCGGGATCAACGTGGGCATCTACCTGGTCGAGCTCGCCACGGGCGGCACGATCAACGGCGTCGGTAGCAAGATCTTCGAAAAAGGAGCGCTCTTTGGGCCTCTCGTCGCCCAGGGTGACTGGTGGCGCCTGATCACGACGGCCTTTCTCCACTACGGGCCGATCCACCTCGGGTTCAACATGCTCTTCCTCTACTGGGTCGGAACGCCGGTAGAGCAGTACCTCGGCCGCACCCGGTTCCTGGTCGTCTACCTCGTGTCTGGCCTCGCCGGCTCGGCCGGCGCGCTCGTCTTCGCCCCCGATGCCGTCACCGTCGGCGCCTCCAGCGCCATCTTCGGGATCCTCGGCGCCGCCCTCGTCCTCGAGCGACAGGGCTCATACGTCCTCGGCGGGAGCGCGATGGGCCTGATCGTGATCAACCTCGTGCTCAGCTTCGTCCTCTCGAACATCTCGATCGGAGGACACGTCGGCGGACTGGTCGGCGGCGCAGCATGCATGCTCGTGCTGTCGCGGTTCGGCCGCGGGCACGGCGCCTACGGACGGTTCGGCGCCACCGAGCTCGCCGGCATCGTGGCCGTGGCTGCGCTCAGCGTCGCGATCGCGTACTGGAAAGTGCGCGGGTACGCGTAGAGGCGTTTTAGCCGAAGCGCTCGATCAGCTTCGCGCTGTCGAGCTTGTCCTTCCAAGCCCGGTCGATGCCGGTCCCGCCGTTGAGGCGGTCCGGCGTCCCGTCCCAGGCCCAGATCGTGTCCCGACCGGAACCGCCATAGACCGTGTCGGCGCCGGTGTCGCCCTGGAGACGGTCGTTGCCGGTGCCGCCGTAGAGAACGTCGTTGCCGGTGCCTCCACTCAAGAGGTCGTCACCGGCGCCGCCGATGAGCACATCGTTGCCGTTTCCGCCCCTGATCATGTCGCTGCCGCCGAGGGCGCAGATCACGTCCCGGCCGGGCGTTCCGCTGAGGATGTCCGGCCCCTTCGTTCCGGTGATCGTGCACGCGGGGAGCTGCGACCCGGCCGCGTGCGCCCTCGCCGCCGCAAACAGCGCGAGCCAAACGAACATCGCGGCAAGTGTCTTGATCCGATTCAGGTCGCGCGGGGCCACGGAACGAACCTCCTCGAACATCTCCGGCGTGGCCGCGCCGCCGACTTGGTCTTTCGCGGTAGTGATCGGCGGCCCGACGCGCGGGGCCGATCCCTCGGGGTAGGGAAAACGACAGACAAGCGAGAGCGGCCGGCTCGGTCCGGCCGCTTTTCGCTTCTAGGCCGCGGCGCGGATCGCCGCCAGCGCTTGCTCGGCGGCTGCGGTTCGCGTCACCGCGAAGGCGGCAGGCGTCGCGGACGGCGCGGCCTGGGACGTCGGCCTCCAGGCCGCCTCCCAGCCCCCCGCCCGCTGCCGGAACGCGAGCGTGTAGCCGCGCTCGAGCGCGGCGTCGACAATCTCCGTCACCCGGTCGTCGTAGCGATCACCGTCACACATGCGTCCACCGTACGACGCGCGTCAGACGGAGCCTGCGTGTGCGCGATCAGCCGCCGGCGGCCACGTACCCGGCGCCCTGCTCTGCAAGCGCGGCCTGCGCCGCGGCGAGACGCGCCAGCGGCACGCGGTACGGCGAGCAGCTCACGTAGTCCAAGCCGAGGTCGTGGCAGAACGCGACCGACGCCGGCTCGCCGCCGTGCTCGCCGCAGATGCCGAGCTTGATTTCCTCTTTGGTGGAGCGTCCGCGCTCGACGGCGATCCGCATCAGGTCCCCTACCCCACTCTGGTCGAGCGTCTCGAACGGGTTCCGCTCGAGCACGCCGTCCTCGAGGTAGCGCGTCAGGAACTTGCCCTCCGCGTCGTCACGTGAGAAGCCGAGCGCTGTCTGCGTCAGATCGTTCGTCCCGAACGAGAAGAAGTCCGCGTGCTCGGCAATCTCGTCGGCGCGGATGCACGCGCGCGGAAGCTCGATCATCGTCCCGACCTGGTACTCGACGGCTTCGCTCTCGTCGTTCGCCGTCGCGACTGTGATCGCGCGTAACCGGCGGAGCTCCTCTGCGAAGCCGACGAGCGGATGCATGATCTCGACCAGGGGGGCTTCGCCGGTCCGCTCCTCGACCGCCGCTGCGGCCCGGATGATCGCGCGCACCTGCATCTCGTAGATCTCGGGCCAGAGCAGACCGAGCCGGCAGCCGCGCGTCCCGAGCATCGGGTTCGCCTCCTGGAGAGCCTTGATCCGCTCACGCATGCGTTCGTCGGTCGCCTCGTCGAGCGGAGGCAGGAACTCATGCAGGGGCGGATCCAGCAGCCGGATCGTGACCGGCAGGCCGGCCATCGCTTCGAAGATCCCCTCGAAGTCGGACTGCTGCATCGGCAGCAGCTTGTCGAGCGCGTCGCGGCGCTCGTCCTCGCCCGAGGCCATGATCATCTCGCGCACGATCGGCAGCCGCTCGTCGGCCATGAACATGTGCTCTGTGCGGCAGAGGCCGATGCCCTGAGCGCCGAACTCACGCGCCTTCGCGGCGTCCTCCGGCGTGTCGGCGTTCGCCCGCACCTGCAGGCGGCGATGCTCGTCGGCCCAGCCGAGGATCGTCTCGAAGTCCTCGTTGATCTGGGGCGGGACGAGCTCGACGGCACCAACGATGACGACGCCGCTCCCGCCGTCGATCGTGACCGTGTCGCCCTCCGAGAGCTCGTGCGCGCCGATCCGGACGCTGCGGCGGTCGAGGTCGATGCTGAGCTCCTCGCAGCCGGCCACGCACGGCTTCCCCATGCCGCGCGCGACCACGGCCGCGTGCGAGGTCATGCCGCCGTGTGCCGTCAAGACTCCCTGCGCCGCGATCAGACCGTGGATGTCGTCGGGAGTTGTCTCCCAGCGGACGAGGACGACCTGCTCGGTCGCGCCGCGCTCCGCGGCCGTGTCCGCGTCGAGGACGATCTTTCCGGACGCGGCGCCAGGAGAGGCGTTGAGCCCGCGCGCGGCGATCTCGTAGTCCGCATCGGGGTCGAGCATCGGATGCAGGAGCTGGTCGAGCTGGTCGGGATCGATTCGCGCGACCGCGTCCTCCTCCGAGATCAGCGCCTCCCCGACCATGTCGGTCGCTGCCTTCAGGGCGGCGGCGGCGGTGCGTTTCGCGGAGCGCGTCTGCAACAGGTAGAGGCGATCGTCCTCGACCGTGAACTCGATGTCCTGCATGTCGCGGAAGTGCTCCTCGAGACGGCGCATCGTCTCGCCGAGCTGCTCGAACGCGTCGGGGAGCAGCTCCTGCATCTCCTCGAGCGGCTGCGGCGTGCGGATGCCCGCGACCACGTCCTCGCCCTGCGCGTTCGCGAGGAACTCGCCGTACAGGCCGCTCTCGCCGGTCGAAGGGTCTCGCGTGAATGCGACGCCTGTCCCCGAGCGCTCGCCCTTGTTGCCGAAGACCATCTGGACGACGTTCACGGCGGTGCCGAGGTCGTCGGGAATGTGGTGCGCGCGGCGGTAGACCTGCGCGCGGGGGTTGTCCCAGGAGTCGAAGACCGCGCGAAGGGCGTGAGCAAGCTGCTCGCGCGCGTCCTGCGGTAAGGCGCTGCCGGTCTCGTGCTTGTAGATCTCCTTGAACGTCGAGACCAGCGCCTTCAAGTCCTGCGCGGACAGGTCGACGTCCTGCTGGGCGCCGCGCTCCTTCTTCAGCTCGGCGAGCGCCTCCTCGAACCGCCCGGCGTCGACTCCGTCGACCACCTCGCCGTACATCTGGATCAGGCGGCGGTAAGAGTCCTGCGCAAAGCGCTCGTTGCCGGTCGTTCCGGCGAGGCCCGCGACGGCGTCGTCGTTCAGGCCGAGGTTGAGGATCGTGTCCATCATCCCCGGCATCGAGATCGCCGCACCCGAGCGGACCGAGACGAGCAGCGGGTCGCGCGGATCGCCGAAGCGCTTGCCCGTCTTCTCCTCGAGGGCACCGAGGTGCTCGTCTATCTCGGCCTCCAGACCATCGGGCAGCTCGCGCTCCTCCAGGTAGTCGCGGCAGGCGTCCGTCGTGATCGTGAAGCCGGCCGGAACCGGGATTCCGAGCGCCGTCATCTCGGCGAGCCCGGCGCCTTTGCCGCCGAGGAGCTCCTTGCCTCCCTCGGCCGGCTCGTCGAAGTCGAAGACGTAACGCCCGCTCACCATCGCGCGAATCTTCCCATGAGCAGCGAGATTACGCCTCGCCGTTCCTGACCGGGGGCCGGTAGCCGGGCCGGCGGCGCGCTCGGAAGTCGACGAGCCACGCCAGCGCCCTCGTCGCCATCCAGAACGGCGTGAAGATCACGTAGAAGACGAAGAGCGCCGCGCCTAGGACGACCCACCATGCGCCCCAGCGCCACATCGGGACCGGCGTCTTCGGCTTCATACGGTCGTGGCGGCCGCGCCGGCCGCGCGTCGTTGTTCGATCAGCCGGATCACGCGCGCCGCGGTCTCCTCGATCGAGAGCTCCGAGATCTCGATCACCGGGCAGCCGAGCCGTCGGTGGACGGCTTCCGCGGCCTCGAGCTCGTCGTAGATGGCGACGAGCTGCGCGTAGCGGCGGTTGTTGCCGCCGAGCCGCCGTGCCCGCTGCTCGCGGACCTCGGCGAGCCGCCCCGCTTCGATCGTGAGGCCGACGATCTTGAGCGGGTCGATCTCGAAGAGCGCAGGGGCTGGCTCGATCCCCTTGACGATCGGGACGTTCGCGGTCTTGTAGCCGAGGTACCCGAGGTACATCGACAGCGGCGTCTTCGACGTCCGCGAGACGCCGACGAGGACGATGTCGGCCTCGTGCAGGCCGTTGCCCATGCCGTCGTCGAACTTGACGGCGAACTCGATTGCCGCGATGCGCTTGAAGTACGTCGAATCGAGCGGCGCCCGCGCGCCCGGAGTCATCTGCGCCGCGTGCCCGGAGACCCGCGCCACCGCGTCGATCGGGTGGCCCAACAGGTCGCAGTAGTGGAGCCGCGCGCGTCGGCAGAGGACGCGCATCTGCTCGCGGAGCTCTGGCTCGACGAGCGTGTAGATCACGACCGCCGGGCGTCCCTTCGCCCGCTCGACGGCGAGGCGGAGGTCGTCAACGGTCTCGACGCGCGGGTGCCGGATCTCCTCGAACTCCTGGTCGGGAAACTGCGCCTCGAGCGCGTGCACGAGTCGCGTCGCCGTCTCGCCGGTCGAATCGGAGACGACGTGGAGCTCTACAGGGGGCTTCGGCATCGGCGCTGAGCGTAGCGTGGACAGCCCTAGGCTTTGCGCCTTTTGCAGCGTGGAAGCAAACTTGGGTCGTGAGAAAGCTCGCGGTCGGCACGGCCTTCGCCGTCTTGGCGCTCGCGTCGGGGGCCAGCGCTCAGCCGCAGGCGACGGCGCAGGGCGTGCTGCTTTCGAAGAATTATCGCGGCGTCTACCGGCTTGGCCCGAAGGGGCCTGTACACAAGCTCGTCGGTACGGACATCTGCCCCTTCGCAGTCGCGGCCGACGGCACGGCTGTCGGGTTCCTTGCCGCCAACCGCTGCGAGAACAGTCTCCTCTATCTCGCAAGAGGCACGACGCGCGTCCGGCTCCCGCAGTCGGACGGTGGCACCCAGTGCGCAGCGTTCTCGGCAGACGGATCGCAGGTTGCGTACGTCAGCGGCAGGGTCGTGCTTACCCAGCCCTCGCCGCAGCTCGCCTACTTCCGGATCGAGGGGACGCTCTGGCTCGCCGATGTCGCTCATCCTGGACAGGCGCAGGCGATCGAGTCCGGCACGTTCACGACCTCGGAATGCCCGCTCCCCGCTCCCACCGACCGGCAGTTCGCGTACTTCATCCAAACCGCGCCCGGCGAATGGAGGCTTCGCCTGTATCGCAACGGAGGGCTCGCGACCGTTGTCGACGACCAGACGCCCGTGCCGAGCAACCACGATCGCTCGTTCGCCTGGGCGCCGAACGGCACCCTCGGGTTCCTTCGCGGCGACGACCTTTGGGTCGGCCACCGGCAGATCGCGTCCGGCCTGGTCGGGAAGCTCGGCCCGCGGCCGAACATCCGCTATGGCAAGGAGATCGACTTCAGCGCGGACGGTCGCCTCGTCGCGGTCTCGCTCGGCGACAAGACCGGCATCTTCCGCCTGAGTGGACGGCTGATCCGCGTAGTCCCGGGCCACCTGCTCGAGTGGAGTGGCAGTCAGGGCGTCCTCACTGTCGGCGCGACGGGCCGGGCGGTCATCGTGCTCCGCCGGTTTCCGCTGGCCGGCTCGGGTCGCATCCTCGCCCGCTACTTCAAGCTGCCGGTCGTTTGCGATCCGGCCGGCCGGTGGTTCGCGTATCCCATTGCACAAACGGGGCAGTTCGTCTTCCGACGCGCCGATGGAACTCTGCTGAGGATCGTCCGGCTGAATACGATCGGCGTTCCGCTCGCGGCAATCGACCGCTCAGGGCGCCTCAGCATTCCCGCAGGGTCCTACTAGCGCGGGATCTGCGAGAAGTCCGCGAGAGCGCCGAGCGTGTCGCGGACGTCGAGGAGGAGGCGCAGCCGGTTGGCGCGGACGGCCTCGTCCTCGGCCATCACCAGCACCTCCTCGAAGAACCGCTCCATCACTGGCGCGAGCCGGGCGCCGGACTCGAGGTCCGCCTTGATGTCCCCGTCGCCGTCGATCGCGACCTGCGCGAGCTCCTCTGCCAGTGCTTTCTCGGCGTCTTCGACGAGCAGCGTGCGGTCGAGCTGCGGCGCCGCCTGGGCTTGCGCCCTCCCTGCAAGGCGGTGGGCCCGGTCATACGCGGTGTACACGCCCTCGAACTCGGGCGTCTCGCGCTCGCCATACAGCTCCTCAGCGCGGCGCGCGAGGCTCCCGAGGTCGGGCGCGGTCGACGCGCGTGCCGCGCGCACGTACTCGACCGGGACGTCGAGCATCGACTCGAGGCGCTCCTCCACGAAGTCGCGCACGTCCTCGGAAAGGAGCCCGCGGTCGATCGTCAGGCCCCCCTCGAGCGCGAGCCGGGCGAGACCGATCGCGGCGCGGCGGAGGCCGTATGGATCGCGCGACCCGGACGGCCTGTGTCCGAGCTCGAAGGCCACGCGCAGCGTGTCGAGCTTGTCGGCGGCGGCGAGAACCTTGCCCGGCTCCGTGCGAGGGAGCGGCCCGCCGGCCGCGTCGGGCAGGTACTGCTCCTCGATCGCCGCCGTGACCGCGTCGGGGTAGCCCGCGAGCCGTGCGTACTCCGCGCCGATGTAGCCCTCGAGCTCCGGGAACTCGCGCACGAGCTCGGACGCCTGGTCGGCCTTCGCAAGGCGAGCGGCCTCGAAGGAGGCTTCGCCGCCGCCGAGCCGCTCCACGAGCTTCGCGACCCGTTCGGCCTTCTCCGCGAACGTGCCCGCGCCTGCGAAGAAGGTGATCGAGCCGAGCCGGTCGGCCAGCGCATCGATCCCGACAGCGACGTCGCGCTCGAACGTGAACGTCGCGTCCTCGAGGCGGGCCTCGAGGACCTGCGTGTGCCCGCCCGCGACGACATCTGGATCTCCGCCGTTCGAAACGATGGCGAACCGGTTGGCCTCGATCGGGAAATAGCGCTGGTGCGACTGCATCGTCGTCACGATCACGCGCTCGGGGAGCTGAAGGAACCGCTCGTCGAAACGGCCCTCGAGCACATGCGGCTTCTCGGCGAGATGGACGACCTCGGCGAGCTTGCCGCCGGGGTCGCTCCAATCGCCGAAGGCGTCGAGCCCCGCGACGATCTGGTTGCGCCGCTCCTCGGCAACCGGCTCTACGTCTGCGGCGCGCAGCGCCTCGACGTAGGCAGCGGCGCTCGGGATCTCGACCGGGCCGTGGGTAAAGCGGTGCCCGTAGCTGGTCTTTCCGACGATCGTCTCGTCGTCGAGCTTCGCCAGCAGCCAGCGCACCGGCCGCGCGAAGCGCAAACCCGTGTCGTCCCAGCGCAGCGACTTCGCGAACGAGAAACCGCGGACGATCCGGTCGATCTGCTCGGGGAGGACGGCGCGAAGCTCTTGTCCCTGGACCGTGACCCCAAGGAATCCGTCGCGAACCTCGAGCTCCCTCACGCTCACGCCGTGCCTCTTGGCGAAACCGGCTGCCGCCCGGTCGCGAAGCTTCTCGGGCGGTCCCTTGACCCACTCGTCCTCGGTTCGCTCGGAGAGATCCTCGGCAAGGAAGCCGATCCGCCGCGGCCCGATGAAGAGCTCGGCCGCCGCGACGCCGAGATGCGCGCGCACGAGCTCGGGCAATTGGGCCTCGGCTTCGTAGCACGCCGCGGCCGGAAGCTCCTCGGCGCCGATCTCAAGCAGCAACGACGGCATCTTTTTCCTCGGCCGCGAGGTACGCCTCGGCGACGCCGCGCGCGAGCCTGCGGACGCGGCCGATGTAGGCCGCCCGCTCGGTCACCGAGATCGCGCCGCGGGCATCGAGCAGGTTGAACGTGTGCGAGCACTTCAGGACGAGGTCATAGGCGGGGATCGTCAACCCACGCTCGAGCAGGTGTCGGCACTCCGCCTCGTACTCGCCGAAGCGGCGTGTGAGCACGTCGACGGGCGCCTCTTCGAAGTTGTACCGCGACCATTCGCGCTCGGCTTCACGGTAGACGTCGCCCCACGTCACGTCGGGTGCCCACTCGAGCTCGAAGGCCGTTCGCTTGCCCTGCAGGAACATCGCCAGGCGCTCGAGGCCGTAGGTCATCTCGGCGGGTACGAGCTCGACATCGAAGCCGCCCAGCTGCTGGAAGTAGGTCCACTGCGTGATCTCCATTCCGTCGCACCAGACCTCCCAGCCGAGCCCCCAGGCGCCGAGCGTCGGCTGCTCCCAGTCGTCCTCGACCAGCCGCATATCGTGCCTGCGCAGGTCGATACCGAGCGCCTCGAGCGAGGCCCAGTAGAGGTCGAGGACGTTCGCCGGCGTCGGCTTGAGCACGACCTGGTACTGGAAGTAGTGCTGAAAGCGGAACGGGTTCTCGCCGTAGCGGCCGTCAAGCGGCCGGATCACAGGCTCCACGTACGCCACGTTCCACGGCTTCCGGCCGAGACAGCGCAGGAACGTAGCCGGATTCATCGTTCCCGCCGCGAGCTCGGTGTGGTACGGCTGCATGACGACGCACCCGTAGTCGGCCCAGTACCCCTCGAGGGCCATGATCATCTCCTGGTAGTTCACGGCCTCGGGAGTGTCGCATTTGGCGCGATGGGTATCTCGCTCCCAGATGGAGAAGGAAGTTCACGTCAGCGAGGTCATGGCCTTCAAGACGAAGTCCGGGAACACGCGGTTCGTGCTCAAGGACGACGACGGGGACGAGTACACGACATTTCGCGAGGCCATCGCGCGGCAGGCGCTCGCCGCGGAGGGCGGTCGTGCCCGGATCGAGTTCCACGAACAGGAGCGGAACGGCTTCACGAACGTGTACCTCGACAGGGTGGAGCCGCTGGAGGACGACGAGCCGAGCTCGAACGGGGGCGGTGGGCGGGAAGCCGAGGAGGTCGCGTGGCGAACGGCGGTCGACGCAGCGCCCTGGTTGCTCGGGGAGAGCCCGAAGCGGAGTGTCCCGCCCGAGCGGTTCTTCGAGAAGCTCAAGCCGTTCAAGGAGCTCGTCGCCGAAGACATCCGGGACGGCGAGGACGAAGACGCGGGCGACTAGTCGGTTGGCTAATCCGCGAGCGGCCGTTGCATCAGCCGTTCGCCGGCCCCACGGAAGCCGAACTTCGCATAGAGCCCGTGCGCGTCAGTCGTGTCGAGCAGCCAGCGATAGCTCGCGTAGGGGCCACGGTCGACCGTCTCGCGGACGAGCGCCTCGCCGAGCCCGCGACCGCGGTGCTCTTCGAGGACGTAGACGTCGTATAGGTAGGCGACGCGCATACCGGCGACCAGAGCGGTACGCGTGAAGCCGACCTGACGCCCGTCCTTGTAGAGACCGACAAGGCGCGCCGCGGCCTCGTTCATCGCGGCCTGGGTCTCGAGCGGTCTGCCTGGCGCCCAGTACGACTCGTTCGCGATGTACGCGTGGACGGCTGCGAGGTCGATTCGGTCGCGGTCGTCGTCGAGCTCGTAGCCTTCGCCGAGGGCGTGCTTCACCCGGCGGAGTCTCGCAGCGGGCCTGCGAGGAAGTCACACTTCCGGCGCTGCCGGGTTACCCACTCGGCCGCATTTACTCAATAGGCTCGACGCGGGGAGGAGGTTGGCTGTGCCTTACCAAGCGCGCTCACTTGCCGACACGCCGAGATCGTGGTCAGGCCGACAGCGTCCGCAGCCGGAAACCCCCGTGATACTCGTGCGACGCGTTCACGACGGCGAGCGCGTCCCTTGCGGCGCGCCCGTTCAGGCCGGCGGCGTGGGCCTCGGACAGGGGCCGCCTGAGGAGCTCCTCGATTCCGGCGAGGCTGTCGGGGCCGAGCGACAATGTCGTCTCGTCGCGGCAACTCAGGCAGACTGCGCCGCCGGCTCGCGCCGAATAGCCGACGAGGCCCGCGTCGGCCCCGCACTCCGCACAGCTCGTCACGTGCGGGAGGTAGCCCGACAGCCAGAGGAGCTTCAGCTGGAAGGACAGCGCTAGCGGGTCGAGCGCGGCCCGAGCCGACGTTGTCGTCGGCGGCTGTTCGTCGAGGAGGTCCAGGAATCGCGTCAAGGCGCGAAACGCGCGCGGATTTGCCTCTTGCTCGGTGAAGAGGCGAAGCATCGCCTCGAGACCGACAAGCCCGACGTTGAGCTGACGCGAATCCTCGCGCGCCTCGTGGTGCGACCGGACCAGCTCGACACCCGTGACCGTCTGCAGCTCGCCCGAGCCCTGGTGGAGGAGCAGTTCAACGTGGCTGAGCGGCTCGAGCCTCGCGCCGAAGCGCGACTTCGTCCGGCGGATGCCCTTCGCAACTGCTCCGACGCGACCGCGATCGAGCGTATAGAGGTGCAGCACCCGATCTGCCTCGCCGAGGCGGAACGAGCGCAGGACGACCGCCTCGGTCTTGTACGTTCGCCCGGCCACCGCCTCACCAAGTGTAGGGATGCGACGTGTCGGGAATCCCGCGCGCAGGTCTTCGTTGGAAACGACCGTGGCACGAGTGCAGATCTATACGACCGCCTGGTGCGGCTACTGCGTGCGCGCGAAAGCCCTCCTCGACTCCCGCGGGATCGCCTACGAGGAGATCAACCTCGACAACGATGCGCACTTCCGACAGAAGCTCCTCGACCTCACGGGCGGCTGGACGGTGCCCCAGATCCTTGTCGACGGCAAACCGATCGGCGGTTACACCGAGCTGTGGCGGCTCGACAAGAGCGGCCGCCTCGCCGAGCAACTGGCCGCCTAAGCCTAGGAGGTTCGGCGCAAAGCAGTCTGTGCCGCCGGCGCACGCTGCTCGCACCGGCGTCCGCCCTGGTTACGCAGTCGCGCCAATAGCTTTGGCTATTGACGCTTCCTGCGTCCTTGTCAGCGATCGACCATCGCACGCCGTCGAGAGCGGCTTTACGCCAAACCCTCCTAGCGCTGACAGCCGGGGCAGAACCAGGTCCCGCGCCCGCCGAGACGCGTCTTCGCGATCGGTGTCCCGCAGCGCGGACAAGGCTCGCCCGCCCGGCCGTACACGTTGAACTCATGCTGCATCGTGCCCGCGATCCCGTCCGGAGTGCGGTAGTCGCGAAGCGTGGCCCCTTGGCGCTCGATACCGGCCTCGAGCGCCCCCCGAAGCCCGCGGTGAAGCGCCCGGAGCTCACGAGTGTCGAGCTCGCCCGCCGGACGCGCCGGGTGAAGCCGGGCACGCCAGAGCGCCTCGTCCGCGTAGATGTTTCCGACGCCGGCCACGGTTCGCTGGTCGAGTAGCGCCGCCTTCAGCGGCAGCTTTCGGGCTGCGAGCCGCTCGCCCAGATCACGGGCCGCAAACGATGCCTCAAGCGGCTCGCGGCCGAGCCGGGCGGCCAGGTACGCATCGAGCTCGTCGGCTCGGAGCACGAGCCAGGTTCCGAAGCGCCTGATGTCGCGATAGACGACGTCCGAGCCGTCGTCTAACCTGACAACAGCTCGCACGTGGCTCTCGGCCGGAGCTCCGTTTCGCGAGTGCACGAGCGTCCCCGTCATTCGGAGGTGAATCAAGAGAACAAGACCGCTTTCGAACCGCACAATCAGATACTTGCCGCGACGGTCGACTGCCCGGACCCGTTCGCCTGTGAGCTCCGCAGCCACCTCTGCGGGATCGACCGGACGCGTCAGCCGCGAGTCGAGGATTCGAATGTCCTCAAAGCGTCGGCCGACGAGCCTCGGGCTCAGGCCCGCACGTACGGTCTCGACCTCGGGCAACTCGGGCATGGCCGAGCCAGCGTACCGCGCAGGTAGTGCGTCCCTGTCCGGGCCTTGGCGCTGCGCTGGCCCGACGCTCAGCCCGCGATCACGTCAAGGATGACGCTGCGTTCCGGGGGTGCCTCC
This sequence comes from Actinomycetota bacterium, assembly GCA_046723355.1. GTDB lineage: Bacteria > Actinomycetota > Thermoleophilia > Gaiellales > Gaiellaceae > 13-2-20CM-68-14. The sequence continues at coordinate 72,994 of JBKOUJ010000035.1, read as the reverse complement.
TCGCCCAGCCCGTAGGCCGCGAGGACCTCCTCGATCGCGGCATCGGCCGCGGCCTCGTCACGCGCGTGGATCTCGGCCACCGTGTCGCCGGAAGCGACCTCGTCGCCCCGCTTCTTGCGCAGGACGATGCCGACCGAGTGGTCGATCTCATCGTCCTTGGCGCGGCGACCGGCGCCGAGACGAAGGGCGGCAGAGCCGACCTGGACGGCGCCAACCGAGGTGACAGCGCCTGCGCGCGGCGCCTTGGCCTCCCGCACGACCGGGGCGGTGGCCAGCGCAGCCTCGTCAGGATCGCCACCCTGGGCGGCAATCCACCGCTTATAGGCCTTCAGCGCCGAGCCGTCCCCGATCGCCTGCCCCACGCGGCGGCGCGCCTCGTCGTAGGACACGCCGAGGTCGGAGAGAACCAGAAGCCGCGCGGACGCTTCGGTGGCGAGCTCGACGAAGTCGGGCGGACCCTCACCGCGCAGTGTCGCGATCGCCTCGCGGATCTCGAGCGCATTCCCGACGGCCTGTCCGAGCGGCTCGTCCATGTCGCTGATCACAGCGACGACCTCGCGTCCCGCATGCCGGCCCAGGTCGATCATCGCCTCGGCGAGCCGCTCTGCGTCCGCGCGGTCCTTCATGAAGGCGCCGTCACCGACCTTGACGTCGAGCACGATCGCGTCGGCGCCGCCGGCGATCTTCTTGGACATGATGCTGGCGGCGATCAGCGAGTAGTTGTCGACGGTCGCGGTCACGTCACGTAGCGCATAGAGCTTCTTGTCGGCCGGAACGAGGTCCGCCGTCGCGCCGACAATCGCAAGGCCGACGGAGCGGACCTGCTCGATGAACTCCTCTGTCGTCAACTCCACACGGAAGCCAGGGATCGACTCGAGCTTGTCCAGCGTCCCGCCTGTGTGGCCCAGCCCGCGGCCGCTCATCTTCCCGAAGGGGACGCCGCAGGCGGCGACAACCGGGCCGACGGCGATCGAAGTCTTGTCTCCGACCCCTCCAGTCGAGTGCTTGTCAACCACCTTCCGGCCGAGCGCTCCGTGGAGGTCGATCGTCTCGCCGGTGCGGATCAGCGCGTCGGTCAGGGCGAAGGTCTCGGCACTCGTCAGCCCTCTGAAGTAGACAGCCATCACAAACGCTGCGAGCTGGTAGTCCGGGATCGTCCCTTCCGCGTAGCCGATCATCAGCTCGGACAGCTCGTCGGGGGTGAGCTCGCCGCCGTCGCGCTTACGCTCGATGAGCTCGGGCACGCGGATCAAAGGTTCGGCCGCCGGTTCCTGCTCAAGGCTCGAGGATCGCCTCGCCAGGGATTCCGCGGCCGGGCGCTTTGCCGCCTAGCCACAGGTTCACCGTCGCGCCGACGTCGGCGAACTCGCCCTCGTGGATCCGGCCCGCCGCGTTCTTGCCGGCCACGTACGCGAGCAGGAGCGCGTGCTCGCGCGAATGGTCGGTGGACGGTGTCGTTGGGTCGCAACCGTGATCCGACGTGAGGATCAGCAGGTCGCCGGGCCGCATCGCGTCGAGAAGGTCCGGCAGCCGACGGTCGAAATCCTGTAGGCAACGGTGGAAGTTGACCGGGTCGTTGCGATGCCCCCAGAGCATGTCGGTTTCGACCAGGTTGACGAAGATCAGGCCCGAGTCGAGCTCTTTGAGCAGCGTCTCGGTCTGGACGATGCCGTCGATATTCGACTGCGTCGGTCGCGAAGCATCGATGTCCTGCCCCGCGAAGATATCCCCGATCTTGCCGACGCCGTGCACCTCGTTGCCGGCCTCGCGGACGAGCGTCAGGTAGTTCGGCCGCTTCGGCTCCAGGGAAAAGTCATGCCGGTTCGCGCTTCGCACATAGTTCCCCGGCTCGCCGACGAACGGGCGGGCGATCACCCTCCCGACGGCATGCTTGCCGGTCAGGATCTCGCGGGCGATCCGGCAGCCTTCGTACAGCTCCTCGAGCGGAATCGTCTCTTCGTGTGCCGCGACCTGGAAGACCGAGTCGGCTGAGGTGTAGACGATCCACTTCCCGGTGCGCTGGTGCTCCTCGCCGAGCTCCTGGATGATCTCCGTCCCCGAAGCCGGCTTGTTCCCGAGCACGCCGCGCCCGGTGCGATGCATGAACGGATCAATCACGTCGTGTGGAAACCCATGCGGATAGGTCGGCAGCGCCTGCGGTGTGACGATCCCCATCAGCTCCCAGTGGCCCGTGGTCGTGTCCTTGCCCTTGGAGCGCTCGGTCAGACGACCGGCCACCGCGGGGGCACCCGGCTGCGGCGGGCAGCCTTCGAGCGACTCGACGTTGCCGAGGCCGAGAGCCTCGAGATTCGGAAGGTCGAGGCCACCGACGGCCTTCGCGACGTTGCCGAGAGTGTCCGAGCCCTCGTCCCCATAGTCGCTCGCGTCGGGCAGCTCTCCTGCGCCGACGGCGTCGAGGACGATCACGCAGGCGCGCGACACGCGGCTATTCTAGGTCGGCCATGGAGACCGTCCTCGGACTGATCGGCCTCGTCGTCTTCATCGTTTGCGTGATCGCACTCGCCGCGGCCGTGACGTGGGTCGTGGTCAAGTTCAGCCCCACCCGCGACAACCCACAGCGCAGCTCGTAGCCCGGCACGCCAGGCGACCGCTCGGCGAAAGTCTCCGACTCGGCACAGGTCCGGCACCCACACGTGCGTCCTTCGTCGATATCGTCGTTCTCGTGGGCGGAGGGTGACGCCCCACCCATTAAGGGCGGGGTGCGGCTCGGGACGCGCGATCAGACCGGGGTGAGCGGTAGGACGTCGTCGAGGGGCGAGTACGCGAGGCCGTGGGCTTCCGCGACTGCCTCGTATGTGACCTTGCCCTCCAGCACGTTGACGCCGCGGGCCAGGGAGGGGTCGCCGGCGACGGCCTCGCGGAGGCCGTGCTCGGCGATCGCCTCGACATAGGGCAGCGTCACGTTCGTCAGCGCCTTGGTCGAGGTGATCGGCACGGCGCCGGGCATGTTCGCCACGCAGTAATGCGTGACTCCGTCGACGACGTAGACCGGGTCGCTGTGCGTCGTCGGCCGCGACGTCTCGGCGCAGCCGCCCTGGTCGATCGCGACGTCGCAGAGAACGGCGCCGTCCTTCATTTCGCGAACCATGTCGCGCGTGATCAGCTTCGGTGCCAGCGCGCCCGGAATGAGCACCGCGCCGATCACGACGTCCGCCTCGATCACGGACTCCTCGATCTGCAGGCTGGACGACATGACCAGAGAGACGCGTCCGGACAGGATCTCCTCGAGATGCCGCATCCGGTCGACCGAGCGCTCGAGGATCGTCACGCTCGCACCCAGGCCTAGCGCGATCACGGCGGCGTTGTAGCCGACGATCCCGCCTCCGATCACGACGACGCGACCAGGTGCGACACCCGCGACGCCGCCGAGCAGCAGGCCCCGCCCGCCGAGCGGCTTCTCGAGGAAGTACGCCCCCGCCTGTGCCGCCAGCCGGCCCGCGATCTCGCTCATCGGGGCGAGCAAGGGCAGCGCGCCGTTGTCCGTCTCGACCGTCTCGTATGCCACCGCGGCGATGCCGCTGTCGACGAGCGCCCGCGCCAGCGGCTCGTCGGCCGCGATGTGGAGGTACGTGAAGAGCACGAGTCCCTCGCGCAGGCGGCGATACTCGGGCTCGATCGGCTCCTTGACCTTGAGCAGGAGCTCGCTCCCCTCCCAGACCTCGTCGACGCTCACGACACGGGCGCCGACCGACTGGTAGACATCGTCGGCGAAGGAGCTCCCCTCCCCCGCGCCGGTCTCGACGAGCACGTCGTGGCCGCCCTGGACGAGCTCGCGCGCACCCGCGGGCGTCAGCGCCACGCGGTACTCGTCCGTCTTGATTTCCCTGGCCACGCCGATTTTCATGCGGGCGAACCCTACCTCGCACGCAGGTGCAGGAGCAGTCCGGCCAGGGTCTTGGCGTCCTCGAGCTCCGGCAGCAAGGACGCAATCTCAGCGACCGGGACGCGCACGAGCTCGATCTGCTCGTCGCCCTGAGGCTTCCGCCTCCGTCTGCACCACCCCCTCGGCGAAGTAGATGCAGACGAACTCGTCGCAGAAGCCGGGCGTCGAGAAGAACGTGGCCGCGAGCCGCCACCGGCCGCCGGACAGGCCCGCTTCCTCCTCGAGCTCCCGCTTGGCGGTCGCCAGTGGCTCCTCATCGGCCTCGCGCGTCCCTACGGGCAGCTCGAGCAGCCGCTTCCGCGCCGGCTCGCGGAGCTGGCGAACGAGCGTCACGTACCCGCCCGCGTCGACAGCGACGATCGCAACCGCGCCCGGGTGGCGGACAACCTCGCGCTCGTGCTCGCCCCACTGCTCGACGTCGACGCTGATCAGTCCGCCCTCGAAGACCCGGCGGGAGCCATCCGGCCTCACGCCATCCCTCTCGCCAGCTTGCCGGCCGCGAACGCCGATTCGAAGAACCACGGGTCGTCATCCGGGCCGCGCCCCATGTGCTCGAGTGGCAGCCCGGCGCACGCGTCGCGCCAGCCTCCGGTATCGACCTCGGTGCGCCGCTCTAGCCACGCAGGCGCCTCTACACCCGCGGGCCACGCGATCGCGACGTCGCCGAGGCAGAGCTCGACCACGGCGCGCGTGTGGTGTGAGACGCCGCGATGGCGTTCGCGCTCGTCGCCGCTCGAGACGCGAACCGCAAGCACCGGCGCGCCCCCGAGCCCCGAGGCCGCGTTCGCAGCCTCGGCCGCAGCGAGCCCGCCGTGGCCGAGCCGCGAGCCCGTGCCGACGATGCCCGGCCCGATCGCGCACACCGCCACGTCGACCGCACGAGCGGCCGCCCAGGCGAGCGCCGAGGCCGTCGTGACGCTCTCGAGCTCGCCGCCGGAGCAGGCGCCGGCCGAGACGGTGGCCGCGACCAAGTCCCGGTCGCGCAACGCCCGGACCGTGTCCGAGAGACCGAGCGGCAGCGCGCCGCCGGCATGCTGAACGTACGCGACTCGTAGCCCTGCCAGTGCGGCGCAGGCCGGCGCCAGCTGGCTGTGCAGCGAGCAGCAGACGACCGGGAGGCCGGAGAGGGATTCCGGCAGCGGCTCGTCCTCCTCGACGTGGCGGACCGCGTGCTGGACCGGCGTGTACGGGAGCTTCATCACGTGCGCGCCGGCCGAGGAGGCGAGTTCGAGGCCGCGGCTCAGGTTCGCGTGCAGGACATCGAATCCGCCCGAGCCGAGCCCGAGCTCGCGCGCCTGAACGTTGACGACGACGTCGTCGCCGAGCGCGACCGGGCCGGTCAGCTCAGGGTAGGCGACACACGGCACGCCGTTGACCTCGCAGCGAACGAGGCCATCGTGCCGTTCGATGATCGCGCTGACCGCCCCCCTTCGGAGGCTAAGGGGCACGCGCCACCTCGACGAGCGCCAGGGTCACGTCCACCATCCGCTCGAGATCTTCGATGGCGATCCGCTCGTCAGGCGTGTGGATGTCGACCATCCCGTTCGCGAGATTGAGGCACTGCAGGCCGCGCTCGTTGAAGACGTTCGCATCGGCGCCGCCGCCGCTCAGCCCGTAACTCGGCTGGTAGCCGCTCCGCTCGAGCGCGGCCGCGGCTAGCCGCACGGGCTCGTCGTCGCGCTTGAACCGATAGCCGCGCGAGCTCGGTTCCACCCTTGTCTCGACGTCGCATTCTCCGAGCTGCGCGGCGAACGTGATCGCCTCCAGCATTTCCTGGACGAGCGCGCCCAGCTTCGCCTCGTTGTGACAGCGCGCCTCGGCCAGGAATGAGCACCGCTCGGGAATGATGTTGCGCGCCCTGCCGCCGCGAATCTCGCCCACGTTCGCCGTCGTCTCCTCATCGAGCCGGCCGAGCCGCAGGTCGGCAATCGCCCGCGCGGCGGCCCCGATCGCCGAGCGCCCGTCCTCCGGGTACATGCCCGAATGAGCCGCGCGCCCGTGGAAGGTCGCGTCGATCTTGCACTGGTAGGGCGCACCGAGGATCACCTCGCCGATCGGTCCGGCGTGGTCGTAGACGTAGCCGACGCGGGCCCGTAGCCGCTCGTGGTCGAAGGCCGCAGCGCCGCGCAGGCCGACCTCTTCCTGGGGGGTGAAGAGGAGCTCTACCCCGCCGTGAGGCCGGTTCTCGGCGACGATCCGGCGCGTGGCCTCGAGCATCGCCGCCACCGCCGCCTTGTTGTCTGCGCCGAGGATCGTGCCGCCGCCGTTGCGGACGAAGCCGTCGTCGACGACCGGCTCGAGCGGGCCTTCCGGCGGCACGGTGTCGAGGTGCGCGCAGAAGAAGACAGGCGTCCCTTCGACGGTGGGCTCGATCCGACAGAGCAGGTTCCCGATCGTGGAGCCGATCTCCGCCCCCGCGTCGTCCTCGTCAACCGGTAGGGCCAGACCGCGCAGGTAACGGAGGACGTGGTCGGCCACGGCGCGTTCTTCGCCCGACGGGCTTGGCACGCGCGCCATCTCGACGAACAGTTGGGCGACTTCAGGGAGCCCGTCATCCACGGGCCCTGATGCTACGCGCGGGCCGTGTAAGTGGCGCCGACGCGCTCTTGAGAACGCACGAGCGCCGCGCCCACGAACTCGCGGAAGAGCGGGGCCGGCCGTGTCGGGCGCGACTTGAACTCGGGGTGGAACTGACTGGCGACGAACCACGGGTGGTCCGGCAGCTCGACAATCTCGACCAGCCTGCCTTCCTGGAACGTGCCGCTTACCACGAGGCCCGCCTCGACCAGCCGTGGCCGGAAGTGGTTGTTGACCTCGTAGCGGTGCCGGTGCCGCTCGTGGATCACGGTCTCGCCGTAGGTCTCCGCGACACGCGTTCCCGACGCGAGCTCGACGGCCTGGGCGCCGAGCCGCATCGTCCCCCCGAGATCCTCGATCTCCTTCTGCTCGGGCAGCAAGTCGATCACCGGGTACGGCGTCTCCGGGTCCATCTCGGTCGAGTTCGCTCCGTCGAGCCCGACAACGTGGCGCGCGAACTCCGAGACCGCGACGTGCATCCCGAGGCAGATTCCCAGGTAGGGAATCCGGTGTTCGCGCGCGACCCGGCAGGCCAGGATCTTGCCTTCCCAGCCGCGCGAACCGAACCCGCCGGGGACGAGCACGCCGTCAACTTGCTCGAGCTCGGCCTGCGCCTCCTCCAGCGACATTCCCTCCGCGTCGACCCAGCGGACGTTGACTGCGCAGCCGTGCTGGACGCCCGCGTGGTTCAGCGCCTCGTGCACGGACAGGTAGGCGTCCTGGAGCTTGACGTACTTGCCGACGAGGGCGATCTGCACCTCGCCTTCACGCTCACGGATCCGCTCGGTCAGCTGGAGCCACTCGCCGAGGTCGGCCTCCTGCGCCGGCAACCCGAGCCGCTCGCACACGAGCGCGTCGAGACCCTCCTCCTGCAACGCCGAGGGTACGAGGTAGAGGTCAGGCACGTCCTGGTTGGACACGACCGCGCGCGTATCGATATCGGCGAAGAGCGCGATCTTGTCCCGGATGTCCTGCGAGAGCGGCCCGCTCGAGCGCGCGACGACGATGTCCGGGTGGATACCGATCCGGCGCAGCTCGTTGACCGAGTGTTGCGTGGGCTTCGTCTTCAGCTCTCCGGCCGAGTCGATGAACGGCACAAGCGTGACGTGGAGGTAGCAGACGTTGTCAGCGCCGGCCTCGCGCCGGAATTGGCGGATCGCCTCCAGGAACGGCAGCGACTCGATATCGCCCACGGTGCCGCCGATCTCGGTCACGACGACGTCGCAGTCGCTCGCCTCCGAGGCGCTGCGGATCCGCTCCTTGATCTCGTTCGTGATGTGCGGGATCACCTGCACGGTCGAGCCGAGGTACTCGCCGCGGCGCTCCTTGCGGATCACGCGCTCCCAGATCGAACCGGCGGTGTGGTTCGAGTTCCGCGACAGGTTCTCGTCGATGAAGCGCTCGTAGTGCCCAATGTCGAGGTCGGTCTCGGCCCCGTCTTCGGTCACGAACACCTCGCCGTGCTGGAACGGGCTCATCGTGCCCGGGTCGACGTTGATGTACGGGTCGAACTTCTGGACCTGCACCTTGAGGCCACGCGCCTTGAGGAGGCGCCCGAGCGAGGCGGCGGTAATGCCTTTCCCGAGGGATGAGACGACGCCGCCCGTGACGAAGACGTACTTGGGCGGCCGGCTGGCTACGGCTGCCTCCCGAGCGCGTCGAGCTCGCGGAGCACAGGCGTGCGCTCGATCAGCTCGCCGAGCGACCGAGTCTCTCCGAGGAGGGTGAGACCTGCGAGCACCCCGATCGCGCTCCAGCGGTCTCTTCCCGTGAGCTTGCCCACGGAATTCAAGCCTAGCATCGCGCCCAGCGCGTTCGCCCCGGCGTCTCCGAGCATCGTCATCTCTCGGAGATCGTAGGGAGCGAGCATGACGGCGATCCCGACCGGCGCGTCCACGAACGGCGCTGCGAGGAGGTACGCCTTGAGCGCGCGGCCCGGCCGCGTGTCCAGCTGGTTCAGGAAATTCGCCGCGAGGCCGACGAGCAGCGCGCCGGAGAGCCGGCGCGTCCCGAGCAGGCCGACGAGCGGAATGCCGAGGAGCTTTAGGACGCCCGTCGTCTGTCCGCGGCCGAGGTGGGCGCGGAAGCCGCGTTCGGCGCCGCTCCAGAGATCGTCGGCGAGGCCGAGCGCGGCGACTGCGGCGACCGCCGGATCCCGCCGAACCCCGACAATCCAGCCGACGAGCGGCAGTCTCAGCCCGCGGTGGTTCACGCCGGTGGGCCCGCAGGCGAGCACGGCGTCGACCAGCTGTCGGCCCCGGTGGGCGAAGCCGGCGCCGTCGCGGCCCGTTGGCCGGTGCCGCAGCGGCAGCTCGAGCTCGGAGACGCGCAGCCCCGCCCGGACGGCGTCGATCGTCATCCGCACCTCGCAGCCGAAGCCCGCCGCGAGCGGGAAGCAGGCCTCTCGCGCCGCCTCCGAGAGGGCGCGCTGGCCGGAGAGCGGCTCACGGGGCGCGAAGCCCGACACGGCACGGACGAGCGCCCGTCCCGCGCGCTTGGCGATCCCGAAGCCGCCGCCCTGCCGCTCGGCGAACGCCGCGATCGCGAGGTCGCCGTCGACGGCAGCGAGTCCCACGAGGTCGCCGTCGAGATCGGCGTCGACGAGGAGGAGCCGGCCGGCCGGCGCCGCGCGCTCCGCCAGCGTCAACGCCTGACCCTTTCCGCGCGGCGGGAGGCGCAGCACCCGTGCCCCGGCGCGCTCGGCCGCGGCAGCGGTCCCGTCGCGTGAGCCGTCGTCGGCGACGATCACCTCAACGCTGGGAAAGGCCGCCCGCAACGCTTCTACCGTTCGCGCGATCGCCGCTTCCTCGTCGCGCGCAGCGACGAGGACGGCTGAAAGATCAGCCACGCGTTGCGGTCTCGAGCGGCGGGAGTACGCCGTCCTTTGCGCTCGACTTGATTCCGTACTGGCCGGCCTTGGCGCCGCTCAGGAGGAGCGTAAGCGCGAAGCGGCCGCTCGGCTGGTCGACGTCGTCCACGCTCGAGATCCCGTTGTGATGAAACGCCCGCACCGCAGACTCGGCCGCGTCCGCCCGCTCGACACCGACGACCGGCACGGGCGCCGCGATCAGGCCCGAGTAGAACCCCTGGAGAAAGGCGGCCGTCCCGTCGTACTGCTTTCCCGCGGTGCGCACGACGATCACACCGTCGGCCGGGCGCTGCTCGCTGCCGGTGCGCTCGGCGACGATCTGCTCGGCCAGCGTCGTCCACAGCGGGGCCTTGCCGCCGCCTGCGAGCTCTTCGGCAAGGCTCTTGCCGAGCGCGGGCAGCCGCGTGTCGCCGACGTAGCGCGCGAGCTTGGGCTCGCCGGCGAGCGTCTTGTCGATCTGAGGAATGTCGAGCGGCAGCTTGAGTGCGCGCACCCGGACCCAGCCGCGTGCGCCGGCGTCGGTGAGCGACTGCTCGAGGCTCGTCCGGATTTTCGGGTCCGCAGGGCCGAGGAAGACGAGCGCCATGCTCTTGCCGCGGAGCCGGTTGGCCATCAGCTCCGGGTAGGTGTCGTTGACGAACGCCTCGGTCGCGCGCTGCTGCGCCTGGAGGCTATCGGCGTTTTTTCGGGCGGCGCCGAGGTCGCTCTGCAGCTTGGAGATTTTTTGCTCGAGCAGCCCGCGCTGAGCCTTGTCGACGTAGCCGCGGTCGGCGATGCCCACCCCGACCAGGATTCCGATCAGAAGCGCGAGGAAGACGGCCGCGAGCGACGCAACGTGGTAGCGGAGGTCGAACATGACGAGACGCTATGCCTGTGCGCCAGTCTGGCACAGGGCGTGCAGGCGCGTCAGCGCCCTGTGGAGCTGGGGTCTTCGGACCCCGCTCAGAAAAGGGGCGTCGACGGTCAGTTGAGCGCGCGTGCGGTCGGGCGCCGTTTCGGTGAGCCGCAGCTCCACGTCGACGCGCGTGTTGACGAACTGCCACGCGACGAGCTCGGGAGGCTTGACGTCGAGGAAGACGAGCGTGCCGGAGACATCCGGCCGTCTCCCGACCACGTAGGTCGGCCGGCCGAGGCCTTTGATCTGCCAGCGCGCGCCCGGCGCGAGCCCTCGCCGGTCCGGCTGGACGCCGCTGATGCCCGGCCACCAGTCGGCAAGGTGATAGGGCTCGGCGATAAACCCCCAGACGTCCTCGCGCGGCGCGAGCAGCTCGCGGGTTGCGGCGTACTTGCCCATCTGCACGAATCGTTGCTGTTTCGGCGTGCTCGCGTCACACCTGCGTGGGTCTTTGGCGGTTACGCTCGCAGCGAGGGTGGTGGGCTGCTGCCCCACCCTTGGGCGGGGGCGTGAGGCGCGCGCCGGTGGGCGAAGCGGTCGCGGCTTCCGGGACTACCGGGTTCGCGGCGGCTTCGGCTTCAGGCGTCCTGTTCCAGCCGAACCGGGCTCAGCCGATCCCGACCAGGTCGCGGATTCGGCCGCTCAGGAGGCCGATCAGGCGCCGGAGCTCCGGGGAGGCGACGATCGCCACCACGACCGCGCCGAGGCCGGTCAGGGCGAAAGTGACGAGCGGCATCAGGCCGACTCGGCGCGACACGAGCCTCGAGACACCCTTGGCGTCGATCAGGATCTCGCCGACCTTCAGGCGGGTCACGAACGTTGACGACATCCCCTCGCGGTTCCGTTCCAGGAATTCGATCAGGTTGAAGTGCGTGCCCACGGCGACGATCAGCTCTGCGCCCTTCTCGTAGGCGAGCAGCAACGCCACGTCCTCGCTGATCCCGGGAGCCCGGACGACCTGATAGTCGACGTCGAGCGCGTCGATGCGCTCGCGTCCCGGCGCCGCCCCGTCGGTGTAGGCGTGGACGACCTTCTCGGCGCGCGACCTCAGCGCGCGGTCGGAGACCGAATCCATGTCGCCGACGATCACGTCGGGCTTGTACCCGGCCTCGAGGAGCGCGTCCGCTCCGCCGTCGACACCGACGAGCACCGGCTTGAAGTCGCGGATGTACGGCCGGACGATCCGCAGATCGCGCTTGTAGCCAGGCCCGCGGGCGACGACGAGGGCGTGCTGGTCGCGAAACCGGGTTTGCAACGCGGGGAAGTCGATTCCCTCGGAGAGCAGCCGCCCCTCCTCGCGCAGGTAGCGAAGCGTGTTGTCGGCGAAGGCCTCGAGCGCCTCGGTGACGCGCCCGCGCTGCTCGGCGATCGAACGCGCGAGCTCGTCGGCCGAAAGGGCGCGCCCGGCAGCCACGCAGTCGCCGTTCCGAAAGACGCTGGCGCCGCGGACGGTGAGCAACTCGCCCTCGGAGACCTGGTCGAAGATCGGCGCTCCTGGCGCGTCGATCAGGCGGACACCCGCACGGACGAGCAGGAGCGGCCCGGGATTCGGAAAGCGTCCGCTCTGCGACGGCGCCACGTTGACGACGACGCGCACGCCGGACTCGAGCAGCTCCTCGGCCGAGACACGGTCGAGGTCGGTGTGGTCGATGACGGCGACGTCGCCCGGCCCGAGGCGCCGGACGAGGTTCTTCGTGCGCCGGTCGAGCTTCGCGGCGCCCGTGAACTCGACGAAGCTGTACGTACTACTCACTTTGCACGGCGGTCAGGAACTCCTGGCCGCCGAGCATACGTTGCAACTCGTCCCGCCGCTCGGCCTCGTCGAGCGCCTCGATCCGCGTGTGGGTCGGGTCGCCGGGCACCTTTTCGACCTGGAAATGACGCTCGGCGCGGCTCGCGATCTGCGGCAGGTGCGTGATCGTCAGCACCTGCGCCCGGCCCGAGAGGCGCTCGAGCGTCTCCCCCACCGCGTGCGCGGTCTGCCCGCCGATGCCGGCATCGATCTCGTCGAAGACCATCGTCTCGCCGCCGCCGACCGCCGCGATCGCCAACGCAATACGCGAGAGCTCACCGCCTGACGCGGTCTCGGCGACCGGAGCGAAGGGCAGCCCGGGATTCGGGCGGATCAGGAACGTGACCGCATCGGCACCCGTCGCGCCGGCCTCCCGATCGGACAGTTCGACCCGGAACTCCCCCTCACCCATGCCGATGCCATCGAGCTCGACGGCCACTTCCTCGGCGAATGCGTCGGCCGCGGCCGCGCGGGCCTTCCGGAGCTCCGTCGCGAGCCCGTCGACCTTCCGCTCCGCTGCCGAGACGGCATCTGCGGCCGCGGACAGCGGGTCGGCGCCGTCCTCGAGTGCGTCCAGCTCCGTCTGCGCCTCGGCGGCGCGCCTGAGCAGCTCCTCGTACGACGCACAGCGGAAGCGGCGTTTCGCCTCGGCGATCCGGTCGAGCTCGCTCTCGATCAGCTCGAGCCGGTCCGGCTCTGCTTGGAGCGAGGCGAGGAAGCTCCGTAGCTCGGTCGCCGACTCGCGGAGGCGCAGCTCGACGTCCCGAAGCTCGTCGCCGACGCGCTGAAGCTCCGGAGCAAGCGCCTCGAGAGGAGCGATCGACCGCTCCGCGACCGCGACGAGCGACGCCGCGCCCTCGCCGTCCTCTGGCGCGAGCGCCTCTCCGGCCGCCCCGACGCCGGCCGCGAGCTCGGTCACGTGGCGGAGCCGCTCCCGTTCCGCACGCAGCGACTCCTCGTCCTCGGCCTCCATCCCGAGCGTGTCCTCGACGAGCGCCCGTAGCTCAGCGAGCCGGGCCTCGGCCGCGTCGGATCCGCCGCGAAGCTCGTCGTAACGCCGGCGGGCAGCCTGCAGAGCCCGCCACGCCTCGCGTGCCTCCGCCCGCCGCCGGAGCTGCTCCTCGCCGCAGAAGGCGTCCAGGACGTCGAGCTGGTACGACGCACGCGCGAGACGGCGCTGCTCGAACTGGCCGGACATCGCGATCAGCCGCTCAGCCACCGCCGCCACGTCGTCGCGCGCCGCGGCGCGTCCCCAGGCGTAGGCCCGCGTTCGTCCGTCGGAGAAGACGCGGCGCGCGAGCACGAGGCCCTCCTCGGCCTCCGGCCGGAGCTCCGCGAGCACGTCGAAGCCTTCCTCGTCCAGGAGCCCGTCCGGGAGGTCGAGCTCGGCCTCGACGTACGCCTCCTCGCCGCCGGCTCCGACCAGCGCCGCATCGCCTCTCGAGCCCAGGAGCAGGCCGATCGCCTGCGCGAGGATCGTCTTCCCCGCCCCGGTCTCGCCGGTGATGGCAGTGAGACCCGGGGCGAGCTCGAGCTCAGCCTCGCCGATCAGGACCAGGTTCTCGATGCGCAAGCGGCGCAGCATCCGCCCGATGGTACGCACGCCGTCGGCGTGCGACTACCGGCCGTTCAGGACGCGAAGGCCTTTCTATACCTCGTGAAGAAAGTCCTGTCCGGGAGGGTCGCGAGCATGCCGGTCTGCGCGCCCAGGCCAACATCGACACGCTCGCCGGGCTCGAGCTTGCCGGCTTCCTGGCCGTCGACGATCACGGTCACCGATCCGTCAGGCGTCTTGTTCGTGACGCGGAGGTCGCGCATGTGCGGAACGACGAGCGGGCGGACGTGGAGCGAGTGCGGCGCCACGAACGTGATCACCATCGCGTCGAGCCCCCACACGAGCACCGGACCGCCGTTCGAGAGGTTGTAAGCCGTCGACCCGAGCGGCGTCGCGCAGATGACGCCGTCACACGGAAGCACGCCGAGGTCCTCGCCGCCGACTGAGTAGCCGAGCTCGACCATGCGGCCGAGTCTGGAGCTTGTCGCGAAGACGTCGTTGACCGCAGGCCGGGTCTCTCCGCCGATCCGAACGTCGAGCGTCGGAAACCGCACGACGGTGACGTCGCCCGCGAACGCGCGCTCGAGGCCCTTCTCGAGCTCATTCGCCTCGATCGACGTCAGGAAGCCGACGCGCCCGAAGTTGACGCCGATCACGGGCACGTCGGTGCCGAGAAAGCGGTGGAAGGCGCGCAGCATCGAGCCGTCCCCGCCGAGCGTGACGGCGAGGTCGGGCCGGCCGTCGTCCCCGGTCACCTCGACGCCCTTCGCCTCGGCGAGCCGCCCGACCCGGGCAACCGCGTCGGCAACCCTCGGCTCGTGGTTGTGCGTGACGATCGCGACGCGTTCGACGACGTTAGGTGACGGCATCGCCGATCCAAGTGTCGAGCTCGGCGCGGAGTCGGGCGTCGGATCTCTGGACGAGGTGGAGGAAGAGCTCACGGTTGCCTTTGGGTCCCGGCAGGCCCGAGTCTACGACTCCGGCAGCCTCCGCCCCCCACGCCAGCGCCGCCTCGGCCAGTTCGCGGACCACGCGGCGCCTCGTCCCGGCATCGCGGACGACCCCGCCGCGAGTCTCGCCGCGGCCGGCCTCGAACTGCGGCTTGACGAGCACGAACGCCTGCCAACCCGGCGCCGCCAGCTCCAGCAGCGGCGGCAGCGCCTTCCGGACGCTTATGAACGAGACGTCGCAGACGACGAGCTCCGGCGGGAACGGGAGCTGCATGACGTGCCGCGCGTTCGTCCGCTCCAATACGACCACGCGCGGATCCTCACGGATGCGCGGGTGGAGCTGGCCGTAGCCGACGTCGAGCGCGATGACGCGGGCAGCCCCGCGCTGGAGAAGGACGTCCGTGAAGCCGCCTGTCGACGCGCCCACGTCGAGGCAGTCGCGACCGGCGGGATCGACCCCGAACGCGTCGAGCGCATTCGCGAGCTTGACGCCGCCTCGCGAGACGTACGGCTCGCCGCCTGTCACCTCGAGCTGGGCGGACTCGTCCACCTGCTCGCCCGGTTTCTCGTGGCCGGGAACGCGGCCGGCGAGCACCAGCGCCCGCGCCTGGGTGCGGCTCTCCGCGAGGCCGCGCTCCACGAGCAGCACGTCGACCCGTTTCTTCACGCTCCTATGATCGCCGTCGTGGCGTCGCTGCAAGGAGAGCTCGTCCGGCTGCGCCCGCTCCGGCGCGAGGACGCCCGACGCCTCGCGGAGATCGGCTCGCACCCCGACGTAGTGCGCTGGTGGCCCGACATCACGGTCGAGGAGCTCGTCGCCAAGGCGGACGGAGGCGACGAGGTCGAGGCGTTCGCTATCGAGCATGACGGCGAGCTCGTCGGGCTCGGACAGATCTACGAGCACTCGGATCCCGAGTTCCTCCACGCCGGAATCGATCTCTTTCTCGACCCGCGCCTCCACGGCCGCGGTCTCGGCCGGGACGCGGTCCGAACGCTGGCGCGCTGGCTCGTCGAAGAGCGCGGCCATCACCGGATCGTGATCGATCCCGCAGCCGCGAACGAGAAGGCGATCCGCTGCTACGAGGCGGTCGGCTTCAAGCGCGTCGGCGTGCTGCGCCGCTACTGGCGCGATCCTGACGGCGTCTGGCAGGACGGGCTGCTGCTCGACCTGCTCGCGGACGAGCTGTAGATGCCGGCGGGATCGCTGCCGGCCTGACCCGCAGGAGTCTGTCCGAGAAACGGTTCTTGCGACAGTCCCCGTTCGGGGCAGTCCCTCCTGTAATCACGCGGTTCGCGTCGCCAGCCCGGCCACGATCTCCTCGAGCACCGAGGTGTCGGCGTCGATCGCGGCCAACCGCTCCTGCGCACGCTCGGCCGCCTCGTCGGCGAGGCGCCGAGCGCCGTCTTCGCCCTGCGCGACGACGTACCCGTCGCCATCGAGGATGTCGTCGACGACCTGGAAGAGCATCCCGAGCTCGTCTGCAAAGTCCCGCCACGGCTTCTGTTCCCGGTCCGGCAGCTCCGCCGCCCAGAGCGCGCAGGCAACCGACGCGTAGAAGAGGCGACCGGTCTTCAGCCGGTGGATCTCCTCGAGCGGGTAGCCGAGCTCTTTTGTGTCCGCGTGCTGGCCGCCGATCATCCCAAGCGTCGCCTGGACAAGCTCGCGTGCAACGAACGGCGTCTGGTACGAGAGCCCGAGCCTGATTGCCTCGCCGAGCAGCGCGTCGCCCGCTAGGATCGCCGTCGCCTCGTCGAACTGTGCCCACGTGCTCGGCCGCCCGCGCCGCACCTGGTCGTCGTCGAGCGCGGGCAGGTCGTCGTGTACGAGCGAGAAGCTGTGGACGAGCTCGACCGCCGCGCCCGCCGGAAGCAGCTCGCCGGGCTCCCGGCCGAGCGCCTCCCCGGTAGCGAGCGTCAGGACGGGCCTGATCCGCTTGCCGCCGCCGGCGAGCGCGTAGCGCATCGGCTCGGCGAGCTGGCCGAGCTCCGGCGTCAATGCGAGCTCGCCGAGGTAGGCCTCGACCAGCTCGACGAGCTCGGAAGAGCTCCTCATCGGCGAACCTTTGCTGGTTCAGACGAAATCCGAGCCAACGGCCTGGTTTGAACCGCCGCGCCGGCAAAGCCGCCACAGCCTCTAAGTCGGCATCGCAAGCGACGCCTCATCCGCCGGTCTCCTTCTTGGCGCGCGCCAGCTCGGCCTCCACTTCGCGAGCAATCTCGGCCAGCTCGGAGAGGATCTCGATTGCCCGGTCAGGGTCCTGTG
The DNA here is from genome assembly GCA_046723355.1 of Actinomycetota bacterium. Classification (GTDB taxonomy): domain Bacteria; phylum Actinomycetota; class Thermoleophilia; order Gaiellales; family Gaiellaceae; genus 13-2-20CM-68-14. Next base: position 56,189 of record JBKOUJ010000035.1, on the reverse strand, counting down.
TGGACTCGAGCTCTTGCCGCGAGCGCTCCAGCCGCTCGAGCAGGCTCTCGGCTCGCTGCAGAGACTCCTCTGCGCCCGAGCTCACCTATGACCTCGGCAAAGACATGGCCTGCCGATGATTTCACAGGCCGGGTTAAGCGGCCGCGCCGCGCATGTCGGCGCGGCCTTTTGACGCGGCATCGCAACCGACGCCTCAGGCAGCCCTCTCCCGTGCGATCCGTCCGAGAATCCCGTTCACCAGCCGGCCTGCCTCCTCCGTCGCGTACCGCTTTGCGAGTGTGACAGCTTCGTCGATCACCACCTCGAGCGGGACGCTTTCCTCTTCGAGCTCGTAGGTCGCGACGCGGAGGATGTTCCGCTCGACGGCGCCGAGCCGGTCGGCCGTCCACTCCTCCGAGGCCTCGGTGATGCGGCGGTCGAGCTCCTCGACTCGCGCAGCCACCGCCTCGGCCGTCTCACGCGCGAACTCGTCGACCTCGCCCTCGTACAGCGAGGCCAGTGGCTGGCCGGTCACGTCCCACTGGTACAGCAGGAAGAACGCCGTGCGGCGCGAGGCGCGCCGGCTGAGGGTCACACCAGCTCCTCGATCGCGACGTCCACCGTCCGGACCTCGATCCCGCACATCTGGCCGAGCGCCTCCGCGACGTGGCGCTGGACCTCTTCGGCGACCTGCGGCAGCACGGCTCCGTAGCGCGCCGCCAGCCGCAGCGTCACCGCCGCGTGGCCGTTTGAGATCTCGACGTCCACGCCGCGCCGCGGCCGCCGGACGCGCGCGCCGTCGGCGAGCTCTGCCGCCCGCACGATGATCCGTGCGAGGGTCGCAGCCGGCACCGTCACCTTGCCTTCCGGGGCGCTGATCTCGAGCTGATCACTCACAGGGCACCGTCGTGAGCGATTCGTTGAACGACGAGACGAATCCCGACTCGAGCCCTCCAGCCAAACCGGACGCGTAGCGTTGTCATTCCGACACCGTAACGAGGTGCCGGCCGGGCTCCTCCTCGAGGAACGACGTCGAGTAGCGCCCGCTCGCGAACTGCTCGCTGCGGAGGATCCGAATCGCGAGCTCCCGCGTCGTCGGGATCCCGGTGACGCGCAACTCGCCGAGCGCCCCCAGCGCCCGGGCGATCGCCGCCGGCCGGTTCTCGTCCCAGACGACGAGCTTGCCCAGCAGCGAGTCGTAGAAGGGCGGGACGGCGCGGCCGGGCTCGACGAACGTGTCGAACCTGACCCCCGGACCGAGCGGCGCGCGGACGTCGTCGACCAGCCCCGGAGCCGGTGCGAAGTCGCGCGCCGGGTCTTCGGCGTTGATCCGGATCTCGATCGCGTGGCCGCGGCGCGCCGCGCGGCCTGTGGCATCCAGGGGCTCGCCCCCCGCGATCCTCAGCTGCTGGCGCACGAGATCGACACCTGTGACGAGCTCGGACACAGGGTGTTCGACCTGCAGCCGCGCATTCAACTCGATGAAGTAGAAATTCTGGTCGGGGCCGAGTAGGAACTCGAAGGTCCCGGCGTTGCGATAGCCGATCGCCCTCGCAGCGCGGTCGGCCGCCGCCTCCATCGCCTCGCGAGTCTCGGGCGTCAGCGCGGGCGAGGGCGACTCCTCGATCAGCTTCTGATGCCGCCGCTGGATCGAGCACTCGCGCTCACCGAGCGTCAGGACCTCGCCGCGCGAGTCGGCGAGGATCTGGATCTCCACGTGCCGGGCCGGCCGGACGACCGTCTCGACGTAGAGAGCGGAATCGCCGAACGCGGCCTCGGCCTCGGCGGCCGCCGTCCTGAATGCGCCCTCGAGCTCATCGTCGTCCTCCACGATGCGCATCCCCTTGCCGCCGCCCCCGGCCGCGGCCTTGAGAAGGATCGGGTAGCCGAGCTCCTCGACAAGCGCATGCGCACCGTCGACCTCAACGGCGCCTGCGCTGCCGGGGACGACAGGCACGTCGGCGCGCGTCATCTCCGCTTTCGCCTGAACCTTGTCGCCCATTCGCGCCATCACCTCGGCGCTCGGGCCGACGAAGACGAGGTCGTTGTCCTCGCACGCAGCGACAAAGGCGGGGTTCTCGGAGAGGAACCCGTAGCCGGGATGGACCGCGTCACACCCCGTAGTGGCCGCAGCGGCGATCACGGACGGGATGTTCAGGTAACTCTGCGCGGCCGGCGGCGGCCCGACGGCCACGGCCCTGTCGGCCAGCCGGACGTGGAGCGCGTCCCGGTCGGCGGTCGAGTAGATGGCAACCGCCTCGATCTCGAGCTCGTGCAGCGCCCGGATCACGCGCACCGCGATCTCGCCGCGGTTCGCAACGAGCACGCGCTGGAACATCAAAGCCCCAGCGGCCTCCCATTGATCGGTTCCAGTTCGAAGAGCAACTGGCCGTACTCGACCGGCTCGGCGTTGCCGACGTGGATGGCGCGGACGACGGCTTCTTGGTCCGCCTTGACCTCGTTCATCAGCTTCATCGCCTCGAGGACGCAAAGCGTCTGTCCCGGCGCGACGGCGTCGCCCTCTTCCACGAACGGCGGCGCGCCCGGCTGCGGCGCGCGGTAGAAGGTGCCGACCATCGGCGACTCGACGCGGACGAGGCCGTCTCCGGCTTCCTGCTGTGGGGGTAGCTCGGGCTCCGTCTCCGCGGCCGCGGCGCCCGCCGCAGACGCGAGCACGGGCTCGATCGGATCGGGGGTCCGCCGCACGGAGACGCGCATGCCGTCTTCCTCGATCGTGATCTCCCCGACGCCCGACTCCTGGACGATCCGCACGACCTCGCGGATCCGCTCAGCGCGAGCCTGGTCAACGCCGCTCGCTGCGAGCGAGTCGTCGCCGGAGAAGCGTCCGCGGATGGCCTCGAGGAGCGGCCGCGCCTCTTCGCCGAAGAGTGCGAGCAGCAGCAACTCTTCGTCGCTCGCCGCCAGTCCCTCGGCCTCGGCGCTGACGCGCTGGAGGTCGATCGGCTCGGGCTCCGGGGCGCCGTCCGCGAGCAGCTCCGAGGCGCGCCGCACGGCAGGGTCGATCGTTCCAGGCGGCGAGCCGTAGCGCCCGGCGACGAGTCCCCGGAGTTCGTCGATCATCGTCTGGTAGCGCGTCCCCGAGAGCACGTTCAGGAGCGCCTGGGAGCCGAGGATCTGCCCGATCGGCGCAGCGAGCGGGGGCCAGCCGACCTCCTCGCGCACGCGCAAGAGCTCGTCGAGCACCTCGTCGAGCCGGTCACCGGCGCGGTGCGCCCGCAGGTGGACGTCGAGGGCGGCGACGAGGCCCGGCGGGATCCGGTGCTCGGCCGCACGCACAGCGATGCGCGTTGCGACCGGCGTGACGGGCTCGTCGCCGAGGTGCTCATCGACGAGCTCCGTCGCCCGCCAGAGCGCGTCCGTGTCGACCCCGGCGTCCTGGCCCAGGCCTGCGAGCGATGTCGCGAGGGCCTCGCCGGACACGCGGTGCAGCGTCAGCGCGATCGGGTAGACCGCGCACGAGACGAGGTCGGCTCCGGCCCGTACGGCCTCGAGGGCGGCCGCGAGCGCATTCCCCGCAGCACCCTGGCAGTAGAGGCCGACGGGGAGCCCGCTCGCCTCGCGAAGCGCGCCGACGAGCTCGTGTGCGCGGTATGGCTCGAGCGAGCTGGACGGGTCGTGGAGGAGCACGCGCGCGGCCCCGAGCTCTGGCAGCTTCTTCGCCTGCTCGACGAGCGCCTCGGTCTCGCCGGTGTAGCCGGATCCGTAGACGAGGCCGACCTCGAACTCACGCTCTGCGGCCCCGATCGCCTCGCCGGCCTCGCGGAGGTTCGAGACGTCGTTGAGCGGGTCGTGGAGCCGGAAGACGTCGATGCCGCTCTCGGCCGCGGAGGCCACGAAGCGCCGCGCGAACTCGGCGCCGACCGGGCGCGACCCGACCAGGAAGCGACCGCGCAGGGCCATCGCGAGCGGCGTCTGCGTCCTCGCCTTGAGCGCGCGGATCCGCTCCCAGGGGCTCTCGACCCCGCGGCGGACGGCGCTGTCGAAGACACCGCCGCCTGAGACTTCGAGGTAGGCGAAGCCGGCGCCGTCGAGCGTCTCCGCCAGCCGCAGCAGATCGGCGGTCGGCATCCGCCCTGCGAGAGGCTCCTGGGAGAGCAGCCGGATCGTCGTGTCGACCAGGGCGGGCATGCTGACCTTGGAGCCTAGCGCGGGGTGCCGGGCGCTTTCTGCTCCGCGACGCGGGACGAGACGGCCGCGTCGGCAAAGCCGCCCACGGCCTCTAGCCGGCATACGCAAGCGACGCCGGGGACCTTAGCGACTAGCTTGCTAGGAAATGATCCCCGCGCCGCTTCGCTACCGGGACTTCCGCAGCGTCTTCTTCGCCGGCCTCGTCTCGACCTTCGGCGACTTCTTCGTGCCGATCGCGATTTCGTTCGCGGTGCTCGACCTGACCGGTTCGGCCTCAGACCTCGGGCTCGTCCTCTTCGCGCGGATCCTCGGGCAGGTGCTCCTCTTCCTCGCCGGCGGCGTGTGGGCCGACCGGTTCCCCCGACAGCACGTCATGGTCGCCTCGAACGTCGTCCGCTTCTTCAGCCAGGGGCTGCTCGGTCTCCTACTCGTCAGCGGTCATGCAGAGATCTGGCAGCTCGTCGCGCTGCAGCTCGTCCACGGCGCGGCGACGGGCGTCTTCCGGCCGGCCGCCTCGGGGCTGACACCGCAGCTGGTCCCTCCGGAGCAGCTCCAGGCGGCGAACGGGCTCATGTATCTGACGCTCTCGATCGGCGGCATCACCGGGCCGGCCGTCGGGGGCGTCCTCGTGGCGACGGCGGGTGCGGGCTGGGCGATCCTCGGCGATGCGATCACCTTCGCTATCGCGGCGGTCCTGCTCGTTCGGATCCCGCCGCTCGGATTCGTCGAGCGGCCTCGCGAGTCGTTCTGGCGCGAGCTCGGGGCAGGCTGGAACGTCGTGCGCTCGCGGACCTGGCTCTGGGCGAGCATCCTCGACTTCGCCCTCTTCCAGATGATCTACCTGGCATCGATCATGGTGCTCGGCCCGCTCGTGGCGAAGCAGTCACTCGGCGGCGCCGGCGCATGGGCGTTGATCCTGGTCGCGTTCAGCTTCGGGACGCTGCTCGGGAACATGTGGGCGATCCGGGTCCGCCCGCAGCGGCCCCTCGTCTTCGCCTGGTCGGTGATCCTCCTCTGCGGCCCGAGCCTCGTCCTGCTCGCGTTCCGTGCGCCGGCGTGGACGATCGCGCTGACGGAGATGGCCTCCGGGCTTGCGATCGGAGTCGCCGGCACCGTCTGGGAGACGACCCTGCAACGGAACGTGCCGCGGGAGGCGCTGTCCCGGGTCTCGGCCTACGACTGGATGGGCTCGACCGCGCTCCGGCCGCTCGGACTGGCCATCGTCGGCCCGATCGCGGCAGCGATCGGCGTGAAGGAGACGTTGCTTGCGGCCTTCGCGCTGACGATGGTCTCGAGCCTGACCCTTCTCGCCATTCCGGACATGTGGCACGTCACCGCGGACGGAGCAGCCGCGGAGCCACGAGTCGTTCCCGACGAGACGACCGGCGCGGAGATCGAGCCGGCCTGAGAACCTAGGCTCGCGAGATGTAGCGCCCTTCGCGCGGGTCGACCTTGATCCGGTCGCCCGTGTTCACGAAGAGCGGCACCTGCACCGTCGCGCCGGTCTCGAGCTTCGCCGGCTTCGTGACGTTGGAGACCGTGTCGCCGCGGACGCCGGGTTCGGTCTCCGCGACGGTCAACTCGACCGAGGCCGGCAGCTGGACACCCGCCGGCTGTCCGTCGACCGTGAGCATCTGCACCGACGAGGACGGCTCCATGAAGGAGATCGTGTTGGCCACCGACTGGCGTGGCAGTGCCGTCTGTTCGTACGTCTCCTGATCCATGAAGACGACTTCGTCGCCTGACTCGTAGAGGTATTGCATGTTCTTGACCTCCGTGTGGACCCGCGGGAACTTCTCACCGGCGCGAAAGGTGCGGTCGACGACGGCGCCCGTGTCGAGGTTCTTCACCTTCGTCCGCACGAACGCGCCGCCCTTGCCCGGTTTGACGTGCTGGAACTCGACGATTCGCCAGACGCCGCCGTCGAGCTCGATGTGCATCCCGTTGCGGAACTGGTTGGTGCCGACGACCTCGGCCATCAGCTCACCGTGACGAGCTCTTTCGGGAAGCTCGAGAGAATCTCGGGCTCGTCGTCCGTGATCACGACGAGGTCCTCGATCCTGATCCCGCCCAGCCCCTCGAGGTAGATCCCCGGCTCGATCGTGCAGACGTTGTTGGCGGCGAGCGTGTCCTCGGAGGTCGCCGCGACATGCGGCGCTTCGTGGACGTCCATCCCGACCCCGTGGCCGAGTCCGTGGCCGAACTTCTCACCGAGGCCGGCGTCGGCGATGACCGACCGCGCGGCAGCGTCGGCCTGCTTGCCCTCCACGCCGGCCCGCGCCGCCTCTAGGCCTTTCAGCTGCGCCTCGAGGCAGACCTCGTACGCGCGCGCGAGCTCGTCCGGAAGCTCGCCGGTCGCGAACGTCCGCGTGCAGTCCGAGCAGTAGCCGTCGAGCACGCCGCCCGCGTCGACGACAACGGTGGTGTTCGGCTCGATCGGTCGGTCGGTCGGGTCGGCGTGCGGCCTGGCGCCGTTCGCGCCGCCGGCGACGATCGTCTCGAACGACACGTCCTCCGCGCCGAGCTCGTGGAGGAGCGAGGTCATCCGCCAGGCAAGCTCCTTCTCGCTGCGGCCCACGAAGCGCTCCTCGGCGAACTGCTCGTACGCGCGGTTGGTGATCTCGGCGGCGCGGCGGATCTTCTCGATCTCCTCCTCGTCCTTGACGGCGCGCAGGCCCTCGACGAGGCCCTTGCGCGGCACGAGCTCGAGGCCGCCCTCGCCCAGCTCTTCGTACGCCGCGTACGTCAGGTGCTCGCTCTCGAAGCCGAACGTCCCGGAGAGGAGCTCGGCCATGTGCGGGATGACCATCCGCCTCGTCTCGACGAACTCGACGTCCTCGACGTTCCGCGCCGCAGTCGCGTAGCGGAAGTCCGTGAACAGCCGCACCCGTTCCGGCTCGACCACGAGCGAGACGTTCGAACTGACGAAGCCTGTCAGGTAGCGGATGTTCGCCTCGCTGGTGACGATCAGCGGCTCCTCGAGCTTCTCGACGAGTTTCTGGACGCGGGCGTTCACTTGTTCCTCGCAAGATATTCGAGCGCGTCGCGGTACCCCTCCGGTCCCTTGCCCAGGATCCGTCTCGCGGCGAGGTCTGCGATCACCGATTTGCGGCGCCACTCCTCGCGCTCGTCGATGTTCGAGAGGTGCACCTCGACGACCGGCGCCGCGAACAGCTCGACCGCGTCGCGCAGCGCGTAGCTGTAGTGCGTCCAGGCGCCGGGGTTGAGCACGACCCCGTCGGCCCAGTCGAGCGCTTCGTGACACCACGTCACGTACTCCCCCTCGTGGTTCGTCTGCCGGCACATGGCGTTCACGTCGAGCCGCGCCGCCCACTCGAAGATCTGCGCCTCGAGTTCGCGGATGCCGAGGCCGCCGTAGAGCGCCGGATCGCGACGGCCGATCACGTCCAGGTTCACTCCGTTCAGGACGGCGACGCGCACGCCGGGACCCTACTCGGCGATGAGCTCGTCGAGGGCACGGCGCGCGTCGGCTTCCGGAACGGCCGTCGTGAACCCTCCCTCCCCGCCGAGCAGGACGAGCCTCAGCTCGCCGTGGGTCGCCTTCTTGTCGCGGAGCATCGCCTGCCAGGCACGATCGCGGTCGACCGAGACCGGCTCGGGCGCCAACCGTTCCTCAACCGCGTCGGTCGGCTTGCCCGAAAGACGCAGGGCCGCGAGCAGTCCGAGCGCGACGGCGCGGCCGTGTGAGAGCTCGAACCCGGCGGCGGCCTCGAGGGCGTGCGCGAACGTGTGCCCGAGGTTGAGCACCTGCCGCGGTCCGCGGTCGTGAGGATCCCGCAGGCAGACGGCCGCCTTGAACGCGGCGCAGCGGTGGACGAGCTCCGCGTCGGGGAGCTCCCAGTACGCCTCTCCGGCAAGGAGCCCCGTCTTGACGACCTCGGCCATCCCTTCGCGCCGCTGCTCGTCGGGCAGCGTCGTCAGGTAGGCGGGATCGATCAAGGTGTGCGCCGGCCAGTGGAACGCGCCGACGAGGTTCTTGCCTTCGGGAAGGTCGATGGCCGTCTTGCCGCCGATCGCGGCGTCCACCTGACCGACCAGCGTCGTCGGCACCGCAATCCAGTCGACTCCGCGGAGATACGTAGCCGCCACGAAGCCCGCGACGTCGGTCGTGCAGCCGCCGCCGAAGGCGACGAGCGTCCCGGTGCGGTCGAGCCGGAGCGCGCGCCAGAGCCGGTCCGCAGTTGCAACGGCCTTCGCCTCCTCGCCGGGCGGAACGGTGTGCAGCGGCGCCTCGAACGGCGGCGGATGCAGCCGGAGGACGCGTGCGTCCGCGACGATTTCCGCTGAGCCGAGCGCCTCCGAAGCCATGGCTCCGACGGCCACGCCGGCCGCGGCGAGGACGACGCCGTCGGCATCCTCGGCTTGTGCGTCCGCCGCCTGCTCGTAAAGCGGCTTCCGGCGGGCATACCGCTCGCGGAACTCGCCCTCGTCGCGCGCGAGCGGCCTTCGGCTGCCCTGCACGCGTGACCACGCAGTGTCGGCGTCGACCTGCAGGTGGACAACGAAGGCGTCGAGCTCCTCGAGCAGATTCCGGGTCTCGACGGCGCCGCCGCCGACGGCGATCACGCTCAGCTGGCGGCGGCCGGCTGCTTCTCGCAGAAAGCGCGCCTCGAGGTCGCGGAACGCAGCCTCCCCCTGCTGCTCGAAGAGCTCCCAGATCGGCCCCTCGGCGCGCTCGACCTCTTCGTCGACGTCCAGAAACGGTCGTCCCAGTCGCCCCGCGACCTCGCGGCCGACCGTGGTCTTGCCGGCTCCCATGAAGCCGACGAGGACGAGGTGACGACCTAGCGCGGTTGCCAGTCGATCCGCTCCAGATACGACCGATGCGCGCGGACGAAGTCGCCGAGCGCATGGCCGCCGAACTTCTCCCGCGCGGCGCGCGCAAGGTCGAACGCGACGGCGGCCTCGGCGACGACGGCGAGGGCCTCGACGGCCGAGACGTCGCTCCGCTCCACGAGCGCATCGCCGGGGTCGCCCGTCCGCAGATCGACCGAGGCGAGCGGGCGCATCAGCGTCGGCAGCGGCTTCATCGCCACCCGCGCGACGAGCTCCTCGCCGTTCGAGACGCCTCCCTCAATGCCGCCGGCTCGGTTCGTCGTCCGGTGTAGGCCCCGCTCGTCGCGGACGATCTCGTCGTGCGCCTCCGAGCCGCGCAGCCCTGCGATCCCGAACCCCTCCCCAATCTCCACGCCTTTCACTGCCTGGATCCCCATCAGCGCCGCGGCCAGCCGCGCATCGAGCCGCGCCTCCTTCGTCGCGTATGAGCCGAGGCCGGGTGGGACACCCTGCGCCCGCACCTCGACGACGCCGCCGAGCGTGTCGCGTTCCTTGCGGGCCTTGTCGACCGCGGCCTCGTCGGCACCCGCCTCCGCGCGAGCTTCGCCGTGGACATCGACGCCGATTTCCGCGAGCAGCGCCTTTGCGACCGCGCCGGCCGCGACCGCCACGGCCGTCTGGCGCGCGCTTGCGCGCTCGAGCGCATCGCGCACGTCCTCGAGCCCGAACTTCTGCGCGCCAGCGAGATCCGCGTGGCCGGGCCGTGGCAGCGTCACCGGCTTCGTCCCCTTGCCCTCCGGCTCGCCTTCGGGCGGCCACGGGCTCATCCCCCAGGCCCAGTTCTTGTGGTCGCGGTTCCGGACGACGAGCGCGAGCGGCGTCCCGAGCGTCCGGCCGTGACGGAGCCCGGCGAGCACCTCGACCTCGTCCTGCTCGAGCTGCTGCCGCGGGCTGCGCCCGTAGCCCTGCTGGCGCCGGGCCAAATCGGCGTCGATCGCGGCGCGGTCGAGGACGAGCCCTGCCGGCAGCCCGGTGAGGATCGCGACCAGCGCCGGCCCGTGCGACTCGCCCGCAGTTGTCAGGCTCAGCATCAGGCGGAGCGTACTGCCGCCCGCATCGCCTCCACCGGCGCGGGCTCGCCGGTCCACAGCTCGAACGAGGCCGCGCCCTGCCGCACCAGCGCTTCGAGCCCGTCGACGACCTCGGCCCCGGCGGCGCGGGCAGCCGCGACCAGCGCCGTCTCGCGGCCGTCCGGGTAGTAGGCGAGATCCACGACAGTCTGGTCGCCCCGCGGCTCGACGAGCAGCTCGTCGCGGACGGGAGTCGTGTTGACGATCAGGTCGGCGCCGTCGGCATCAGGGGGCCACACGCGTCGGCGCGAGAACAGCCGCACCTCGCCGGGCAGCCAGGTGTGCAGTGCCGCCGCGGCCCCGCCCGCGCCGATCAGGCAGACATGCTCGGCCTCGATCCCAGCCAGGATCTCCTTGTCCTTGTTGAACCCGAAGACGCGGCCCTCGCGGAACACGAGGGTGTTGACGGAAAAACCTTCCGCCTCGTCGCAGAGTGCGACAACCGCCTGCTTGTGGGGAATCGTGACGTTCGCGCCCGCGAATCCCAGCGCCGCGAGCCCTTCAACAGCCTCCCTCAGCGCCCGAGGCGCCACCTCACACGCGACGTAGGCCCAGTCCAGCCCCGCCGCGGCGAAGGCGGCGTTCTGCATCCGCGGCGAGAGCGACTCAGCGACGGGCTGCCCGAGCAGCGCAACGAGCCGCGTCTCTGCGCCGATCACTTGAAGCCGTGCGCGGCCTTGTACGCGTTGAACGCTTCCAGGCTGTCCGTGAAGAAGTGATGCACCCTGTCCGGCTTGCGGACGAAGTAGAGCCAGTCGCCGGCGACGGGGTGCGCGGCCGCCTGGATCGACGCGAGGCCCGGATTCGCGATCGGCGTCGGCGTCAGCCCGAGCCGCTTCCTCGTGTTGTACGGGTTGCTCGCGTCGTTCAGCTGCGACTGGAGCAACGGCTTCGTCCCGGGCACGTTGAAGCCGTAGCGGACGGTCGCGTCGATCCCGAGCGGCATCCGGGCTTGGAGCCGGTTGTAGATCACGCGTGCGATCTTCGGCCGTTCGTCTGGCGCGACCGCCTCCTTCTCGACCATCGACGCAATCGTCAGCACGTCGTAGGGAGTCAGGTTCTTCGATCGCGCGTAGCCGAGATTGATCGAGCGCCAGTTCTTCTGGAAAGCCGCCAGCTGGGCGCGGGCGAGCTGGCCCGCGGTCGTGCGCCCCGTGAACTGGTAGGTCGCCGGGAAGAGGAAGCCCTCGAGCGGGTGACGGCCAAAGCCCCGGATCAGGCGCTCGCCGGCCGTCGCCGCGAGGTAGGGGCGCTCGTCCAGCAGCGGCGTCTTCCCGCGCTCCTTCTCGGCGATCTTCGCTACGGCTTTCACACGCCCCGCCATGTCGGCCCGCGTGAAGCCCTCCGGGAAGATGATCTTGAACGGCTTCGGCGCTGCGGCGACCGTCGGGGTCGGGGTCTTGTGACCGCGGCCACGGACGGAGGCGATCGCGAAGCCGAGGCCGATGAGCGCCGCCAACAGGACGCCGAGCGCCATGATCCGGCGGCGCATGATCACCGACTGCGGAGGCCGTGCCCGCTCAGGCGGGCGCGGCTGCGGCGCGATTACTCCGCGCCTTTGCTCGACCACGCGAGGTAGCTCGTCAAGAGATGGGCGGCGGCTCGGGCATCTCGCGGCAGGTTACGGCTTCCCGGATCCTGCTCGGCGAGGTCGGTCGTGAAGCGCTCGTCGAAGCCCTCCACCGGGATGTCGAGCGCGCCGCGGAGCGAAGCGACAAACTCTTCGGTCTCCGCGGCCTGCTCGCCGCGTTCGCCGCGCAGCGTCAGGGGCATGCCGACGACGACCCGTTCCGGCGCCTCGGCACGGATGAGCTCGACCAGCCGCTCCAGCCCTGCTTCGGTGCGCACGCGCTCGACCACCCCCACCGGTCTAGCAAGCGTGCCGGTCGGGTCCGACGCCGCGACCCCGGTTCTCGCCGAGCCGTAGTCGAGCGCGACGACCTTCACCCGCGCGCGGCAGCGATCTCGCTCTTGCCCACCTCGAACGCTTCTGCAAGCCCGGCCGGATTCTTGCCGCCGGCCTCGGCGAGGTTCGGCCGGCCGCCACCCCCGCCCTCGATCTTCTCCGCGGCCGCGCGGGCGATGGCGACCGCATCCACGCCGGCCTCGACCAGCGACGGATCGACGTTCACGACGAGATAGACGCGGCCGTCGTCCACCGAGCCCAGCAGCACCGCACGGGCGTTCTTCGCCTGGCGGATCTGGTCGGAGAGGTCGCGGAGCGCCGAGCCCTTGATCGCCTTCACCTCGGCGACGACGACGTCACCGGACTCGTCGCGATACAGCACGTCCGCTGCCCGCCCGCCCTCGCGCTTCTTCGCCTGCCTGCGCGTCTCCGCCAGCTCCGCGCGGAGATCCTGCGCCTCGCGGGACCGCTCGTGCAGGAGAGCGAACGCCTCGCCCGCGGTGACCGCCTCGATCCGCCGCGCGCCCGAGCCAACCGATCCCTCCGACAAGATCACGAAGGGGCCGATCTCGGCCGTCGATCGGACGTGCGTGCCGCCGCAGAGCTCGCGCGAGTAGCCCTCGATCTCGACGACGCGCACCTCCTCGCCGTATTTCTCGCCGAAGAGCATCATCGCCCCGAGGTTGCGCGCCTCCTCGATCGGCGTTACGAACGCGCGCACCGCGTGGTTCTCGAAGATGATGCGGTTGACGTCGTGCTCGACCCGCTCGCGCTCATCGGGTGTCAGCGCCTGGGGGTGCGAGAAGTCGAAGCGGAGCTTGTCGGGCCGCACGGCAGAACCGGCCTGCTTGACGTGCTCGCCGAGGACGTCGCGGAGGGCCTTGTGGAGCACGTGTGTTGCCGTGTGGTTCGCCATCGTCGGGAACCGCCCCGACCACGGGACGACTGCGCGGACCCGCACGCCCTCGGCGAACCCCTCGCCCTGGAAGGTCAGCGCCTGGTCGTCCTCGAGCCGCGTCGCCTTGATCAGCTCCGCGCGCGCGCCGCTCTCCTCGTCCTCGATATAGCCGGCGTCCGAGACCTGGCCGCCGCCCTCCGGGTAGAAGGGCGACTGTTCGAGCTTCGCCTGGAAGGTGCCGTCACCAACGTCGGCATAGGCGAGGATCGCGGTCAGGACGTCGGTGCGCTCGTAGCCGACGAACTCGCTGCGCGGCCCTGTCACGCGCACCTCGACGTCGAAGGCGGCGCCCTGCCTGGAACGCTCGCGCTGCTCCTCCATCAGGCGCGTGAACTCCTCCTCGTTGACCTCGAGCCCGCGCTCGGCGGCCAGCTCCTTCGTGAGCTCCCACGGGAACCCGTAGGTGTCGTGGAGCCGGAAGGCGTCATCGGGTGTGATCTCGCCTTTGGCAACCATCTCCTCGAAGAGCCGCTCGCCGCGTTCGAGCGTCTCGCGGAAGCGCTCTTCTTCCGCGCGGACGAGCTCCGAGATCTCGCCGCGGCGCTCCTCGAGCTCCGGATAGGCGGAGCCCATCTGCCCGCGGACGACGTCCCCGAGCTCGTAGAGGAACGGCGGCTCGAGCCCGAGCCGGCGCCCGAACTGCGCCGCGCGGCGGATCACCCGGCGCAGCACGTAACCGCGGCCTTCGTTGGACGGCGCGATCCCCGCCGCGACGAGGAACGCCGCCGTGCGGGCGTGCTCGACGATCACTCGGTACGCCTTCGTGGCCTCGTCCGAGGAACCGTACGCGGCATTCGCCCGCTCGCCGAGCCATTCCGTCAGCGGCCGGAACGTGTCGATGTCGAAGACGGACTCGACGCCCTGGAGCAGCATCGCGGCACGCTCGAGCCCCATGCCGGTGTCGATGTTTTGCCGCGGCAGCGGAGCGAGGGTCCCGTCCTCGGCGAGGTCGTACTCCATGAAGACGAGGTTCCAGACCTCGAGGAAGCGATCGCACTCGCAGCCGGGGCCACACGTCGGACGTCCGCAGCCGTACTCCTCGCCCCGGTCGTAATGGATCTCCGAGCAGGGCCCGCAGGGGCCCGTGTCGGCGGCCTGCCAGAAGTTTTCGCTGCGTGGCAGGCCGACGATCCTCTCGCGCGGCATGTAGCGCTCCCAGCTCGTGATCGCGACCTCGTCCTCGCCGAGCCCGAGCTCGGGATCCCCCGCGAAGACGCTTGCCGAGAGGCGGTCTGGGTCGAACTTCAGGTGCTCGGTTACGAATTCCCAGGCGAAGTCGACGGCACCGTCCTTGAAGTAGTCGCCGAAGGAGAAGTTGCCGAGCATCTCCATGAAGCAGAGGTGTCGGTTGGTGAGCCCCACGTCGTCGAGGTCGTTCTGCTTTCCACCCGCACGGACACCCTTTTGCACGGTCGTGACGCGCGGCGCGACCGGCTCCTCGGCCCCGAGGAACCAGCGCTTCATCGGCTGCATGCCGGCGATGATGAAGAGAGTCGTCGGATCGTCAGCCGGCGGGATGATCGAGGCGGACGGCCGGCGTACGTGGCCCTTCTCCTCGAAGAAGGCGAGGAAACCCTCACGAAGCTCGGCGCTCGAACGCATGGCCCGATTCTACGGAGGGCGGATCTGGGCTTACACTCGGCCAATGGGCGTCTGCCCGAGCTGCGGCCGAGAGAACCCCGACGGGTTCGCGTTTTGCGGCTACCGCACCCCGCCACCGCGAGGTGGCAGTCGTGCAGAACAACCTGGCCATCGCGCGCTACCCGGTCGAGGGTATCGCCCCGTCGCTGGCCGGCTTCGAGTGCGGGGATCGGCTTCTGCCGGAAGCGCGGGCTGGTCGAGGCCGAGTGGGTTCTTCTCACGAACCGTCCGGGCTTGCTCGCAGAGCTCGGCAGGCCCGACGAGGCGCTCGCACAGATTCGAGAACTCCTCCCGGAGCTCGAAGCGACCGGCCAAACCGGTGACATCGTCGAGCTACGCGCGGTCGAGCTCATCATTCGCGTCGGCCGCGGTGAGCAACCGCCTGTGGGCGAGATCGACTGGATCGTCGAGAAGGCTAAAGAGCTCTACCACGTCGACGGGCTGCCGCTCGCGCTCGCAGCCGGCGCGCAAGCGTTCTGCGCACAAGACCCCGAGCGCTCCCGCGGCTTGCTCGCAGAGCTCGCGCAGGCGGCCGGCAGCCACCGTTCGCCCTACTTCACGCGCATGCTGCCCGGCATGGTGCGCACCGCGCTCCTCGCCGACGCCGGCGTCTTAGCGCCCGTCAGGAATTCGACGCGGCGCGCTCCGCCGCGTCCTCGTCCTCGGCGATCTCCTCGCGGATCTTCTCCAGCGAGCGGCGGATCAGCCGGGAGACGTGCATCTGCGAGATGCCGACCTGCTGCGCGATCTGCGACTGGGTCAAGCCCTTGAAAAAGCGCAGGTGGAGAATCGTGCGCTCGCGATCGTCGAGCACGCGGAACCCAGGCGCGAGGATCGCGCGGTCCTCGGAGACCTCGTATTCGTGCTCCTCCGTGCCGAGCGACTCGAGCGGATCGAGATCGCCCTCGTCGTCCATGCCCGGCCCCGAGGACAGCGACAGCGAGCTGTAGGCGCGACCGCTTTCGAGAGCCTCGAGGACCTCCTCCTCCGTGACCTCGGCGGCCTCCGCGAGCTCGGCGATCTTGGGTGAGCGGCCGAGCTCGACGGTCTTCTCCTCGATCAAGCGCGAGAGCTGGATGTTCAGCTCCTGGAGACCACGGGGCACGCGCACGGACCAGCCGCGGTCGCGGAAGTGGCGCTTGATCTCGCCGATGATATTCGGCGTCGCGTAGGTGGTCAGCTCGACCCCGCGGTCGAGGTCGAATCGGTCGATCGCCTTGATCAAACCGATCGCGCCGATCTGCACGAGATCTTCGAATTGTTCGCCGCGGTAGGAGTAGCGGCGCGCGAGCGAGCGGACGAGCGACATGTACTGCTCGATCAGCTCCTCACGGGCTGCGAGGTCGCCCTCCTCGTGATACCGCCGGAGGAGAACCTTGTCGCTCTTCTCGGTCACGGCGCGTTCTCGACTCGCTGGACGCGTTTCTCAAGCTCGATCCAGTCGCCGTCGTCTCGTTCGACCGCCGCGAACCGATCGATCACGGTCTCGAGCACCCGGCGCAGGCCGACTCCTTCGTCCTCGCGCTCGAGCTCGGCGCGCAGCGCGCCGGTTCGGAACGGGCCGAGCATGGCGGCAACGGTCGTGTCGCCGACCTCCAGCTCGACGGTCAACTCGCCGTCCGCGGCGCGGCGCTCGAGCAGCGTCTCGAACGCGGTCCCGAGATCGTCCATGACCTCGTAGGTCAGGTCGAGCCGGGCCGCCACCCCGGCGAGCACGAGCTGGGCGACGCCTTCGAAGCCATCGTCGGCGGGGATCGTCAGCACGATCCGGTCGGGCGTCACGACACCACCCCCGCTCCCACGACGGCGCCGTCCTCATACAGCACTGCGGCCTGCCCGGTGGCGACGCCGTGCGCAGGCTCGTCGAGCGCGAGCCGGAACCCGTGCTCGGTCTCCTCCACACTGGCCGGGACCTCAGACGAGCGGTATCGCCACTTGACCTCGGCGCGATTCACCCGGACGTACAACCGTCCGCGAGCCGAAAACGTTTCGATCGCGAGTGATTCGCGGGGGCCGACGACGACCCGGTTGGCGCCCGGGTCGGTGCGCAGGACGTAGAGCGGCTGCCCGGCTGCGACACCGATGCCGCGGCGCTGGCCCGGGGTAAACCGCCAGAAGCCGCCGTGGCTGCCGATGGCGCGGCCATCCTCGTCGACGATCTCGCCGGCCTCATCCTCGGCGCCGTGGCGCCCGAGGAACTCGCGGTAGTCGCCGCCGCCGAGAAAGCACGCCTCCTGGCTGTCGCCACGGCGTGCGACGGCGAGACCCGCCCGGGACGCCTCCGCGCGCGTCTCCTCCTTGGTCTGCTCGCCGAGCGGGAACCAGATGCGGTCGAGTAGCCGGGGATCGAGGCGGCCGAGCATGTAGGACTGGTCCTTGCTCGGATCGACGGCGCGGGCGAGGAGCTTGCGGCCGCGGTGCTCGACGATCCGCGCGTAGTGGCCCGTCGCGAGACGCGGCGCGCCCGCGCGCTCGGCGAAGGCGAGCAGCTCGGCGAAGCGGAAGCTCCCGTTGCAGCGGATGCACGGGTTCGGGGTCTCCCCCCGGGCGTAGCCGCGCACGAACGGCGCGACGACGGCACGCCGGAACTCTTCCCGGAGGTCGAGCGTGACGTGCGGGAGTCCCATTGCATGGCACGTCTCGCGCGCAGCGATCACAGCCTCCGGCGAGCAACAGGCGCGTTCGGCGTCCGGCGCCGCGGGGTCGATCCAGAGCCGCAGGGTCACGCCGATGACCTCCGCCCCCGCCCGCAGCAGCGCCACGGCGCTGTCGACGCCGCCGCTCATTGCGACGGCGACCCGGTCGGGATCCGGCTCGGCCCGAAAGACCTGCCCGAGCGCGTTCGCAAGCGCGTCCGCGGCCAGCGTCTCGCCGGGGACAGCAGACGCCTCGAGCAGCGTCAGCCCGGCAAGCGGACGCTCGAGCCCTTCCGCGTCCGCGTCGACGATGTGGTCACCGTCGACCACGAGTCGTACCAGCGCGACCCCACCGTCACGCGAAGAGTCTCCAACAACCTCGATCACGAATCCAGGCTAGCGGGAGCGCTCCGTGCCTCGTCCTGTCGGCGGAAACGCGCAGCGTTTCAGGCGATTAAGTGCCCCACCCTGCCGGATTCCCCGCGCCCCTAGCGAACCTGGCACTGCCAGGTGGGTGCCGTGCCGGCCTTGGGCAACGCCCTAACCGGACCCAGGCTCCCTTTCACTTGGTGTTGGTTCTACTTTGAAGACGCGGGCTCGCACAGGGTCGAGCACCGGCTGAGCTTAGCGGGCGTACACCCACCTGATGCGCTGGACCCCCTCGATCCCGAGCTGCTCGGCCAAGGCCGGGGTGACATCGAACCGACGCCCCGGCACGACCGGTCGCCGCGCGATCACCTGCGTGAGGATCCGCGGGCTGTGCCCGTAGGAGACGAAGAGCCTGACGTTGCACGGAAGCACGGAGTCGGTGACGCCCCTCGTGCTCGGCCGCACCGTCACGCCGCAATTCGTGCGCGTGCCGTAGCGGCCCGTCTGCGCCCCCGCGAGAGCCGTGTACCAGCCGCCCCCGGGCACGAGAACCGGCTTCAGCTGCGCGCCGGCATCCGATCCCCGCGACGACGAGACAGCCACCGCGACCACGGCCGCGAGCAACGCCACGCCCGCCAGGGCAACTTCCCGTTGCGCCAGCGCCGGGTTCACACCGCGGCGTAGAGAAGCTCGCCGAACGACTCGCGGATGACTGGATCGAAGCTCACCGGCAGTCGGCCGTATGGGTCGGCGAACTGCCGGAGCTCGAGGAGCAGGAACGCGACTTCCTCGTCACGAGCCTCGCCGTAGCGTGCGAGCCGCTCGAGCTCCCACACGTTCCACTCGCGCGGCGCAGCGTTGAGCGGGATCCGAGTCACGGAAGATTCCGGCTCTAGGTCAACCGTGGGCTCGTGCTCCGAAGACGGCACGGCGCGCAGGTCAGGTGCCGGCGGCGTCGGTTCGGGCGTCGGCGGCTGAGGCTCGGGAGCCGGTGGCGCGGGCTCCGGCGCGGGCGGCGGCACTGGCCCCGGCGCGGGCGTCGGCGGGTGTTCCTTGGACCGCCACAACCGCACCACGCCTGACGAGAGCTTCATGCGGACGTGTTCTCCTCGTCGAACAGCCCCGCGATTTCGTCAGCGTCGCCTTCGCGGCGCTCGGTCGGCGACAGCAGCCGTACGTGTTTCGGCATCGGAATCTCCGTCGTCTCGTCGGGAACCTCTTCGTGCTCACGGCGAAACCACCTGCGCTTCGGCTTGGCGTCGAGCGGCTCCAGCTTCGGCCGGGATGTCGGGATCGGGGCGGGCTCGGGCTCGGGCTCGGCCTCGGGTTCGGGCTCGGGCTCCGGCTGAGTCCGCTCGGGCGGCTCGATCACCGTCGCCGCCTCCGGCTCAGGCTCGGCCTTGGCCGCCGCGACGGGCTCGGCCTCCGGCAACGCCTGCGGCGCGGGCTTCGGCTCTGCCGCGGCGGGCGCAGGCGGCGCTGCGACCGGCTCTCGCCGAGGTGCAGGCGCTGCGTAGTAGTCCGGCCGTCGCCAGGGCGGCGCCGTCGCCCAGATCCGCTCGGCGGTCAGCTCGAGAAGGGCGACGACCAACCAGCCGCCCGCCATCACGATCGCAATCCACTTGCGCGAGAGATCCGCGTAGGCGACACCGACGGCGAGCGCGATCAGGAAGAGCGCTTCGATCGCAAACCGCGGCCCCAACCGTCCCGGCATGACGCGAAGAGCGTAGCGGCCCGCGGGCCGGTCCTACGCCGACGAGCTCGGCTCGGGCGATCCGTCGTCCTCGGCGGCCGGCGGCGGCTCGACGGGAGTGGGAACCGAGAGCGGCGCGGCCGGCTTCTCGGGTTCTCCCGACGAAAAGGCAGGCCCACGGCTCGCCTCGGTGGCAGCCTCCGCTGCCGCGACGATCTTCTCGACGACCCCGCCGATCGCGTCGTCCCCGAGCCCGGCCGCGGCGAGAAGCTGCTCGGCGCCTTCCTGCGCGCGTGCCATCACGGCAGACGCCTGCGCCCGCGCCCACTCGAGGGTCTGCTCGACCTCGGCGCGGGCCGCGTTCGTCAGCTCGGTCGCCTGGTGGCGAGCCTGCTCGAGCAGGCGGTCCGAGCGCGCCTCCGCCTCACGGATCTCGGCAGTCGAATGGCGCTGGGCCTCGGCCTTGACCTCGCGTACCTCATTGCGCGCCGCATTGAGCATCTCCGCGCGTTGGCGCTCGCTCTCCTGCCGGTAGCGCTCGATTTCGTTCTCGCGCTCCTGCAGCTCGCGCTGCCGGCGACTGACCTCCTCCTCCGTGCGCCGGACCTGGGCCGCCGACGCGGTTTGGGCATCGCGCTCGATCGTGTCGGCCATCTCCGCAGCGGCGCGGATCATGTGCAGCGCGTCCATGCGTACGGCGTGCCCGCTCGGCTCGACCTGACCGCTTCGGGCCGCCGCCTGGAGGACGCGGAGCTGCACCTGGAGCTGCGTCGTGTGCCGCCGGAAGGACTCGAACGCCTCGGTGACGCGCTCCGGGTCGTAGCCGCCGTCAGGCAGCGTCGGTAGATCCTCGACGCTCGGGAGCGGCGTGAGTGAAGTCTGCTGTACTCGTTCGGTCGCCATCAGGTCAGGAGTATTGCGAGTGGATCGGTCGGAGCCCCCTTGCTGATTAATCGTTCTCGATCGTGACCGCGATTCCTAGTTCGGCGAGCTGCTCCGGCGCGACCTCGGTAGGCGCGCCACTCATCGGATCGACGCCGGCCTGGTTCTTTGGGAACGCGACGGTGTCGCGGATGAACGGTTCGTCGAGCAGCGCCATCGAGAGCCGGTCGATGCCCGCCGCGATGCCCCCGTGCGGCGGCGCGCCCATTGCGAGCGCGTCGAGCAGGAACCCGAACTTCGCGCGCTGCTCTTCCGGCGAGATGCCGAGCAGGCCGAAGATCCGCGCCTGCAGGTCGGACTCGTGGATCCGGAAGGAACCGCCGGCGATCTCGATCCCGTTGACGACGAGGTCGTAGGCGACCGCTCGCGCCGCCCCGGGATCGGAGTCGAGCAGCGCAAGGCTCTCGTCGTTGGGGCGCGTGAACGGGTGATGCACGGCCTTCCAGCGATCTTCCTCGTCGTCCCACTCGAGGAGTGGGAAGTCGGTCACCCACAGGAAGCGCCAGGCGCTCCGGTCGACCAGGTCGAGCTCGCGGCCGAGGTGGAGGCGCAACGCGCCCAGGACCCGAGCGACCATCTCGGGCGTGTCTGCACCGAAGAGGACCGTCGTCGCGGGCTCGCAGCGGAAGCGGTCGAGCTCCTCCTGCGAGAGGAACTTGGCGATCGGCGAGCGCACCTCGCCCTCCTCGTCGTAGACGAGGTACGCGAGCCCCTTCGCCCCCCACTCCTTGGCGAACGCCTCCAGCCGCTCGAGGTCTGCGCGCGAGAACTCCTGCGGCACCCGCAGGAACCGCACGGCGGGCGCGTCCGCGAAGACGCCGAACTCCGAGCCCCGGGTCAAGTCGGTCGCGTCCTCGATGTCGAGGCCGAAGCGCAGGTCGGGTTTGTCGGAGCCGTAGCGTGCCTGGGCCTCGTCCCAGGTCATCCGCTGGAAGCCGGCCTCGATTTCGACGCCGAGCGCGTCGCGCCAGACGCTCTGCATCGTCCGCTCGCTCAGGTCGAAGATGAACTCCTGGTCGGGGAACGCCATCTCGACGTCGAGCTGGGTCAGCTCCTGGAGCCGATCGGCTCGGAGGTCTTCGTCCCGGAAGCAGCGGGCGATCTGGTAGTAGCGCTCGAACCCTGAGATGACGAGCAGCTGCTTGTAGATCTGCGGCGACTGCGGAAGCGCGAAGAAGCGGCCGGGCTGTAGGCGAGTCGGGACCAGGAAGTCGCGCGCGCCTTCCGGCGTCGGCTTGCCCATGATCGGCGTCTCGATGTCGACGAACCCGGCGGCTTCCATTTCCCTGCGGATCGCCGATACGGCGCGGGCCCGCGTGCGGATGTTCTGGTGCATCTGTTCGCGCCGCAGGTCGAGCCAGCGGTAGCGGATCCTCAGCGTCTCGTCGACGCCCTCCTCGTCGAGCTGGAACGGCAACGGCGGGCTGGTCGAGATCACGCGCAGCGTGTCGACCTGCATCTCGACTTCCCCGGTCGGCAGGTTCGGGTTGACCGCCTCCGGCGCGCGTGCGACGACCGCGCCCTCGGCCTGGAGCACGTACTCGTTCCTGATCCCGTGCGCAGCCTGAGCGGCCTCCGGGGCGCGCTCGGGGTTGACGACGAGCTGGCAGACGCCGGTCTGGTCGCGAAGGTCGATGAAGATCAGGCCGCCGTGGTCCCGGCGGCGCGCCGCCCAGCCTGCAAGCGTGTGGCGCTCGCCGACGTGGTCGGCGCGAGCCTGGCCGGCTCCAAGGTCGCGCCAGCTCACCCGACCAGCGTCCCCCGCAGCTGGTCGAGCGGAACCTCCACGTCCTCGAGCCCGGCCCTCCTGATCGTGGCACCGTCGGAGCGGACGATGATCGTCAGCTCGGCGTTCACGCGGCTCGCCTGCGTCAGCTGGCCCTTCAACGAGCGGCCACCATAGTCGGTGTCGCATGAGATGCCGCTGCGGCGGAGGTCCGTCATCAGCGCCAGGATCTCGTCGCGGGGGCCGCCCGCGTCGACGAAGAATGCCCCCGTCGACGGCTGCGGAGGCGGCTCGACGGCGGCGTCTTCGAGGGCTAGCAGCAGCCGCTCGATTCCCGCGCCGAACCCGACGCCGGGTGTCGCGGGCCCGCCGATTTCCTCGGCGAGGTAGTCGTAGCGGCCGCCACCCGAGATCGTGCTTTGCGCCCCGTGCTCGGGGCCCTCAAACTGCCATGTCGTCCGCGTGTAGTAATCGAGGCCACGGACGAGCGCCGGGGCGAGTTCGTACGCGACACCGTAGGTGTCGAGATGCGAGCGGACTGCGTCGAAGTGCTCGCGACAGGGGCCGCAGAGCGAGTCGCCGATCTTCGGAGCGTCCTCGAGCGCTGCCAGGACCTTGTCGTTCTTCACGTCGAAGACGCGCAGGGGTGTCGTCGCGCGCTTAGAGCGTGCGTCCTCGTCGAGCACCTCCTCGTGCGCGTCGAGCCACGCGTTCAGCTTTTCCACGTACGCCGGCCGACAGTTGCGGTCACCGATCGAGTTCAGCTCGAGGCGGTAGTTGGTCACGCCAAGATTTGCCAGCAACTGGTCGTAGAGCTGGATCACCTCGGCATCGATCGCCGGATCGTCGGAGCCGATTGCCTCGACCGATGCCTGGTAGTGCTCGCGGTAGCGCCCCTTCTGCGGGGCCGCGTAGCGGTACATGGTCGCGAGCGTGTAGAGCTTCTGCGGCTGCGCCTCCCGGTGGAGACCGTGCTCGAGGTACGAGCGGACGATCGGCGCGGTGCCTTCGGGCCTGAGAGTCAAGGAGCGGCCTCCGCGGTCCTCGAACGTGTACATCTCCTTCTGCACCACGTCGGAGCCGGCCCCGGACGTGCGAGCGAACAGCTCCGTGTCCTCGAAGACGGGCGTCTCGATCCGGCGATACCCGTACAGCGCACAGAGGCGCTCGATCTCGTCGGTCACCTGCCGCCATCGCGGCTGCTCGGCCGGGAGAACATCGTGGGTTCCCCGCGGCGCCTCGAACTTAGGGCTCACGAGGTGCGGAGCTCGGCGAGGAACGGGTTGCGGGCGAGCTCGGCGCCGAGCGTCGTCTCCGGGCCGTGGCCGGAGTAGACAACAGTCTCCGGAGGGAAGCGCTCCCCAAGTACGCGGATCGACTCGATGAGCGTCTCCCAGTCGCCGAACGGGATGTCGGTACGGCCGACAGAGCCCGCGAAGAGCACGTCGCCGGAGAAGAGGCACCCGTCCGCGTAGTAGGCGAGGTGCGCCGGCGAATGGCCCGGGACGAGCATCGTCTGGAACGTGATCGCGGCCAGCTCGAGCATCTCGTCGCCGTCCAGGACGACGTCCGGCGTGTACGCACGAAGCGACAGCTCCGCGGGCGAGAAGTCCTGAATGCGTTCGAGCGCGATGCGCTCGGTTGCGGCCATGTACACCGGGGCACCGGTCGCCTCTGCCAGATCCGCGACGCCGCCGAGGTGGTCCCAGTGCCCGTGCGTGATCAGGATTGCGACGCAGGAGGAGTCCTTCGCCTCGAGCTCGCCCTCGAGCCTGGCGGCGTCGCCGCCGGGGTCGATGACGACCGCCTCGACCGCGTCCGAAGCGGCCCGGACGACGTAGCAGTTCGTCTCGATCGGCCCGAGCTCGTAGCGATCGACGCTGAGGCTCATGGCGGCCGAGTCTAACCGCGCCGCGCCGCCCGTCCGGGCGGGCGCAGGGCGCTCGGGGGCCGGCGCGTGCCGCGGCCGGCCTCGTTAGCATCGGGCGCTGGTGCGGAGCTGGAACCTCCACGAGATAAAGGTCGAAGGCGGCCGCCGCTCGCCGGTCGTTCTCGACTCGGAGGACGCCGCCCGGGCGGTCTTGATCGCCCTCGACCCGGGACAGTCGCTCGGCGAGCACCAGGTCAAAGAGCACGCTTACGTCCTCGTTCTCGACGGGCGGGCACGCGTCGAGGCCGGAGGGGACACGGTGGAGGCCCGGGCCGGCACGCTCTGCATGTTCGAGCCCGACGAGCGGCGCTCCGTCTCGACGCCGGACGGAGCACGGATTCTGCTGCTGCTCGCGCCGTGGCCCGGCGAGGGCCACTTCCGCGGCGACGGTCCGGCGGGCTAGCCTTTCGCGGGCCGGCGGCCCGAGCGGCGCAAGTAGGTCCGGTAGGCCATACGGTCCATCATGTAAGTGAGCGGCACGAAAAGTGCTGAGTAGGCGACGGAACTGAGCACTCGCGTCTCGACCGGCATGCTCTTGTTGACGAGCGAGAAGACGATGAAGAAGAGCGGAAGGAACAGAGCCGCGCGCCTGATCGAACGGCCCCAGGCCGGCGGTTTTACCTCACGGATCGGCGCGCCGCGCTTTGTGCGCCCGCCCTTGGCACCGTTGCGTTGCTCCTTCCCGTCGCGGCCCCGAGACGGCTCATCCGACTCCTCGGGCGGCTCGGTCTCATTGCCCTCTTCGTCGAGGTAGACGTACTCGTAATCATGCCGCCGTTCCTTGGCCCGACGCCGGCGCTGCTTTCGTGAGGGCATTGGCCTAGCCTAGCGCCGCACTGCAGGCTCGTCCGCACCGGCCGCCGTGGTCCAGGTGACATCGCCGGCCTCGATCACCGCCGCGATCACGGGACCGCCTAGGTGGTAGGAGAGGTAGCGCCAGTCCCCAGCATCCAAGAGGACGAGATCCGCGGCGTAGCCGGGCGCGATACGGCCGATCTCGCCGCCGCGACCCAGAACGTGGGCCGCGTTGACGGTGCAGGCGGACAGGGCCTCGGCCGGCGTCAGGTGGAGCTGAGTGACCGCGAGCGACGTGACCAGCGGAAGGCTCTCGCAGAAGGCAGTGCCGGGATTGAAATCGGTCGCAAGCGCGACCACGGCCCCGGCGTCGACGAGCGCACGACCCGGCGGCATCGGCAGGTCGAGGTTGAGCGCGCTGGCAGGAAGCAGGACGGCCGTGACGTCGGAGGACGCGAGCGCGCGGATGCCGCCCTCGCCGGTGGCCTCGAGATGGTCGACAGAGCGGGCGCCGAGGTCGATCGCAAGCGGGATCGCCCCCAGCTCCGTGAACTGGTCGCCGTGCAAACGCAGCGACAGGCCGGCGCTGCGGCAGGCTTCGAGATACCGGCGAGCCTGCTGAACGCTGAACGCTCCTTCCTCCACGAACACATCTGCGGCGACGGCGACGCGAGCCGCCTCGGGCAGCACCTCGGTCAGGGCAAAATCGAGATACTCGTCGGCGTTGTCGAACTCCGGTGGCACCGCGTGGGCGCCGAGCCACGTAGGAGTTCCACCGGCGTCACGAATCGCACGCAGGGACGCGAGCTCGGTTTCGCGGTCGAGGCCATAGCCGGACTTCGCCTCGAACGTCGTCGTGCCCGCGCGGCGCATCCACTGCCGGTGGCGGCGCACGGCATCGGTGAGCGCGGCCTCGCCCGCTGCGCGGGTCGCCCCGACGGTCGCGAGGATGCCGCCGCCCGCAGCGTGCAACTCCTCGTAGCTCGCGCCGGTCGAGCGCAGGTCGAACTCGGCCACCCGATCGCCGCCGAAGCACGCGTGCGTGTGGCAGTCGACGAGCCCCGGCAGTGCGGACAGGCCGCGACCGTCGAGCTCCTCGACCTCGGAGCGGTTTCCGCCAAGTGTCGCGTCCAGCCCGCGCATCGGCCCGACGCCGACGATCCGCCCGTCCTCGCACAGAATGTACGCATCGTCGACGACGTCGACCTCTCGGAGCGCACCCCCCCGGAGCGGAGCTTGAGCCCCAGCCGGCGTCGCCACCTGGGCGAGATCGCGAACGAGCAGGCGCCGCGCGCCGATGTCGTCGCTCACGCGCCGGAATTAGGAGGCATCGGCGCCTCGAGCGCGTGCTCGGCCGCGAACGCAATGGCCTCCGGATATCCGGCGTCCAAATGGCGCAGAACGCCCGTTCCGGGGTCGGTCGTGAGCACCCGCTCGAGCCGCTCGCCCATTTCGTCGGTGCCGTCCGCGACGACGACCATCCCTGCGTGGAGCGAGTTTCCGATTCCGACGCCACCGCCGTGGTGGACACTGACCCAGGTGGCGCCGGCGGCGACGTTGAGCAGCGCGTTCAGGATCGGCCAGTCGGCGATCGCGTCGGAGCCGTCACGCATCGCCTCGGTCTCGCGGTACGGCGACGCGACCGAGCCCGAGTCGAGGTGATCGCGTCCGATCACGACCGGCGCCTTGACCTGACCCGAGCGGACGAGCTCGTTGATCGCCAGCCCGGCGCGTGCGCGGTCGCCGTAGCCGAGCCAACAGATCCGGGCGGGTAGACCCTGAAACGCGACGCGGCCGGGCGCGACCTCGAGCCAGCGTTGCAGGACGGCGTCGTCAGGGAACAGGCTCCGCAAGGTGGCGTCGATCGTGGCGATGTCCGCCTCATCGCCCGACAGAGCCGCCCAGCGGAACGGCCCGATACCTTCGCAGAAGAGCGGCCGGATATAGGCCGGGACGAAGCCCGGGTATGTGAACGCCTCCGTCAGGCCTCCTGCATAGGCCTCCCCTCTGAGGTTGTTGCCATAATCGAAAACATAACCTCCGCGTCGGACGTACTCCAGCATTCCGCCGACGTGGCGCACGATCGACTGTCTCGCGAGCCGCAGGTACTCGTCCGGATCGTCGGCGCGCAGCCGGGCCGCCTCCTCG
Source organism: Actinomycetota bacterium (assembly GCA_046723355.1). GTDB lineage: Bacteria > Actinomycetota > Thermoleophilia > Gaiellales > Gaiellaceae > 13-2-20CM-68-14. The sequence continues at coordinate 29,390 of JBKOUJ010000035.1, read as the reverse complement.
ACCGAGAGGCCCGCCGGCACGTAACCCGTCAGGGGATCGTGCGCGGCGGTCTGGTCGGTGACCAGGTCAAACTGCTCGCCGCGACGCGCCAATTCGGGCACGACGTCGGCCGCGTTCGCCTGCAATCCAACCGACAACGCCCGCCGCTCGGCCGCAGCGGCGCGCACCCTCGTCAGCGCGTCTTCGAGCGAATCGGTCGCCTCGTCGAGATAGCGCGTGTCGAGCCGACGCCGGATCCGCGCCGGATCGACCTCGACGCAGAGGATCGTGCCGCCGAGCATCGTCGCCGCGAGCGGCTGTGCCCCGCCCATTCCCCCGAGACCGGCTGTGAGGATCGTCCGCCCGGTCAAGTCGGCCGCGCCGAAATGTTGCTCGCCCGCAGACGCGAACGTCTGATAGGTGCCCTGGAGGATCCCCTGGGTACCGATGTAGATCCACGAGCCTGCCGTCATCTGGCCGAACATCGTCAGCCCGAGCGCCTCGAGCCGCCGGAATTCGTCCCAGGTCGCCCAATGCGGGACGAGCAGCGAGTTGGCGATCAACACGCGAGGCGCGCCCGGATGTGTCCGGAACACCCCGACAGGCTTGCCGCTTTGCACCAGAAGGGTCTGCTCTTCGCCGAGACGCAGCAGCGACGCGACGATCGCCTTGAGCGCCGCGTGGTTACGGGCGGCCTTGCCCGAGCCTCCGTAGACGATCAACTGCTCCGGACGTTCGGCGACTTCCGGATCGAGGTTGTTGAGCAGCATGCGCAGCGGTGCCTCGGTAGCCCATGACCGGGCGTTCAGGCGCGCTCCTCGAGGCGCGCTGATGTTCGTCAAGTCTCCGCAGAGCGCCTCGACGGTAGCGTCGAGCGTGTCGACCGCAGTCATTGCCAGGGCTCTCGCTCGGCCCGGCGCCTCACCCGCCACCACGTCCAGGCGTTCGCGGCCACGAAGAACGCCGCGGCAGCGAACAGCGCTCGCGCCAGATCACCACCGGTGAGCATCGCTATCACGACGATCAGGATTGCCAACACACCGAAGATGATCAGGCTGTCCCGCATCGGCCGGCGCGACTCGGGCACGTTCGGCACGTCCCACCTCACCGAAGTTCGCCCGCCTCAGCCTCGACCGTGGCTGCGAAGGCGCCTTCCCGGATCGCCGAAGCAACGGCCTCGATGTCGGAGGCGAGCGGGCGGTCATCCACAAGACGCGGCGAGATCGTCCGGACCGCGTCACGCGCCGCCCGGCCGCCGATTCCCGGCTCGAGCGGAGCGAGAAACTCAACGGCCTGAGCGCCGGCGAGAAGTTCGATCGCCAGCACGCGCTCCGCGTTGGCAAGCACCTGCCATGCCTTCAGGCCGGCCGCATTTCCCATCGAGACGTGGTCTTCCTGGCCGGCGCTCGTGGGGATCGAGTCGACGCTGGCGGGATGGCAGAGCGACTTGTTCTCGCTGACCAGCGACGCAGCGACGTACTGAGGAATCATGAACCCGGAGTTGAGGCCGCCGTCCACGGTCAGGAACGCAGGCAGCCCGTCGGAAAGGTTGGGGTTGACGAGGCGCTCGACACGCCGCTCCGAGATGTTTGCGAGCTCGGAGACCGCCATCGCCAACGCGTCGAGTGCGAACGCGAGCGGTTGCCCATGGAAGTTCCCATTCGAAAGCAGCACGTCGTCGTCGACGAGCACGAGCGGGTTGTCGGTGGCCGCGTTGAGCTCCACCGCGACCGTCGCCTCGGCGTACGCCAGGAGGTCTCGCGCTGCGCCGTGCACCTGCGGCGCGCATCGGAGCGAGTACGCGTCCTGAACCTTGTCGCACCAGCGATGGGACTCGATGATCGCCGAGCCCTCGAGAAGCTGGAGAACGTTCGCGGCCGCGGCCGCCTGCCCGGGCAACGGTCGCGTTGCGTGGATTTGCGGAAGGAAGCTCGTCCGCGAGCCTTGCAGCGACTCGACTGCCAGACAGCAGGCAATGTCCGCGGCCTTGGCCAGACGCCTGGCCCGAGCCAGGCCGAGCGCACCGAAGGCGGCCATGAACTGCGTCCCGTTGACGAGCGAGAGCCCCTCCTTCGCCTCGAGGGAGATCGGCTCGAGCCCTACCTCGGCGAGTGCCGCCGCGCCGTCCATTCGCTTGCCCTCGACCCAGGCCTCGCCCTCGCCGACGAGCGGGAGGGCCAGATGCGCGAGCGGCGCCAGGTCACCGCTCGCTCCGACCGATCCCCTGCTCGGAACGTGCGGCAAGAGGCCGCGGTTCAGGCATTCGACAAGAAGCTCGACGGTCTCCGGGCGGGCGCCCGAGAATCCCTTCGCGAGCGCGTTCGCGCGCAGCACCATCGCCGCGCGGACGATCTCCGGCGGGTAGGCGTCGCCGACCCCGGCTGCATGGCTTCGCAGCAACCTGAGCTGCAGCTCGGCGGTCAGCTCTTCCGGGATCGACCGCGAGACGAACTTTCCGAAGCCGGTGTTGACGCCGTAGGTGTGCTCGGTTGTGCCGTGAGCCGCTCGCTCGACGAGGGCGCGCGCGCGGACGACCTTCTCCCGGGCCTCGGCCGCGAGCGCCGCCGGCGCTCCGTCGACGGCGACCGCCCAGACGTCGTCGATCCTCAGATCCTCGCCGCTCAAGCGAACGGCCGTGGTCAGGGCCATCTCGTGGCCAGTCTAGCCCTGCCGTTTGCCGAAAAAGTCGCGGCGCCCTCTTGCGACGTAGCTAGCGGAAGAGCCGCCGAAAGAAGAAGGCGATCCGGCGCCAGATGTTCATCGAGTGCTCGCGGCGCTGTGTGGGCGCAACGACCTTGCCCTCGAGCTCCCTCACCTCCGCGGACAGCGCCTCGCCCGCGCCGGCGCGACTGTCGGGCTCTATGCGCGCGCTCGTCGCGGGCTCTCGGTATTCGCCGAGCTTCTCGACCTGGTCCCGTGTCAGTGCCAGGCGCACCGCCCCCTCGGTGATCTCGGCGACCTGCTCCGACGGGACGTAGCGCGGCTTGCCGAACATGCTGGTCGCGATCGCGAGGCCGTCGAAGATGTCGGCGCCGCTGTCACCCGAGACCTCGTCGACCTCCCCGACCTCGCTTCCGTCGGACGCCACGACCTTCCAGCCGGTTTCGATCATCACCCAGGCAACCGGATCAGCCATCGCGACGGGAGTCTTACGCATCCGAGCGCGTTGTTAAGGCGCATCCGGCCTCCTCCCCACGGCGAGCCTACTCCGGAAATATGCGCGTGTGTGTGACGAGGCCGTGCCGAAACAGTGCCGCCTCGGCCCCTGCCCGCGCCATGGCCTCAGGACGATTCCGGCTCGAGGAGCCGCAGCTCCAACACCCGCGAGGCGTCGAAGCCGTCGATCCGCAGCGCCGCGCCTGCCGCCGCCGCTGCGGCGCCGCCTGGCATGAGGCCGACAAGCTCGGAGCCGAGCACCTCCGCACCGAGCGCCGAGGCCTCCGACTCGATGCGCTCGAGCACGTGGTGGAGTGCCGCAGCCTCCCAGTCCTCGATGTTCATGCTCACCTGGACGAGCCCCGCCCGCGGCAGGTCGAGCCCGAGCGCGCGGACACCGGGAAACCCACCGTCGCGTTCGCGGACTGCGGCTGCGATCGCACTCGCCGAGGCGAGATCGCCGCGCAGGTTGACGTTGAAGGCGATCAACGGGCGGCGGGCCCCGACCAGCACCGCCCCTGATCGCTCGTCGAGCTCGCCCGGCCCGAATTCCGGGGCGAGCTCGCCGGCCTCCACCCGCTCGCGAAGCCGCTCGAACCCACCGCCACGGAAGAACGCAGGCCCCCTGCCCGGCGCGAGCTCGCCGTAGAGGAAGATCGGCAGGGCCAGCTCCTCGCCGAGGCGGCCAGCAAGCTCGAGCGCCACGCGCTTCGCGCGCTCCATGTCGTCGGGACGCACCGGCACGACCGGCACGACGTCCGCCGCGCCGACTCGTGGATGCGCACCCTCGTGGCGCCGCAAGTCGATCCGCTCCGTCGCCACCTCGATTCCCGCCAGCAGCGAGTCCACGAGCTCCCCCTCCGAGCCGACGAGCGTGAAGACGGACCGGTTGTGGTCTGGGTCGGCGTGGACGTCGAGCAACCGCGCCCTCGCGCCGAGCGCAGCGCCAATGGCGTCGATCGTCTCCCGGCCGCGTCCCTCCGAGAAATTCGGGACCGATTCGAGCGGGAGCACCGCACTACTCTACGAGCCGATGAAGGCGTACTACGACGCCCGGGCCCGCGAGTACGACGACTGGATCCACGGCGTCGGCGTGTACGCCGAACGGGACCGTCCCGGGTGGTCGGAGGAGCTGGCCGCCCTCGAGCACGCGCTGCGGTCGCTGCCCCCGGCCCGGACGCTCGACGTCGCCGCAGGCAGCGGCTACTTCACGCGCTTCCTGCCCGGCCACGTCGTCGCCCTCGACCAGAGCGCGAACATGATCGAGGTTGCCAACGAGCGAGAGACGGCCGACGAATACGTCCTCGGCGACGCCCTCGAGTTGCCGTTCGAAGACGGGTCTTTCGAGCGCGTCTTCACGGGCCACTTCTACGGCCACCTCGACGACGAGGAGCGGCAGCGCTTCGTCACGGAGGCTCGGCGGGTGGCGCCGGAGCTCGTCGTGCTCGACTCCGCGTGGCGAGAAGGGGTCGAGCACGAGGAGTGGCAGGAGCGGATCCTCCTCGACGGCTCGAGGTGGCAGGTCTTCAAACGTTACTTCGATCCGGACGATCTCGCCGCGGAGCTCGGCGGCGGCCGAACCGTCTTCGCCGGAACCTGGTTCGTCGTCGTCCAGGCGTGACGCGCCGGCGCTCGAGCTATCGCTCGGCGCGATCGCTCCAGCGCGACAACCGCGTCTGCCGCGCCTGCGTGGAGGCGGGGTACCCGCTCGAGTCGCTGCCGATCGTGCAGCCATACACGGGACAGCAGGCCTACATGTTCGGTCAGGCACCCGGTCAGGTCGAGGGCGTCGAACGGCTGCCGTGGCGCGGTCGCGCCGGCAGGACGCTCCGCCGCTGGCTGGAGCTCGACGAGGACGAGTTCTACGCCACGTTCTACTGCGCCTCCGTCACACGCTGCTATCCAGGCAAGGCGCGTTCGGGCCGAGGCGACCGGACGCCGACCCCGCGCGAGCAAGAGCTCTGCGCCTTCTGGCGAGACTGGGAGCTCCGCCTGATCCGACCGAGGCTGATCGTTCCAGTCGGCGGGCTTGCAGCGCGCCGACTCCTCGGCCTGAAGAGCGTCACCGAGTGCGTCGGCGGCCGGTACGACGCGGACGGCGCCGTGGCGATCCCGCTCCCGCACCCGTCCGGCGCCAGCGGCTGGCTCAACGACCCCGCCAACCGCGCGCGGGTCGCGGACGCTGCGGCGCTCATCCGATCCGAGCTCCTGCGACTCGACAGCGAACAGCGCCGCTAGGTTTTCCGGGTGGCCACGGTTCCGTATAGGCGCACGTTTTTTCGCCTGCTCGGGTTCCTGAAGCCCTACAAACTGTCGCTGGTCGTCTCGACGGTGTTTGCCATCGGCTACCAGGGCAGCCAGATCGCGCTCATCTGGGTGACGAAGAACGTCATCGACGACGCGCTTGCACCCCATGACAGACACAAGCTCTGGACCTACGTCGGCGCGATCGTCGCGCTGGGGCTGTTCCGCGCGATCCTGATGTACGGCCGCCGGATGATCTCCGGCCGCCAGGCGCTCGCCGTCGAGATGGACCTGCGCGGCGACCTCTACTCGCACCTCGTCCGGCTCTCGTTCGGCTTCTATGACCGGCACCAGACGGGTCAGCTGATGTCGCGCGCGACCGTCGATCTGCAGGGTGTGCGCTTCTTCCTCGGCTACGGATTGATCTTCTTCTTCCAGAACGCACTGACGATCGCGTTCGTGACGGGCGTCCTGTTCGTCTTCCAGTGGAAGCTCGCACTGATCGCGCTCGCGATCACGCCGGTCCTCGTGGCGCTCGCGTACAGGTACAGCCACGTTTCGCACCCCACGCTCCGTGAGGTGCAGCAGAAGCTCGCGGACGTCGCCACGGTCGCCGAGGAGAACATCGTCGGCGTCCACGTCGTCAAGTCGTTCGCGCAGGAGCCGAAGGAGAACGCCAAGTTCCGCGGCCGCTCGGAGGCGGTGTTCCGGCAGACGATCAAGGCAAACCGGCAGCGCGCGCTCTATGTCCCGCTGATCTCCTGGATTCCGCTGGTCGCGCAGGCGGCGGTGCTGCTCGTCGGAGCCCGGATGGTCAACTCGGGCGAGCTCACGATCGGCGGCTTCGTCGCCTTCAACCTCTACCTCGGCCTGCTCGTGACGCCGCTTCGGTCACTCGGGATGTGGATCGGCCAGGCCCAGCGGGCGACGGCATCAGGGGAGCGCATCTTCCAGGTGATCGACGAGCCGGAGGAGGTGGCCGACCGGCCGAGCGCGACCGACGTGCCGGCCGGCGGCGGGCACATCCGCTTCGAGAACGTCAGCTTTGAGTATTTGCCCGGCCGGCCGGTGCTCGAGAACGTCAACCTCGACGTGCCCGCGGGACGGACGATCGCCCTGATCGGGCACACCGGCGCCGGCAAGACAACGCTGACGTCGCTCGTGCCGCGGTTCTATGACGTCAGCGTGGGCCGCGTAACGGTCGACGGCGCCGACGTGCGGGACGTGACGCTCCGCTCGCTGCGCCGCCAGGTTGGCGTCATCTCGCAGGACACCTTCCTCTTCTCCGCGACCGTCCGGGCGAACATCACGTTCGGGGCACCCGATCTCGGCGACGACGAGGTCGAGCGCGTCGCGCGCCTCGCACAGGCTCACGAGTTCATCGAGCGTCTCCCCGACGGTTACGACACGCTGATCGGCGAGCGCGGAATCACGCTCTCCGGAGGCCAGCGGCAGCGGCTAGCAATCGCCCGCGCGATCGCGGTCGATCCGCGCATCCTGATCCTCGACGACGCCACCGCGTCCGTGGACGCGAGCACCGAAGCGCGGATCCGGCTCGGGCTGCGTGAGGCGATGGAAGGGCGGACGACGCTGATCATCGCCCATCGCCTGTCGACGATCTCGCTCGCGGACGAGATCGTGGTCGTCGACGGCGGGCGGATCGCGGCGCGCGGCACCCACGACGACCTACTCGAGACGAGCGACGTGTACCGCGACATCTACGAGCACGGCCTGCTCGAGCGCCAATTCGCGGACGCTGTCGAGGCGCGGGCCCTCGTCGAGGAGGCCGACGAGGCCGAAGTCGCATGAGGCACCGCTTGCGATGCCGACCTAGAGGCCGTAGCGGCTTTGCCGCTGCGGCCGTCCGAAAGCCGCTGTTGGCCGACTTTCCCTCGAACGCTCTAGTGGAGACCGCATGAGGGTTTGGCAGCCGGGCAGCCACCTGAGCATGCAGCGCGGGGCGCAGGTCGACGACTGGTCCTGGCGCCGCACCCGGCGTCGGGTCGCCACGCTCGCGCGCCTGACGGCGCCCTACAAGACGCGCACGACGTTCTCCATCTTCTCCCTGCTGCTCGCGACGGCGACCGCGCTCGCGCCGCCGTTCCTTTCCAAGTACGCGATCGACGACGGGATCCGCAAGCACGATCTCGGTGCCCTCTGGGTGATCGTCATCGCCTTCCTGCTCGCAGGCCTGGCCAACTGGGGCATGAGCTACGTGCAGACGTACCTGACCGGCTGGGTCGGCGAACGCATCCTCGCCGACCTGCGGATCAAGCTTTTCGGTCATCTGCAGAGGCTCTCGCTGGGGTTCTTCGAGCGAAACCGGGCCGGTGTGATCATCAGCCGCCTCACGAACGACGTCGAGGCGCTCGACCAGCTCGTCACCGACGGCGTCACGACGCTCGTCCAGAGCTCGCTGACCCTCCTCGGCACCGCGATTCTGCTCTTCGTCCTCGACTGGCGGCTCGCGCTGGCGACGCTCGCCGTCATCCCCGTCATGAGCATCGGGACAGTTCTCTTCCGGATCCACTCCGCGCGTGCATACGCCGCCGTCCGCGAGCGGCTCGGCCTGGTCACCGCCACGCTCGCGGAGGACATCGCGGGAATGCGGATCGTCCAGGCGTTCACCCGCGAGGCCCGCAACATCGCCCACTTCCGCGAGGTGGCCGAGCACTACCGCGAGGCGAACATGCGGACGGTCGTCCTGAACGCCCTCTACTTCCCCTTCGTCGACCTCGTCTCGTCGATCGCGCTAGCGGTCGTGCTCGGATACGGCGGCTACTTGTACTTCGGCGGGGCCGTCACGCTCGGGACGTTGTTCGCCTTCATGCTCTACGTCCAGAACTTCTTCGACCCGGTCCAGCAGCTCTCGCAGCTCTACAGCACCTTCCTGTCGGCGACGGCGGCCCTGGACAAGATCATGGATGTGCTCGACGAGGAGCCACAGGTGCTCGACAAGCCGGGCGCGCGGGAGCTTCCCACGGTCGAGGGCCACGTCCGCTTCGAGCACGTCCGGTTCGGCTACGGCGAGGGGCCGGACGTCCTGCCCGACCTTGACCTCGACGTGCCGGCGGGGACGACGGCAGCCCTGGTCGGCCACACCGGCGCGGGCAAGTCGACGATCGCGAAGCTTCTGGCACGTTTCTACGACCCGCGTGCGGGCCGGATCACGATCGACGGGATCGACCTCCGAGATGTCACGCAGGCGTCCCTTCGCCGCCAGCTCGGGATCGTCCCACAGGAGGGGTTCCTATTCGCCGGTACCGTCGCCGAGAACATCGCTTTCGGGCGACCCGACGCCCCGGGCGAGGAGATCGTGCGCGCGGCGCAGGCCGTGGGCGCGCACGAGTTCATCCTGCGGCTCGAGAACGGCTACGAGACCGAGGTACAGGAACGAGGCAGCCGGCTCTCGCTCGGCCAGCGCCAGTTGGTCGCGCTGGCGCGCGCTCTGCTCGCCGACCCTCGGATCCTCATCCTCGACGAGGCGACGTCTTCGGTCGACATCGGCACGGAGCGGAAGATCGAGCAGGCGCTGCGGCTGCTTCTGTCGGGCCGGACCGCCTTCATCATCGCCCACCGCCTCTCGACGATTCGCGACGCCGATCTGATCGTGGTGCTGGAGCACGGCCGCATCGTCGAGCAGGGCAGCCACGACGAGCTCATGGAGAAGCGGGGGCTTTACACGTCGCTCTACGGCGACTGGGCGGCGGACGCCGCGTAGGCACCGCGCCCGCGCACGACCCGAGGCGCTTGGCACGGAATCGGCATAGACCCGCCCCACACCTGTACGCATTTCCCCGGTAGCCTCGACCGCGAGGGAGGCGGGTGAGCCCCACCCAGGGTGGGGGAATGGGCCGAGGGAGCACGAAATCGCCGCACCGGCAATCGGTCGCAGGCGTAGGCTCTCCGTGATGGCGAAGTGCGCGACCGTCGGCGAGTACATCGCGGCGCTGCCGCCCCAACTCGCCGACGTCGCGCGGCAGACGTGTGCGGCGATCGACGCCAACCTCGAAGGCGCCGAATCGGCGATCAAGTGGGCTCATCCGACCTCGAGCCTCCGCAAGAAGCCGGTCTGCTCCCTGAATGCGGCGTCGAGGCATCTCACCTTCGGGTTCTGGCATGGCGCTTCGATCGACGACCCGTCGGGGCCGCTCGAAACCTCAGGCGACGTGATGGCGCACGCCAAGCTCCGCGAACCGCAGGACCTCGACTCCAAGTTGTTCGCCGACTGGCTGGCGCAGGCCCGCGAGATCGAGCTGGCGGCGTAGGCTCTGCGCCGTGGCGCTCGACAAGCAGACCGAAGAGCGAATCGACCAGCCGATCTCAGAGGAGGCCGAGCGAGATACCCGCCTGACGCCGGCCGAAGCCGTCGAACGGATGCACATCAACGTGCCCGCCCGCGGGAACCGGAAGCTGCGCACGCTGCTCGAGCGTGTCAACCGCGACAAGCAGTTGAAGGCGTGGTGGCACGTCGCGAACGTGAACGCCGTCGCCCGGATGCAGATCAACGACCACTCCTGGGTGCACGTCCAGATCGTGACCAACATCGCGCTGAAGCTCCTCCGCCAGCTGACGAAGCACGGCGTCGAGCCGTCGGTCGTAAACGACTACGGCTTCGAGAGGGACGACGCCGAGATCGTCGTCACGCTCGCGGCGCTCCTGCACTGCATCGGAATGGCGGTCCACCGCGACGGCCACGAGGACTTCAGCCTCTTCCTGGCCGAGCCAAAGGAGCGGCAGCTGCTCGAAGGCCTCTATGAGGAGCCCGAGCTGACGGTGATCGCCTCGGAGGTGCTGCACGCGATCACGAGCCACCGCGAGTACGGCAGGCCGCTGACGCTTGAGGCAGGAATCGTCCGCGTTGCCGACGCGCTCGACATGGCCAAAGGCCGTTCCCGGATCCCGTTCGAGCACGGCCGCGTGTCGATCCATTCTCTCTCGGCAGCCGCGATCGACGACGTCACGATCACCGACGGGATGGAGCGCCCGATCGGGATCGAGATCACGATGAACAACTCGTCCGGGATCTATCAGGTCGACGAGGTGCTCGGCTCGAAGCTGCGCGGCTCCGGGCTCGAGCCCTACGTCGACGTGATCGCCCACATCGAGGGCGAGGCTGAGAAGCTCCTGCTGCCGACCTACCGGCTCGAGACTTAACCCCACACGTGCCGGCCGCCCTCGTCACCGGGGTCAGCCGCCTCGGCGGCATCGCCTCCGCAGTCGCGCGGACGCTCGCGCGAGATGGTTGGACGGTGGCCGGAACAGGCTTTCGACCGTACGACGAGACGGAACCTTGGGGCGCCGATCCCGACGCGCCGCAGCGGCTCTTGGAAGAGGGAACGCTCGCCGCCTGGAGCGAGGACGACCTCGGCGATCCGCAGGCGCCGGCCCGTGTCGTCGCGGCCGCAGAAGCTGCCGTCGGGCTCCTGACCGCACTCGTGGTCGTCCACACGGAATCGCGACTGGGCGGCGTCCTCGACACGACCGCCCCCGCCTTCGACCGCCACCTCACCGTCAATGCACGGGCGACGCTGCACCTCGTGGCGGAGTTCGCGCGCCGCTTCCGAGGCGAGCCGGGCTCCGGACGGATCGTCGCCTTCACCACAAGCGCCGTCCACGGCGAGATCGCCTACGGCGCGAGCAAGAAGGCACTCGAGCAGATCGTTGTCGCCTCAGCGGTAGAGCTCGGGCCGAAGGGAATCACGGTCAACGCCGTCGACCCGGGCCCGACGGACACCGGTTGGCTCTCGGCGGAACTCGCCGAGCGCATCGGCGAAGCGACGCCGCTTCGTCGGATCGGCCGTCCCGAGGACGCAGCTGAACTCGTCGCCTTCCTCTGTTCCCCGCGCGGGGGCTGGATCACTGGCCAGATCCTCGTGTCCGACGGAGGGCTCGGCGTGGCGCCGGAGCTCCGCCGCGGTCGCGAGCCTCTCGATTAGACCGGCGCTACACTTCGCAGGCCACAAGGAAAACGGGCAACCGGCGAAGCCGTTTGCCCTCCAAATCGGCATCGCAAGCGACGCCTTTGCGGGGTCGTCTAACGGTAGGACGCTCGGCTCTGGACCGAGTAGTCTAGGTTCGAATCCTAGCCCCGCAGCCTGTGTGAAAAGCCCCGCCCAGGCGGGGTTTTCTCTTTTCGTGACCAGGTCGGCGATCCGCGGAGACCGGCTTTCCCCCCACCGGCTACACTCCCGCTCTCCGGCGCATTCGTCTAGTGGCCTAGGACACCGCCCTCTCACGGCGGCGGCACGGGTTCGAATCCCGTATGCGCCTCTCTCACGTGTTCGGCGCGCATTTCGCGGCGCCGCTAGTCTGCCCGCCGACGACGGGAGGACCTCTGCGAAAAGTTCTGGGCTTTGCGCTCATCGGCCTCGCCATCGCCGGGGCCGCGTATGGTGACTCGCGGCGCGCAGCGGCGGATCCTCCGCTCATGCACTTTGTCTCGCGTCCGGACTTGAAGCCGCCCGTCGTCACGATCGACGCCAAGGGCAAGGTAATCGCCCCGGGCTACATCTTCCTCGCGCCGAAGAAGATCGAGCCTGAGGGGACGCTGATCATCGACAACCGTGGCCGGCCGATCTGGTTCCACCCGTCAACGAACGGCCCGACGGACTTCCGCGTCCAGCGCTACCACGGACGGAAGGTGCTGACCTGGTGGGAGGGCCAGTCCCAGAACGGGATCGGCAGTGGCTACTACGTGATCTACAACGACGCCTACCGGCGGATCGCCATCCTCCGTGCCGGAAACGGTGTTTCCGGGGACGAGCACGAATTCACGATCACGCCGCGGAACACAGCCCTGATCACGTTCTACCACCAGCGCGGCGACACCTGGGATTGCGGATTCCAGGAACTCGCGATCCCGAGCGGACGCGTGTTCTTCCAGTGGAACGCGCTTGCGCACGTGCCCCTGTCGGAGTCCTATGCACAACCGAGGAGCGGGCAGCCGTTCGACTACTTCCACATCAACTCGGTCGCACTCGACCCGAACGGCAACTACCTCATCTCGGCGCGGAACACCCGCGCGCTGTACGACATCAACCGGCGGACTGGTGCGATCCGATGGCGCCTCGGCGGGAAGCGGAGCGATTTCACGATGGGCCCGGGGACGACCTTCAATTGGCAGCACGACGCGCGCTGGCACGCACCGAACACGATCTCCCTGTTCGACAACGGGGCGAACCCGGCAATCGAGAAGGAGTCGCGGGCGCTGCTCCTCCGCATCGACGTTCGTCGACGCACCGTGAAGCTCCTGCACGCGTACACGCACCCGAAGGGCCTGTTGTCCGGAAGCCAGGGAAACGTGCAGCTGCTCCCGAAAGGCCACCTCCTCGTCGGCTGGGGGCAGAACCCCTGGTTCACCGAGTTTGACGCCGCGGGCCGCGTCGTCTTCGACGGCTCGTTCGCGAAAGAGGCCGACTCCTACCGCGTCTACCGGTTCACCTGGACCGCGCGCCCGCGCTCGCGACCGTCGATTGCCGCGAAGCGGATTGGCGGCGGCGTGACCGTCTACGCGAGCTGGAACGGCGCCACCGGCATTCGGCGCTGGCAGGTCCTCGCAGGCCCCAACGCCCGGAAGCTGAAGCCGATCAGGACAGCGTCACGCGCCGGCTTCGAGACGGCGATTCACCTTAATAGCCCCGCCAAGCTCTTCGCGGTGCGCGCGCTCGGCGCCTCCGGGCCCTCCGCGATCTCTGCGGCCGTGGCGCCGTCCTAGACGCCCAGTTCTCGCAGCAAGGGCTGAGTGTCGAGCGGCTGGTAGCCGAGCCGCGCGGCGATCTCCTCGCTGGAGGGCTTCGTCCCCTCGAGGAAGAGCCTCTGAAGACGCTCGCCGGTCTCGGCGTTCCGCCACCAGTCCTCGCCCACTTCGCGGACGAGGAAGTCGCGGAGCTGGGCCGAACGAATCCACGCCCGCAGGTAGTCCGCCGAATAGAAGCCCGCGTCCATGTCGAACAGATAGTTGTCGGCGCGGTAGCGGATGCCGGTTGCCTCGGTGAGGCGCTCCTCGTAGCCCTCGGGTCCACCGCCATCCTCTTCGTTGAAGCGACCCCAGAACTCGAGCTCGAACTGCAGCTTCGCGGTGTAGCGGCGGTACAGCACCGCCTCGAGGAAATCCGTCGCCTCCGCATTGCGCTCCGCGTCCTCGTCCGAAAGCCCGAAGTAGTGCGCGTGCCATTCCGGCTCGCGCGTGATCGCCTCGAGGATGTACGAGTAGATCTCGGTCAGCGCGTGGTCGCGCGAGATGCTCCGGAACGTGTACGGCAGGTTCGGGTCGACGCCTCCGTAGTGCAGGGCGTGACCGGCCTCGTGCAGGAAGGCCTGGTAGTCGTGAAGACCGCCCTGAGCCCGCGTGATCAGGTGCACGATGCTGGGCGGGTCCGAGGGGATCACGCAGGCGCGCGGCGACTTCTGCGGCCGGTCGTCGAGGTCGAGGCGGATATTCGGGTCGTTCTCGAGATCGAAGCCGAGGCGCTTGACGGTGTCCATGCAGACCTCGACCGCGCGTTCCTTGGTGTAGGTCGCCTCGAGCGGTGAGAGACGGCGCATGTAGGCGACGTGGTATGAGGAGGGAACCTCGTCACGCTCCGGGCCGAGCAGCCGCTCGAACCAACGGTCACGCAGCGGGATGTAGGCGGCGGTCGAGCGTTCGCTGGCCTGCCCAAGCGCGGCTTCGAGCTCACGCAGCGAGACGCCCTTCTCCTCCTCGTTTCGTGCAATCGCATCGGGCTGGCCCGAGATCTCGCCCTCGAGCTCCTCGACGGCCCGCAGCAGCTCGAGGCGCTCGTCGTTGAAGTCGGCGCTGCGGTCGGCGGTGATCGATCCGAGCTGCTCGCGGTCCTGGTAGTCGGGCAGCACCGCCAGTCTGGCCTGGGCCGACCGCAGCGGCAACTCCTCGTCCTTGAACTCGACGCGCGCCGCGAGGATGGCGTTCTCGAGGGCGTCCTCGCGTTCGGCCATCTCGCCCGAGACGTAGCCCGACTCGCACGTCTTGCGTAACCGGTAGAGCCGCTCGCGCTCGTCGCCTTCAGGCGCCTTGTCCTCGGCGGCCCGCAGCGCGTCGAGCTGCTCGCGGGTGAACAGGTCGCGGAACCGGTCGACGATCTCGGCCCGCTCGGAGACCTCCTTCTCCCCCACGCGGACCGCTCGGCTCTCCTCGGAACGCTCGAACAGGTAGCGGCGGAGTTGAGACTCGTACTCGGCAGGTGTCCGAACGGCGGCGACGCTCATGCGGCCAGGGAATCTAGCTGAGGGTTGATCCGGAGGCGAGCCTGCCGACGGTCTCCGAGAGCTCCGTCAGCGTGAACGGCTTCCGAAGCACGGCGTCCACAGTTGCGGCGCGCTGCTCGTCGACCTGGAAGCTGCCGGTGAAGAGCGCAACTCTCTCGTCGCGGATGGCCTCGAGGACCCGGAAGCCGTCGCCGGTCCCCACGTGCACGTCGAGGAGGATCACGTCGACGGGCTCCGCTCGAAGCAAATCCTGCGCAATCTCGACCGTCGGCGCCTCGAGCACGCGGTAGCCCTCGAACTCGAGGTTCACGCGGCAGAGCATCCGCAGGCTTTCGTCGTCGTCGACGACCAGCACCGTGTTCGCTTCCCCCATCGCGCGCCACGCCACTGTAGCGCCAACCCGTACGACCTAAGCCAAGATCTCAGTTCAGTCGCGTCGCTTGCGACACGCGCCTAGAAGGTCGCGCCGACATGCGCGGCGCGACCGCTCGACCAGGCTCGTGCGGAAGAAGAGGCTTTTGACCGAGACCAAGATCCCGGTTGTAAGATCGCGATGTGAGACCGAGCGTCGCGGGAGGGCAACGCGAGGGGTATGCGGCCGCGCTCACGGGCTTGTGGAAGCGCCTGGGCTGGGCGCTCACCGAGCTCGAGGCGATCGCGGCCGATCCTGGCGAGCTGCTCGACGAGGAG
The DNA here is from genome assembly GCA_046723355.1 of Actinomycetota bacterium. Taxonomy (GTDB): domain Bacteria; phylum Actinomycetota; class Thermoleophilia; order Gaiellales; family Gaiellaceae; genus 13-2-20CM-68-14. The sequence continues at coordinate 14,093 of JBKOUJ010000035.1, read as the reverse complement.
GGCGTCCTCGAGCGCCTGCCGTCGCTCCAGTACGCCCTTCACGCCGCGAGCGAACTGGCCCTGGGCCTGAGGCCCCCGGCCGCGGCCGAGGCTGCACACGCCGAGCTCGCTGCCGCGCTCGCCGGCGCGCGCGACGCGACGGCCGAGTTCGCCGAGGTGCTCGAAGGCGCGGGGGCGATGGCCGCCGAAGCGCTGCTCCCCGAGTGGCGCGGTGCCCTGTTCCGCGTGCGTCTCGCCCGGCTCCGGGCGGCGACGCCGAAGCCGCTCCCGACCGAGCACGAGCTCGAGCCTGAGCCGCCCGAACGCGGCAGCGCACTCGCGGCCACGGTCCTCGCCGTCAGCGGCGCACTCGTTTTCGCAGTCGGAGCGACCGTCGAGGTCTGGCCCGTGTGGGCGCTCGGGCTCGCCCTCTTCGCAAGCGGCTTCCTCGTCTACTCGCCGCGCCCGTAACCCCCGCGGGCGGCGGGTCGTTACCACTCTAAAGTCGCAAACGCGGCCCCCACCGCGAATCCGACCTGTGAACGAGCTGCTCCCACGCCCAACCGCGCAGTTCCGCCGCCGTGCCTGGCTGGAATTTCAGCGTGCGCTCGACCCGCTGGCGCCGCCCAAGCCGCTGCCGGGGGCGCTGATCCGCGCGATCGACTCCTCTCGGCCGAGGAGCTCGAGGCTCTCGAAGAGACCGGGAGAGATTTTCGATCCGGTCACTGCAAGACGGATGGGCTGGAACGCCTGACGGGGCTTGAGCCCCAGTCGGTCGGCCAGCTCCCGTAGCGCCGTCTCGATCGTCGCCGCGTCGAACGGCTCGACCCCCGCGAGCGTCTCCGCTGCGGCGGGCAGGACTGCGCCGTCCGCGGGCGGCTCCTGCGGGGGCACCCGCTCGAAGAAGAAGCGCGCGAAAGCGGGGAACTCGCCGAGGGTCGCGATCTTCTCCTGGACCAGCGGCGCGGCCTTGCGAACGAGGCCCTCGTCCCAGTCGTAGCCCTGCTCGCGCACGTACGCGACGAGGCGGTCGGAATACTCCTCCGGCTGCAGCGCGCGGAGGTAGACGCCGTTCATGTGCGTCAGCTTCTCGTAGTCGAAGGTCGCGGAGCTCTTGCCGACCCGGTCGAGCGAGAAGCGCTCGATCAGTTCCTCGCGGCTCATGATCTCCGTGTGGTCGTCGTAACTCCAGCCCAGCAGCGCGAGGTAGTTGACGAGCGCCTCGGGAATGAACCCTTCGCGCCGGAACTCCTCGACCGTGATCGCGCCGTGCCGCTTCGAGAGCTTCTTGCCATCCGGGCCGTTCAGCAGCGCCACGTGCCCGTAGGCCGGGATCTCCGTCCCTACTGCGCCGAGGATCTGAATCTGCTTCGGCGTGTTCGAAACGTGGTCCTGGCCGCGGATCACGTGCGTGATGCCGTCCAGCAGGTCCTCGAGGGGCGAGACGAAGTTGTAGGTGGGGCGACCATCCGACCGGACGACGACGACGTCCTCGAGCTTCTCGTTCGGATACTCGATCAGGCCGAGGATCAGGTCGTCCCAGCTCGTCGCGCCCTCATCGGGCATCCTGAACCGGATCGCACCCTCCTCCTCGTAGGCTCTGTCCTCGGCGACGAGGGCCCGCGCGCGCTCCTGCGCCTCCGGCATGCGGTCGAGCTGGAAGGTCACCTCGCCGTCCCAGTCGAGACCGAGCCACCGCAGCGACTCCTGGATCTGCTCGGTCGCCTCGGCGACCTCGCGGCTCGTGTCGGTGTTCTCGATCCGGAGCAGGAACTCGCCTCCATGATGGCGCGCGAACAGCCAATTGAAGAGAGCCGTGTGGGCTCCGCCGATGTGCAGGTAGCCCGTCGGACTCGGCGCGAAGCGGACTCGGACGGCCACGCGAGTAGCGTACTGGCGTGCAGCTCGGCGCCCACGTCTCCACGTCCGGTGGCATCCACACAGCGGTCGACCGGATCAAGGCAATGGACGGCGACTGCGTCCAGATCTTCACGCAGAGCCCTCGCACCTGGCGGCCGACGAATCACGACCCGGCCAACTTCGAGCGCTTCAAGGAGCGCAGGGCCGAGGCGGGGATCGGCGCCGTCGTCTGTCATGCGCTCTACCTGATCAACCTCGCGAGCCCGGACGACGAGGTCTACGGGAAGTCGGTTGCGGCGCTCGAAAACACCGTCGACGTCGCCTGCGCGATCGACGCCGACGGGGTTGTCTTCCACGTCGGCTCGCACCTAGGGTCGGGCTTCGAGGCCGGGCTGGAGCGCGCGGTCCCGGCGCTCCGAGAAGCGTTGAAGCGGTGCTCCGACAGGACGTGGCTGCTGATGGAGAACACTGCCGGCGCGGGCGGCACGATCGGCCGCTCGATCGAGGAGCTTGCCGCGCTCTACGACGCCTTGGACGGCCATGAGAGGCTCGGTATCTGCCTCGACTCGTGTCACCTGTTCGCGTCCGGGTACGACGTGACCAGCCGAGCGGAGCTCGACCGGGTCCTGCGCCAGGTCGACGAGCGGATCGGCCTCAACCGGCTCCGCGCGCTGCACGCCAACGATTCGAAGGCCCCGCTCGGCTCGAACCGTGATCGCCACGACAACATCGGGGCTGGTCTGTTGGGCGAAGAACTCGGGGTCTTCCTGGCCCACCCGAAGCTCCAGAAGCTGCCCGCGTTTCTCGAGGTGCCCGGCACGGACGGCCACGGTCCCGACGCGGAGCAGGTCCGCAACCTGAAGGAGCTACACGCTCGCGCTCTTCGTCACAGCGGCCGCGCCGGCAAAGCCGTCACGGCCTCTGCTCGTCGGCGTCGCAAGCGATCGCCTTAAGCGGCGGGGCCGATCTGCGCGAAAACGCGGAATGTCGGCTCGCCCACGGGCAGCTCGTAGAACTCGGGGTTGAGGCAGCCGACGTCCTCGGTGCGGCCGTCGTAGCAGCTCTCGACATCGGAACGGCAGAGAGGCAGCGGCCTGCGGGTCGCCTTCACGGCGCCGAACTCGCCGGTTCGCTCGGCGGCTTGCAACAGGTCGAAGTCGATCTCGACGTCGAAGACCTTCTGCATGCAGCCGATGTAGTTGTGGCCGAACTCCTCATACGAGTAAAGGAAGGCACAGCCTCGCTCGACGCACGCCGCCGGGTAGACGATCTTGTCGCAGTGGACACCGCAGCGCCTGCATTCGACCTCGTCCTGTGGGTGGAGCGGCAGCTCGCTCGCCCGGCTGACGAGGTCGCGCTTGGTCTCCATGTTGGGATTTTGGGTGAACCCGCTCGGGCTCCGCAAGACTTGACAAGCACGCGATGAGGGGCTAGGGCGGCGCGTCGCCGCCGTGACTACGCGGCGGCCGCGAGACGATCGACGACGTTCAGGACGTCCATCTGTGTGAACGCCTGGAAGTCCGGCTCGCCCCCTTCGGGATGCTCGTCGGCGCGGAACCAGAGGGCCTGCACGGTCGCCATCCCGAGCTCGCCGGCGCCGCGCACGTCCTCGTAGAGGCGGTCGCCGACGAAGACCGCGTCCGCTGCGGCGACGTCGAGTGCCTCCAGCGCCCGCTCGAAGATCGCAGGGTGGGGCTTCCGCTTTCCGACCTCGGAAGAGAAGACCGCGAAGTCGAGCCGCGCGGCCAGTCCCATCTGCTCGAGGTCGCGGTGGAGGAGCCAGCCGGGGTCGAACGCGTTAGAGACGAGCCCGAGCTTGAGCCCGCGCTCGCGCAACGACTCCAGCAATGCCGGCGTGTGCGCAGCGAGCTGCCGCGCCGGATTCCACGCCGCGTGCTCGGCTTCGAGAAAGCGCGTCAACTCCTCGTCGTCGACCTCGACTCCGAAATCCCCGAGCAACTGCCGGACGAGCCCCGGATACTCGAGCTCCTCGACCGCGCCGGGGGTCCAGAAGAACGGCTCGTAGCGCTCGTGAAAGTGCGCCGCCAGGCGCTCCACCTCCGGCAGGTCATCGCGCCCGAGTGCCGCGAGCCCGGCGCGATGGCCGGCCTCGACGAGCGCCTCGTCGTAGGCGAAGCGCATCAGGGTGTCCCCCCAGTCGAACAGGACCGCCGCCGGCACGCGGTTAGGGTATCGGCGTGGCGCGAACGGTCCTTTGGGCGTCCCTCGCGCTCGCACCGATCACCTTCGTCGTCGATCTCGCGTTCCATCCGGGCGACGTTCCGCTGTTCATCCTGTCGGCCGCGGCGCTCATCCCGCTCGCGTGGCTGATCGGCGAAGCGACCGAGCACGCCGCCGAGCACACGGGCCCCGGGATCGGCGGCTTTCTCAACGCGAGCTTCGGCAACGCGCCGGAGTTGATCATCGCGTTGTTCGCCGTCGGGAGCGGCCTGCCGAACGTCGTGCGCGGCTCGCTAGCCGGCAGCGTCATCTCGAACCTGTTGCTCGTGCTGGGGCTCGCGATGGCGATCGGCGAGACGGGGAAGCGGATCGACCGAAACTCGTTGCTCCTCCAACTCGGGCTGGTCGCGGTCGCGGTCGCGGCGTTCGTCGCACCCTCCGTCGCCGGCTGGCACGGCGACCCCGAGCGACACTCGCTGGCGGTGCTGACTGCCCCGCTCGCCGCCGCGCTGCTCGTCCTCTACGTCGTCATGCAGACGATGCAAATCCGAAGGTTCCGGGCCAGCCACGAGGCGTCCGGGCGGGAGGAGGCGGCGGGCGCCTGGTCCTTGCCCCGCGCGCTGCTCGCGCTCGCGCTGGCCACGGCCGCGGTCGCGTTCATCAGCGAGATCCTCGTCCACTCCCTGCAGGGCTTCGCCGAGTCGGCGGGGCTCTCGCAGTTCTTCATCTCGATCGTGATCGTCGCGGTCATCGGCAACGCGGCCGAGCACGGCGGCGCGATCGTGATCGCCCGGCGCGGAAAGCTTCGGCTCGCGACCGAGATCGCCGTGTCCTCCAGCGCGCAGGTCGCGGTCTTTGTAACGCCAGCGGTCGCGTTGCTCGCCTGGCTGGTGACGCCTGCCCTGCCGCTGGCATTCCGGTGGGAAGAGCTCGGTGCGATGGCCCTCGCGGTCGGCGTCGTCGCCGTGGTCGTGTTCGACGGCTGCTCGAAGCGTTGGCAGGGCCTGACCCTGATCGGCCTGTACCTCGCGCTCGCGGTCGGCTTCGTCCTTGCCGGCGATCGCTGACGCGCAGCCCGGTTGAACGTCGCACCTTCGTCACGATCGCGTCGCCCACGCGTGCGCGGGGGCTCGATAGGCTCGCCGCGGGGAGGAGGCCGGCTGAACCTTCTCAAGCGCGGGCGAGAACGCCGAGCGCCTTCGGGATCCGCTCGATCGCGACGTCGACGTCTTCGTCGTTGACGTCGAGGTGCGTCAGCGCCCGCAGCACACCGGGATGCGGCGTCAGCGAGAGCCCAACGCCCTGCTCGGCCAGTCGCGCGAGCGCCTCGTCGCTGTCGAGCCCGAGTGCGCCCACGTCGACCTGCACGAAGTTCGTCTCGACCTGCTCGAGATTCACGGGCACGCCCGCTGCGTGAAGGCTTTCGGCCAGCCGCCGTGCGCGTGCATGATCGTCGGGGAGCCGCTCGACGTTGTGATCGAGCGCGTAGACGCCGGCCGCGGCGACGATCCCCGCCTGACGCATGGCGCCTCCGAACTGGTGCTTGAGCCGCCGCCCCTTCGTCATCAGCTCGGCCGACCCCGCGACGAGCGCGCCGAGCGGGCAGCCGAGACCCTTCGAGAGGCAGATCGTCACCGTGTCGAATTGCCGGGCGATCTCCGCTGCGGGAACGCCGCTTGCCACCGAGGCGTTGAGCAAGCGCGCACCGTCGAGGTGCACCGAGAGCTCGAGCTCGTGGCACGCCGCAATCAGGGCCCCGACCTCTTCGAGCGGCCAGACGCGACCGCCGGAGGCGTTGTGTGTGTTCTCGATCGCAACGACGCGCGTCGGCGGGACGTGCGTCCCGTCCGTGCGACGAACCATCCGTTGCACGACGTCCGGCCCGAAGCGGCCGGCCTCGCCGCGCACCGGCCTCGTCATCAGACCGGCATGAACGGCCGGACCGCCGAGCTCGGCCAGGAGGATGTGCGCGTTCTCCTCGGCGATCAGCTCGTCGCCCGGCTCCGACAACGTCCGCAGGGCGATCTCGTTCGCCATCGTCGCGGTCGGCACAAACACCGCCTCCTCCTGACCGAGCAGGTCGGCCGCGCGGCGCTCGAGCGCATTGACGGTCGGGTCCTCGCGCCGCTGCTCGTCGCCGACCTCCGCATTCGCGATTGCTTCGCGCATGCCGCGGCTCGGCTGTGTCTTCGTGTCCGAGCGAAGATCGATCACGGCTGCGACTGTACCGTGAGTCTTCGCACAGCCGATCCGCTCCCACAAGCACGAGGAATCGAGCGCTACCGTGCGCGGGTGAACCTGGATCTTCTCGATGAGAGGCTGCGCGGCGAGCCCGCTTACCGTGTGCGCCAGGTGTGGGAGTGGACCGCCCGGGGAGCCTCCGGCTACGGCGAGATGACCAACCTGCCCGCATCGCTCCGCGCGGAGCTCGAGGCGAGTGTCCCGTTCTCAACGCTCGAGCTCGTCGACCAGGCGCATTCGAGCGACGGCACGGTCAAGGCGCTCTTTCGCACGCACGACGGCCATCCGGTCGAGGCCGTCTTGATGCGCTACCGCGATGGGCGACGCTCGATCTGCCTCTCGTCGCAGTCTGGCTGCCCGCTCACCTGCACCTTTTGCGCGACCGGCCAGATGCGCTTCGGCCGCAACCTGACCGCGTCGGAGATCCTCGACCAGGCGCTGCATTTCCGACGCGCCGAGGCAGTCGATCACGCCGTATTCATGGGGATGGGCGAGCCGATGCTGAATTTGGATGCCGTTGTCGCGGCGGCGCGCCGGCTGCCCGACGTCGGCATCACGCACCGTCGCACGACGGTCTCGACAGTCGGCTGGCTCCCGGGACTGCGGCGCTTCGTCGATGAGGTCGAGGAGCCGATCCGCCTCGCGCTCTCCCTCCACGCGGCCGAGCCCGCGCTGCGATCGGAGCTGATGCCGGTCAACGACCGCTACCCGCTCCCGGACGTCGTTGCGGAGTGTCGGCGCTACTTCGAGCTGCGCCGCCGCAAGGTCTTCGTCGAGTACGTCATGCTCGGAGGCGTCAACGACCGCATCGAACAGGCGCGGGCGCTTGCCGACCTCCTCGACCCGCAGGTCTTCAAGGTCAACCTGATCCCGTACAACCCGACGGGGATGTTTAGCGGCTCGTCGCCGAAGGCGATCGCGGCCTTCGAAGCGGAGCTGCGCCGGCGTGGTGTCCCGACGACGGTGAGACTGACACGCGGACGCGACATCGCCGCGGCCTGCGGCCAGCTCGCGGCGGCTCGGGGCTAAGCGCCCTTCTGCGCCTCCAGCTGCCGCGGCTCCGCGGGAGCGCCCTGCGGCTCTTCGTGCTCCTCGAACCCGTACCGCACCACGGGATGCTTGACAGCGCGGACCTCGTCGAGCCGCTTCACGGGCCGCACGTGTGGCGCCTCCTTCAGCAGCTCGGGCTGCTCCGCCGCCTCGCGCGCGATGGCGAGCATTGCGTCGGCGAAGGCGTCGAGCGTCTCCTTCGTCTCGGTCTCGGTCGGCTCGATCATCAGCGCCTCGGGCACGATCAGCGGGAAGTAGATCGTCGGCGGGTGGAAGCCGTAATCCATCAGCCGCTTGGCGACGTCGAGCGTCGAGACGCCGTGCTCGCGCTTCAGGCGCCGGCCTGAGAGCACGAATTCGTGCATGCAGAGCCGGTCGAACGGCAGCTCATACGCGTCACGGAGCCGCGCGAGCAGGTAGTTGGCGTTCAGCACCGCCGCCTCCGACATCTCGCGGAGCGCTGGGCCGTAAGACCGGATGTAGGCGTACGAGCGCACGAACACCCCGAACGGCCCGCAGAACCCACGCACCTTGCCGATCGTCTTCGGCCGGTCGTAGTCGAGCCCGAAGGCGTCGCCGCCGCGGACGACCGCCGGCACGGGAAGGAACGGCTCGAGGGCGTCACGCACGGCGATCGGGCCGCCGCCGGGCCCGCCGCCGCCGTGCGGCTGCGAGAACGTCTTGTGCAGATTGAAGTGGACGATGTCGAACCCGAAGTCACCGGGCCGCGAGATTCCGCAAATCGCGTTCAGGTTCGCGCCGTCGTAGTACATCAGCGCGCCGGCGCTGTGGAAGATCCGCGCGATTTCTTCGATTCCCTCGTCGAATAGCCCGAGCGTCGACGGGTTCGTCAGCATCAAGCCCGCCGTGCGCGGGCCGACCTTCGCGCGCAGCTCCTCGAGGTCGACGTTGCCGCGGCGATCGGTGCTCACGTCGACGAGCTCGTAACCGGCCATCGTGACGCTGGCCGGGTTCGTGCCGTGAGCGCTGTCGGGGATCACGATCTCTCGCCGCTGGTCGGCTTCGCCGCGATCGGCGAAGTACGCGCGCATCAGCATCAACCCGGTCAGCTCGCCCTGCGAGCCGGCGGCCGGCTGGAGCGACACGGCCGGGAGCCCCGCGATCTCGGCGAGGATCTCCTGGAGCCGCCACATCAGCTCGAGCGCCCCCTGCGATGCCTCCTCCTCTTGATGCGGGTGCAGATCGCGGAAGCCCGGCAGGCTGACGACACGCTCGTTGACGCGCGGGTTGTGCTTCATCGTGCACGAGCCGAGCGGGTAAAAACCGGTGTCGACGCCGAAGGTCCGGTCGGCCAACGCCGTGAAGTGGCGGACGAGCTCGGGCTCCGAGATCTCCGGCAGGCGCGGCGGGCTCGAGCGGCGCAGCTCCTCGGGAACGTCGGCGGGGGGAAGGTCGGGGCGCGGGAGCGTCGAGGCGCGACGGTCCGGCTTCGACTTCTCGTAGATCAGCTTCATGCGCCTAGGGCCTCCACGAGGCGGTCGATCTCCTCGGTCGTTCGCCTCTCGGTGACCGCCACGAGCAGCGCGTCGTCGAGCCCGTGGTAGTCGCGCCCCAGGGCGTAGCCGGGATGAACGCCGGCGCGCCGCGCACGTGCGATCGCTTCTTTGCCGGGCCGTCCGACGCGTACTGCAAACTCCTTGAACGTTGCCTTGTTTGGAAACGCCAGCTCGAACCCGGCCTCTGCCAGGCGCTCCTTCGCATAGCGCGAGAGCGCGAGGCAGGTCTCCCCCACCTCGCGCAGACCCTGCGGTCCGAGCCAGGAGAGATGGACGAGGCCTGCGAGCGCGAGCAGCGTCTGATTCGTCGTGATGTTCGAGGTTGCTTTCTCCCTGCGGATGTGTTGCTCTCGCGTCTGCAGCGTCAGAACGAAGCCGCGCTCGCCGTCGGCGTCGACCGTCTCGCCCGAGATCCGCCCCGGCATCCGCCGGATGAACTCGGACCGCGCAGCCAAAAATCCATAGTGGGGACCGCCGTACGACTGGTCGTTCCCGGCAGCCTGCCCTTCGCCGATCGCCAGCGAGCAGCCGTAGGCGCCCGGCGCCTCCAACACGCCGAGCGAGACCGGATCGACGTCCGCGACGGCCAGCGCGCCCTCTTCGGCCGCGGCTGCGGCGAGGTCCGGGGCCGGCTCCAGACAGCCGAGGAAGTTCGGTTGTTGGAAGAGGACGCACGCTGCATCGCGCGCCGCGGTCTGCAGCTCGTCCGGATCGGTGGTGCCGCCGCGGTGAGGGACCTCGACGACCTCGAGCCCGAAACCGGGCGCGTAGGTCTTGACGACCTGCCGCACCTGCGGGTTCAGTGTCTCGGCGAGCACAACCTTGGCACGACCGGTCGCGTGCTTCGCCACGTAGCACGCGTCGGCGGCGACCGTCGTTCCGTCGTAGCCGGACGCGTTGGAGACGTCCATGCCGGTGAGCTCGCAGATAGCGGTCTGGTACTCGAAGATCGCCTGCAGCATCCCCTGGCTCATCTCGGGCTGGTACGGCGTGTACGCGGTCAGGAGCTCGCCGCGCGCGAGCACGGCGTCGACGACTGCAGGGACGTAGTGGTCGTAGATCCCGGCGCCGAGAAACGAGATCTCGCGGCCGGTATCCACGTTCCGGGAGGCGAGCTCGCTCAGGTGGGCGACGAGCTCGGGCTCCGACAGCGGTCGCTCGAGTGCGAGTGCCCGGCCAAGCCTGACTCCTGTCGGGATCTGCTCGAAGAGCTCGTCGACCGAGTCGACGCCGATCGTCTCGAGCATCTGCCCGCGGTCCTGCTCGGTCAGGGAGAGAAAGCTCATTTCCTGGGCGCGGGCTACTGCTCTTCAAGGAGCCGGCGATAGCCGGCCGCGTCGAGCAACGAGTCGATCTCGCCGGCTTCAGCGAGCCGGATCCGCACTAGCCACCCCTCTCCATACGGATCCTCGTTGACGGTTTCCGGCGCCTCCACGACTTTCTTGTTCACCTCGATGAGCTCGCCCGAGAGCGGGGAGATCAGGTCCGAGACCGCCTTCACCGACTCGACCTCGCCGTACGTGTCGTCCTTGCCGATCCTGGTCCCTTCGTCGGGGGGCTCGAAGTGGACGAGCTCGCCGAGCGAGTCCTGAGCGAACCACGTGATGCCGAGCGTCGCCTCGTCACCGTCGATCCGTGCCCAGTCGTGTTCCGGGTGGTACTTGAGGTCGTCGGGGTACGTCTCAGTCACCGCCACCGGGGCTCTCCTCCCGCTTGTAGATCGGCTTCGGGACGACCCGGGCTCGGCGCGGACGCCCACGGACGTCGACGGTCAGCTCCTGGGCGGGCTCGGCAAGGCTCGCCGGGATATATCCGAGACCGATTCCGCGATCCAGCATCGGCGAGTGAGTGCCGGACGTGACCTCGCCGCCGCCCTCGATGGCCATCCCCTGACGCGGAATTGCAGCGTCTTCCATCACGAAGGCGACGAGGCGGCGTGCGGGTCCCTCGGCCTTGATCCGTCGCAGTTCCTCCGCCCCCATGAACTCCGTCTCGAGCGCGCAGACCCAGCCGAGCCCGGCCGAAATCGAGTCCGTGTCGGGCCCGATGTCGTTGCCGTGGAGCGGGTAGCAGACCTCGAGACGAAGCGTGTCGCGGGCACCGAGGCCTGCGGGCTTGGCTGCGCGCTCGATAACACGGTCCCACAGCTCGGCCGCGTCCTCGGCGGGAACCATCAGCTCGACGCCTTTCTCGCCCGTGTAGCCGGTCCGGTTGATCATGCAGGCGATTCCGTCGATCTCACCCTCCGCGAACGAGAACGCCGGCGCGTCGGGGAGGCCGAGACGCTCCAGCGTCTGTGGGCCCTGGACCGCCAGAAGTCCGTACTCCTCGGAGACGTCGCGGACGTCCGAGCCGGGAATCTCCCGCTCCTTGAGCCATTCGAAGTCGGTCTCCCGGTTCGCGGCGTTGACGATGAGCAGGTAGCGAAACGGGGTCAGCCGGTAGGCGATCAGGTCGTCGACGATCCCTCCGGACTCGTTCGTGAGCAGGGTGTACTGCGCCCCACCGTCGTCGAGGCGGTCGATGTCGTTCGAGAGGAGCGACTGCAAGAGCGCACCCGCGCGCGGACCCTCGACTTCGAGCTCGCCCATGTGCGAGACGTCGAAGACACCGCAGTCCACCCGCACCTGCTTGTGCTCGGGAATCACGCCTTCGTACTGGACGGGCATCTCCCAGCCCGCGAAGGGAACCATGCGCGCCCCGAGCGCGACGTGGCGGTCGTAGAGCGGCGTCCGCAGAAGGGTCTGCATCCGGGCGCTGATGCTAAAGGAAGCCGCCCCGGTCCCCCTGCCAAAGCAAAGGGGCCGGGACGGCCGGACCGGGTCATCGCGGGCTTCCCGCTTAGCGAGGAGCCCGAGAGGGCTACCGCGAACGTACCGCAACCCGCGACGTTCTAAACCTAGAGGAGGGTTCGGCGGAATGGCGCTCGTCGCCGGCGTGCGCTGCTCGTTTGCCTGGGGAGGACGCAGGGAGCGTCCATATCCGTAGATATGGGCGCGACTGAGGACGCTGCCAGGGGCGAGCAGCGTGCGCCGGCGGCACAGACGCTTTTTGCCGAACCCTCCTAGTTATCGCGCAGAAACGACGGAACTTCGAGGACGTCGTCGGGTACCTCGAAGCCCTCGCGACGGGCGGGCTGGGGCTCATCGCCCGGTACCTGTTCCGGTTCGGCGATCTCGGCCGGCCGGCGGCGTCGGGTGCGGTGTGGCCCGAATCCCGTCGCGATCACCGTGACACGCACCTCGTCCTTCAATCCCTCGTCGATGACGGCGCCGAAGATCACGTTCGCGTTCTGGTCGGCCGCGCCGGTGACGACCTCTGCGGCCTCGTTGACCTCGAAGAGCCCGATGTCGCCTCCGCCCGTGACGTTGAGCAGGATTCCGGTCGCACCCTCGATCGACGCCTCGAGCAGAGGCGAGGACACGGCGGCCTGCGCCGCCTCGGTGGCGCGGTTCTCGCCCGAGGCTGCCCCGATGCCCATCAATGCAGAGCCGGCGCCGCGCATGATCGTTCGCACGTCGGCGAAGTCGAGGTTGACGAGCCCCGGGATCGTGATCAGGTCGGTGATGCCCTGGACGCCTTGCCGGAGCACGTCGTCGGCAAGCTTGAAAGCATCGACGATCGAGGTTCGCTTCTCGACGACCTGGAGCAGCCGGTCGTTCTCGATCACGATCAGCGTGTCGACCACGTCGCGCAGGTCCTCGATGCCCCGCTCCGCCTGCTGCGCCCGCTTTCGGCCTTCGAACGCGAAGGGCCGCGTCACGACTCCGACCGTGAGGGCGCCGAGCTCGGCAGCGAGCTCGCCGATGATGGGCGCGCCGCCGGTCCCGGTCCCGCCGCCTTCGCCGGCGGTCACGAAGACCATGTCTGCACCCTTGAGCGATTCCTTCAACTCGTCGCGGCTCTCCTGAGCGGCCGCCTTGCCGACGGCTGGATCGGCGCCGGCGCCCAGACCGCGCGTTTCCTGCGAGCCGATGTGGATCTTGACGTCGGCATCGCACATCAGCAGCGCCTGAGCGTCGGTGTTCACGGCGATGAACTCGACCCCCGTCAGGCCTGCGTCGACCATGCGGTTGACAGCGTTCGTGCCGCCGCCGCCGACGCCGACCACCTTGAGGACGGCGAGGAAGTTACCGGTTTGGTCTCTCACGCTCAAGCTTGCTCGACCTGAAGCTTCAGTGGAGCGTCTGGTTTTACGCCCCAGTTCCCGCAGGAGAGTACGTGGCTTCTACAAGCCTGTCAACGTGCCTCGCCCGCGTGCAGTCTCAACCTGAAGTTGATACTTGAGGGTTCCCACCGGCGACCGGGCGCTCGGGAACGGTCACGTCGACATAGGCACTGGCGCCCCGGAGGAGTGGAAGCAGCCGCTTGACGACGGCGAGCTTCAGAGGCAGGTCGACGGCATTGCCGAAGCGCAGCTCGAGCCCACCCGGGAGGACGAAGGTTAGTTCGTGGTCGGCCGCCCGGACGGTGGCGATCCTGGCTGTGAAGCGCGCGCGGCGGGCGGTCGCAAGCGCAGCGACGGCGCGAGCGGCATCGGCATCGCCGACCGCGGCACCCTGGTCGACGGTGGCCGCACGTCGAACCCAGATCCGGGGTAGCTTCGGCGAGGCAAGACGCCCGGCAGTGCGGATGACACGGCCGTCGCTCGAGACGATCCAGGCCGAGGGCCCCCGGCGGAGAACGGCAATCGAGTGCGCTGGTATCACCGCCACGCGGAGCGTGTGTGGGAAGTCCCGGTCGACGGTCGCGGCAGCCACATCCGGCAGAGAGGCCAGCCGGTGCTCGACTGCGTTTCGATCCAGCCCGACAAGGCTGCGACCGTCGAGCGAGGCGAGCGCCACGCGAACGTGTGCGGCCACGCGAGGCGGGGCGCCGTTGATCCGGATCGACCGCACCGCGAACACCGAGGTCTCGCGCGCGCCCAGGTACGCGAGCACACCCGCGGCCAAGAACCCGAATGCCAGCGCAAGCACACGGCCGGACGGAAGCGCGTTCGCGAGCTTGCCTACGCCGAAGACCCGGGTGCGCGGCAGCGCAGCCGCCGCCGGGCGGCCCGGTCTCGAAACAGATGCCATCGCACTTTCGTTCGCCGCTCCGGGACCTGCTCCTACTGCAATGGCGCGGGCCAGCCCCACGGACCCAATCCGCCCCGAATCGACGAGTTCGACGATACGCCGCCGCCGGCTGTCAGATACGCCGCCGCCCGCTGTCAGGTACACGCGCGCGCGTTACCCCCACCCAAGGGTGGGGGTCGTTCCCACC